>NZ_JBNNFM010000007.1:0-178339 GCF_050267765.1 Flavobacterium sp. NPDC079362 | reverse complement strand
ATAAAATTAATATTCTCGCGAAGTGCAAGTTCTATCTTTCGTGAAGAGTAAATATTAGTCATATAAGCATACAACATCACTTTGAGTAACATCTTGGGATGATAACCAGGATTGCCCTCTTTACTGTAGGCCTGTAAAAGAGGCTGGATATTTATTGACTCGACAATCTGATCAACTACTCGAACCGGATGTTTCTGTGGAATTAAATCATCAAACGAATAAGGCAAAAGTACCGTTTGTTGTTGGTTATAATCTTTGAATCTCATATATAATCAGTTACTTAACACTGATTAAATTTACAAAATTCTTAATAAAAATACAAATTAAAAAAAAGTAGCTGACTCAGTTTTGAGACAGCTACTTTCTATATAATTGATTTCTTATTTGATTAAGAAAGTGCAGCTTTAACCTGATCAGCAGCTTCTTGAAATTGAGTAGCTGATAAAATTGGCATACCTGAATTGTCAATTAATTCTTTTGCAATTTCAGCATTTGTTCCTTGCAAACGAACGATAATTGGCACTTTAATAGCATCACCCATATTTTTGTAAGCGTCAACAACTCCTTGCGCCACACGGTCACAACGAACGATTCCTCCAAAAATATTGATCAAAATTGCTTTTACGTTAGGATCTTTTAAGATAATACGGAAAGCAGTTTCAACACGTTTTGCATCAGCAGTTCCACCAACATCTAAGAAGTTAGCAGGCTCAAAACCAGCGTATTTAATTAAATCCATAGTTGCCATTGCAAGACCTGCTCCGTTTACCATACATCCTACAGTACCGTCAAGATCTACATAGTTCAATCCTACTTCTTTAGCTTCAACTTCGATTGGGTTCTCCTCACGGATATCTCTCATCTCAGCATATTTTGGTTGTCTGTATAAAGCATTATCATCGATATTTACTTTAGCATCAACAGCCATAATTTTATTGTCTGAAGTTTTCAAAACCGGGTTGATTTCAAACATAGAAGCATCAGAACCAATGTAAGCATTGTATAATGAGTCGATGAATTTCACCATTTCTTTGAAAGCATTTCCAGAAAGACCTAAGTTAAAAGCAATTCTTCTTGCTTGAAAACCTTGTAATCCAACAGAAGGATCAACTTCTTCAGTAAAAATTAAATGAGGAGTGTGTTCAGCAACTTCTTCAATATCCATTCCACCTTCAGTAGAATACATAATCATGTTACGACCAGTAGCTCTATTCAATAAAACAGAAACATAAAATTCAGAAGTTTCACTTTCACCAGGATAGTAAACATCTTCTGCTACTAAAATTTTGTTTACTTTTTTACCTTCAGCAGAAGTTTGAGGTGTAATCAATTGCATTCCGATGATTTGTTCAGCAATTTCTTCAACTTGTTGCAAGTTTTTAGCTAGCTTAACTCCACCACCTTTTCCACGACCACCTGCGTGAATTTGTGCTTTTATTACGTGCCATCCTGTACCAGTCTCGGCAGTTAATTGTTTTGCAGCAGCCACAGCTTCGACTGCATTGTTAGCCACAATTCCGCGTTGAATGCGTACTCCGTAACTCGCTAAAATTTCTTTTCCTTGATATTCGTGTATGTTCATAATATAGAATTTGTCTGGTTCTGAATTTATTTCAGAATAAAAGTGCGACAAAAGTAGCAAAATTCAACTGAATAGTAAAATCTTTTTCAATTAAAAAACGTGTGAGATATTTGCAAAACGTTTATTCTTTTTCAATACCAAGAAATAGTTAACAAAACAATTTGTTAATATTAACGGAAAACCACTAAAACGTTTGATATTTAACAAATACATCACTGTATTCATTAGGCTTACGGCGATTTTTCTTAATATATTCTAACAGCCGTTGTCATTTTATCATTTCGCAATGGTTAATATAATATTATTATCAATTAAGAAGCGTTTTTCTAGTATTACAATAAAAATGTAAGTCAAATTACAATTCCAATACATTATATTTAACGAAATCTTTATTTTTGTAGAAAAAATATCAAGAATGAAAGTTAAAGAACAAGGGCTTTATTTGCCTGAATTTGAACACGACAATTGTGGTGCAGGATTTATTTGTAATCTGAATGGTATTAAATCAAACGATATTATTCACAAAGCATTGGATATCTTAATAAAATTGGAACATCGTGGTGCCGTTAGTTCTGATGGAAGAACTGGAGACGGAGCTGGAATTTTATTCGATATCCCACACGCTTTCTTTAAAAAAGTATGTGATTTTGAAATCCCTGAAACACGTGAGTATGCAGTAGGAATGGTGTTTTTACCAAAAAGCAAAAACCAGGTTTCTTTTTGCATCAACGCTTTTGAATCGACTATTAAGGATCAAAACTTAAAAGTTCTGGGTTGGAGAGATGTACCTGTTGAAGTGGAGAATTTAGGGCAGATTGCCGCAGAAAAAGAACCAACAGTTAAACAGGTTTTTGTTAGCAAAAACGGTCAGGATTTAACTGAAAACGAATTTAATGCAAAACTTTTTGCAGCTAGAAAAATTGCTGAACATGCCATAAGAGGATCAAAAACCTCTGAAAGTCACATGTTTTATTTCTCTAGTTTATCGACAACGACCATAATATACAAAGGTTTATTGATGCCGGAAGACATCAGCCGTTATTATGTTGACTTAAAAGATCCCGATTTAGTGACTCGTCTGGCGTTAGTGCACCAACGTTTCTCTACTAATACTTTCCCTTCATGGGAACTAGCACAACCATTTAGATATATGTGTCATAATGGTGAAATCAATACGCTTCGTGGAAACGTAAGCCGTATGCGTGCTCGTGAAGAATTGATGGAAAGCAAAATTTTCGGAAATGATATCAAAAAGTTATTCCCAATTATCTTAGAAGGAAAATCAGATTCTGCTTCTATGGATATGGTGGTAGAACTTTTATTAATGACAGGCCGTTCATTGCCTGAGGCGATGATGATGGTAGTTCCTGAAGCTTGGGAAAAACACCAGACAATGTCTCCTGAAAAAAGAGCGTTCTACGAATTCAACTCTTGTATCATGGAACCTTGGGATGGTCCTGCTTCTATTCCGTTTACAGATGGTAACGTAATTGGGGCTTTGTTAGACCGTAACGGTTTGCGTCCTTCTCGTTATACATTGACAAAAAGTGGTTTTGTGATCATGTCATCAGAAATTGGTGTACTTGATGTAGAACCGGAAGATGTAGTACAACACGGTCGTTTAGAGCCAGGAAAAATGTTCCTTGTAGACATGAACGAAGGTCGTATTATTGAAGACGAAGAAATTAAAAAAGCAATTGTAACAAAACGTCCTTACCAGGAATGGATTGATGAAAACTTGTTGCAATTATCTAAAATACCATATACCAATAATCCTACTCCTGTTGAGAAACTTGATTTTCTAACAAGACAAAAATTATTTGGTTATACAATTGAAGACTTAAAAACTATCATTAACCCAATGGGAGCTCAGGGCGCTGAAGCCATTAGCTCTATGGGTAACGATACGCCATTGGCAGTTTTATCAGATCAGCCTCAATTGTTGTACAACTATTTCAAACAATTATTTGCTCAGGTTACCAACCCGCCTTTGGATGGTATTCGTGAAGAAATCATTACCGATATCAGTTTAGCAATTGGTGGAGATTTTAATATTTTTGAAATTGAATCAAAACAATGTAAAAAACTAAAAATCCAGAATCCGGTTATCTCGAATGAGGATTTAGATAAAATCAGAAACATTGATCACGCAGATTTCAAATCGGCTACAATTTCTACTTTATATAAAATAGAAAAAGGAGTTAACGGTTTAGAACGCGCGCTTGAAAAATGTGTTCAGGCAACTTTTAAAGCGGTTTCTGAAGGATGTAATATCATTATTTTATCTGACAGAGGTGTAAGTGAAGAATTGGCTCCAATACCAATGCTATTGGCTTGTTCTTATATCCATCACTCTTTGAATATTTTACAGGTTCGTTCTAAATTCGGAATCATAATCGAATCTGCTGAACCACGTGAACCTCATCATTTTGCTTTATTATTCGGATATGGTGCAAGTGCGATCAATCCTTATATGGTAAACGAGATCATTCACGATCAGGTTAACCAGGGACATATTACAGGAGTAAAAGCAGATTATGCTATAGTAAATTACAACAAAGCAATTGCAAAAGGTATCCTTAAAATCATGAATAAAATTGGTATCTCTACTTTACATTCGTACAGAGCTGCTCAAATTTTCGAGATTTTAGGTTTAAACAAAACCTTCACTAACAAATACTTCCCATTTACCCCTTCAAGAATCGAAGGAATTGGTTTGATGGAAGTAGAAAAAGAAGTAAAAAAACGTTTCCAAAAAGCATTTCCAAATTCTAAAATTGCAGGTTTATTGCCTTTAGAAATTGGAGGAATTTACAGATGGAGACGTGGTGGAGAAAAACATATGTTTAACCCAACCACTATTGCAAAATTACAACAGGCCGTTCGTTTGAATAGCCCTGAAAGTTATAAAGAATACTCGGACATGGTCAATGAGCAGAGCTCAAACTTAATGACTATTAGAGGTTTATTCGAATTCAACAATTTAGATCCAATTTCTATTGATGAAGTAGAACCTTGGACAGAAATTGTAAAAAAATTCAAAACGGGTGCGATGTCTTACGGATCTATCAGTAGAGAAGCACACGAGAATTTAGCGATTGCAATGAACAGAATTGGCGGAAAAAGTAATTCTGGAGAAGGAGGAGAAGATCCTAAACGTTTCCAGAAAGAAATCAACGGAGATTCAAGAAACAGTGCAATCAAACAAGTGGCATCGGGACGTTTTGGTGTTTCGATCAACTATTTGACAAACGCTAAAGAAATCCAGATTAAAATGGCTCAGGGTGCAAAACCCGGAGAAGGTGGTCAATTACCTGGAGAAAAAGTAGTGCCTTGGATTGCTGAAACAAGAAACTCTACACCATATGTAGGTTTGATTTCGCCTCCGCCTCACCACGATATTTACTCTATTGAGGATTTATCTCAGTTGATTTTTGACTTAAAAAATGCCAATCGTGAAGCACGTGTAAACGTAAAATTAGTTTCTGAAGTTGGAGTTGGAACCATCGCTGCCGGTGTTGCAAAAGCAAAAGCTGACGTAATCCTGATTTCAGGTTATGACGGAGGAACTGGTGCTGCACCATTAACTTCTTTACAACACACAGGTATTCCGTGGGAACTTGGCTTAGCCGAAGCACAACAAACTCTGATCTTAAATGATTTAAGAAGCCGTGTGGTTCTGGAATGTGACGGACAATTGAAAACGGGTCGTGATGTTGCTATCGCTGCATTATTGGGAGCCGAAGAATTTGGTTTTGCTACTGCACCGCTTGTTGCATCAGGATGTATCATGATGAGAGCTTGTCACTTAAATACTTGCCCGGTTGGTATTGCAACTCAGGATCCTGAATTGAGAAAAAATTTCAAAGGAACTCCGGAGCACGTTATCAACTTCATGTATTTTATTGCTGAAGAGTTAAGAGGAATCATGGCGCAATTAGGTTTCAGAACCTTAAAAGAAATGGTGGGTCAGTCACAAAAATTAAATGTGAACAAAGCGATCAAACATTATAAAGCAAATGGTTTAGATTTATCATCGATTCTATACAAACCGGAAAAAGCTAAAACAGTTCCAAATCACAATACAACTGAACAAGATCACAATCTTGAAAACGTATTGGATTTCGAAATTATCAAAGAAGCTATTCCTTCTATTTATAGAAAAGAGAAAACAAGAGTTACATTTAAAATTAAAAATACAGACCGTTCTGTAGGTGCTATTTTGAGTAATGAAATCTCAAAAATATATGGCGCACAAGGTTTACCTGAAGACACTATTTTAGTTGATTTTGAAGGTTCTGCCGGACAAAGTTTTGGTGCTTTTGCAACAAACGGATTGTCGTTTAAAATTCACGGAAACTGTAATGATTATTTAGGAAAAGGATTGTCCGGAGGAAAATTGATTATCAAAGTCCCTCCTACTGCAACTTTCAAACCTGAAGAAAATATCATTATTGGTAACGTTGCCCTTTACGGAGCTATTACCGGAGAGGCTTATATTAATGGAATGGCTGGTGAGCGTTTTGGCGTGAGAAATTCTGGAGCAACCGCAGTTGTTGAAGGAATTGGAGATCACGGATGCGAATACATGACCGGTGGTACAGTGGTTGTTTTAGGAAAAACAGGAAGAAACTTCGCAGCTGGTATGAGCGGTGGTGTAGCTTATGTCTACGACCCTAAACAACAATTTGATGCGACATTATGCAACATGGAAATGGTTGCTTTTGATCCTGTCGAAGAAGAAGATGTGACTAAATTGAGAAAACTAATCAAAAATCACTCTTTGTATACCAACAGTCCATTAGCAAAAAGAATTTTAGCAGACTGGGAAAATGAACAAAACAATTTCGTGAAAGTAATGCCAACTGATTACAAGAAAGCATTACAACGAATTGCAGAAGAGAAAAAAATAGAAGAATTAATTGCGGGTTAAATGATTTTAGAATTCTGATTTTAGATTTTCGATTATTGAAATTTTGACCACAAAGCTTTGCGAACTTAAAACACTCAAAAAAGCAAAAACAAAGACCTTGGGCTCTTTGCGGTTAAAAAAATTGGAATTTGGAATTTAAAAAATTGGAATTTAAAATTGATCATTTAAATTTTAATCAAAATGTCATGGGTAAAATAGGCGGATTTAAAGAATATAACAGAGCCGACGAAAGTAATTTAGCAGTTGTAGAACGTGTTTCGAACTACAGCGAATTTACAATACCGTTAGCAGAAGATAAGAAAAAAGAACAAGGTTCAAGATGTATGGATTGTGGTATTCCTTTTTGCCACAGTGCTTGTCCGTTAGGAAATTTAATTCCTGACTTCAACGACATGGTACATCAGGAAGAATGGCAGAGTGCATTAAATATTTTGCAGTCTACTAATAACTTTCCGGAGTTTACAGGTCGATTATGCCCTGCTCCATGTGAGAAATCATGTGTATTAGGAATCATCAAAGAACCGGTTGCTATCGAAAACATCGAGAAAAACATCATCGAAAGAGGTTTTGCTGAAGGATGGATCAAACCACAAGCACCAAAAACCAGAACAGGAAAAACCGTAGCCGTTATTGGTTCAGGTCCTGCAGGTTTGGCAGCAGCTCAACAATTAAACAGAGCCGGTCACACGGTAACTGTTTTTGAAAGAGACAATGCTATTGGAGGTTTATTGCGTTACGGAATTCCGAATTTCAAATTAGAAAAAGGAATCATCGACAGACGTGTTTTAATTCTTGAAGCTGAAGGAATCACTTTTAAAACGAATGTAAATGTTGGTGTTAACTTTAGCGTAGAAGAACTAAATGCTTTTGATTCTATCGTATTATGCGGTGGAGCAACCGAAAGAAGAAGTTTGCCAACTAAAGGAATCGAAAGCAAAGGCGTTGTTCAGGCAATGGATTTCCTTACTCAACAAACAAAAGTTTTATACGGAGAATCGATTCCGGACCAGGTTAAAGCAACTGGAAAAGATGTAATTGTAATTGGTGGTGGTGACACTGGATCTGACTGCGTTGGAACATCAAACAGACACGGAGCAAAATCAGTAACTAATTTTGAAATTTTGCCAAAACCTCCGGTTGGAAGAAGCGAATCTACGCCTTGGCCTTTCTGGCCTTTGCAGTTGAAAACGTCTTCATCTCACGAAGAAGGTTGCAGCAGAAACTGGTTAATAAATACTAAAGAATTCATTTCTAACGACAAAGGAGAATTAACAGGATTAAAAACCGTTGAAGTTCAATGGAAAATGACTCCTGGTCAACGTCCTGAATTAATCGAAAAAGAAGGTTCAGAGAAAATCTGGCCGTGTGATCTCGCCTTATTGGCTTTAGGATTTACAGGTCCGGAGAAAACTTTAAGCGAGCAATTAGGTATTGAACTTGACATGAGAAGCAACTATCAGGCAAAAAATTATCAAACGAATGTACCTCATATTTTCACTGCCGGAGATATGCGTCGTGGACAATCATTAATCGTATGGGCTATTTCAGAAGGTCGCGAAGCAGCAAGAGAAGTAGATTTGTTCTTAATGGGCTCTACTAACTTGCCAACCAAAGGAAACGGAGACTTACCAAGTCTATAATTTTTTAAGGTTCTGAGATACTAAGTTGCTAAGGGACTACGTTTTTTACTTTCTTAAATCTTTAGAACATCAAAAAAATTATAACGTCTTTATTCTTATAAACAACACACAACAAAAAGCCTTGACTAACGTCAGGGCTTTTTAGGTTTAAAGACCAAGAGAAACAAAGGAACAAAGATTTAAAAAACCCAAAAATCTTAATGCATAGCCCGAGGTTTCAACTTTGGAAAACGTATTGTAATCATATATTGCGTTCCCAAGGTTGAAACCTCGGGCTATGGTTTTGAAAAATTTTGAAAAAATATCCTAAATAAAAATTTCGCGAAAATTGGTGTAATTCGTGGCAAAAAACAGCAAACATTCAACAATCTATGCGAAAAACTTAGTACCCAAGGTTAAAACTTCGGGCCATGGTTTTGAAAAGTTCTGAAAAAACAACCAAAATAAAAATTAGCGAAAATTGGTGTAATTCGTGGCAAAAAAAGCAAACATTCGACAAACTATGCAAAAAACTTAGTTCCAAAGGTTGAAACCTCGGGCTATGGTTTTGCAAAGTTTTAAAAAAACAACCAAAATAAAAATTAGCGAAAATTCGTGAAATTCGTGGCAAAAAAAGCAAGCATTCGACAATCTATGCAAAAAACTTAGTAACTTAGAACCTTAGCAACTTAGAGGCTAAAAAGAATTTTATAAAAATCTAAAATAAACGACTTTTTGTTTAAAAACAAACAATTTGTTACAATTTGTTATTTTTCTACAATTAATTTGTCGTTAGTCAAAAGTGTAATAACTTTGCTTAAAATAAGTTAAAAAAATGCAAGCAAAAGATTTACTGCAGTTAGCAGACCAATTTGGAAGTCCATTATATGTTTATGATGCCGAAAAAATCCAATCACAGTACAATAGGTTAACTAAAGCTTTCTCTAAGGTAGAAAACTTAAGAGTTAATTACGCCATGAAGGCATTGTCAAACGTTGCGATTCTTCAGTTATTAAAGAACATGGGGTCTGGTTTAGATACTGTATCAATTCAAGAAGTTTTATTGGGACTTCATGCTGGCTATGAACCTGAAAAAATCTTTTTTACACCAAACGGAGTTTCTCTTGAAGAGATCGAAGAAGTTGCCGCAATGGGTGTACAAATCAATATTGACAACTTATCTATTCTGGAGCAATTCGGGACAAAATATCCACAAATTCCGGTATGTATTCGTATCAATCCGCACGTAATGGCGGGAGGAAATGCAAATATATCAGTAGGACATATCGATAGTAAATTCGGAATCTCTGTTCACCAAATTCCGCATATATTACGAATTGTAGAGAACACAAAAATGAGCATCGTAGGTATTCACATGCACACAGGATCTGATATTCTTGATATCGAAGTATTCTTGTATGCTGCTGAAATCTTGTTTGATACCGCAAAACACTTCAAAGATCTTGAATTTTTAGATTTCGGAAGCGGATTCAAAGTACCTTACAAAAAAGACGATATCGAAACTGACATTGAAGAATTAGGTAAAAAATTATCAAAAAGATTCAACTCTTTCTGTACAGAATATGGTAGAGATTTAACGTTGATTTTCGAACCAGGGAAATTCCTCGTGAGCGAAGCAGGTTTCTTCTTAGCAAAAGTAAACGTAGTAAAACAAACAACTTCAACAGTTTTCGCCGGAGTCGATAGTGGTTTCAACCACTTAATTCGTCCTATGTTTTACGGTTCACAACACCATATCGAAAATATCTCTAACCCAAAAGGAAAAGAGCGTTTTTACTCTGTAGTAGGATACATTTGTGAGACAGATACGTTTGCCAACAACCGTAGAATTTCAGAAATTACTGAGGGTGATATTCTTGCTTTCAGAAATGCCGGTGCATACTGTTTCTCCATGGCATCAAACTACAATTCAAGATACAAACCAGCCGAAGTTTTATGGATGGACGGAAAAGGAATCTTAATTCGCCAACACGAAACATTCGAAGATTTGCTTAAAAATCAAATTCCGTTGCCACAAGAAGTTGCTGCAACAGTTTAAAATAAAAAAAAGAGAATATCAATTGTAGAAATCCCGTTTCATTTTGAAGCGGGATTTTTTTATTTTAGATTGCTGCTTTTATATTTTAGATTGGCAAACGCATGTCAGGCTGAGCGAAGTCGAAGCCCCGCCAAGCAAATCGCCAATACTGAACGCAGATGACGCGGATTTGCTTTGCAAAAACGCGGATTAAAAAGGATTTTTATCATGATATTCCAGACTCAACTTTATCAGACTGGACTGAAGTCCAGCCTTACAAAATAATACGTTCCTCCGGAACTTTTTTAGAGAACCGGAGGTTCGGGACATATTGAAGCGAGGGATTTTAATCCCTTGAAGCGCAAAGTAACCCCAAAGTTTGTCATTTCGACCGAAGGGAGAAATCACATCCAATATCCCGTAATCAGAATCCTCAATCTTTGTCAAGTTTCTTGTGTGATCTCTCCTTCGTCGAGATGACAAGATTGCGGATTCTGATAGAATTATTGATACAGAAATAGTTAATCCTCATTCAAAAATCTCTTAACTTAATGACATTGCAGGCTAACCTGCTAATATTTTTTTCTCTACAAAAACTCAAATAAAAAAACTATTTTAGCAAGCCCAACTAAACCTTAAACCCATGAAAATTACGATTCCCCTATCGCTATTATTTCTGTTACTTACTACCAATATATTCAGTCAAACCATTGCTGATCTAAAACTAAAACCAAAAGAAATCCCTAAAACATATACTTCAAACGACGGTAATATTTGTGTTACTCCTGCCGCTTGTAATTTTTATACTGATATTGAAACCTATAGCACCATTGTTGGAACTTTAAAAAGTAAAGCGATTCAAAGTTTTAAAAGTAAAACCGATCGTGGATCTATCATGTATTTTGAATTTGAACACACTTTTAAAGGGGATAGATTTCTGCAAGGTTTGCTTTGGGGAAAAGACGGTCAGCCAACAGATGAACATCCCGAAGAATATCTTGCAAAAGGAAGATTTCTCGTAATCTGGAGTTTTCATCCGGACAGTGTTCTTAAAGAAAAATCAGAAACTAAAATAGAGACGATTTTAAAATAACTAAATACTACACAACAAATGGAAAAAATTGCTACGAAACCAAATCTTCGAAAAAGAATATTTGCGGGATTAATTGACTATTCGCTAATGTCTGGAATGCTATATATTATGTTCGTCTATTATGGAGAAAAAACTTTAACAGGATACAAACTAGAAGGATTTCCTGCATTAACAACATAATTAATTTGGGGTTTTTATATGATTGGATTCGAATTAAAATTTGGAGGCACTCTTGGTAATCTGGTATTTGATTTAAAAGTTGTTTCCATACGGGATAACAACACTTCAAGTTTAACTTTTGGACAATCCTTTAAAAGACATTTGGTAGATATATTAGACATTTGGTTTTTTGGACTACTGGGAATATTATTGATAAAAAACACAAAATACAATCAAAGACTTGGAGATTTGTGGGCGAAAACAATTGTCATTGATTCTACAGATAGTGAGCAATTTTATAAACGTTTTGTTTAAACTCGAATTTATATCATTTAAATAACAAAAACCGTTTTTTAAATCTACCTTAATTACAGCTTCATTTTTAATTCGTAATTTCGTCAAATTAAAAAAAACATCAAAATGAAACCACAAATAAGAATCCTAATTTACTCCATTCTATTTTTTCTATACCTTTCTACAACTTCACTTTTACTTTCGTTAGGCGAAGTATTAAAAACAGATCCGTATATCACTTTAGGCTGTGGTTTTGCAGTTCTGAACCTGATGTATACTTTCTTCGCCCTCAAGTGGACACTGTTCCTAAATATAATTTGTTCTATTGCTATTGCTGCTTTAAGTTTATTTTTGGCTGTACAATTTGCAAATTTACATCTGCTTGTCAATTATGATCCTTATTTAGTAAAAACAGCAATATTTACAAATGCTATTTTATCTATTTTGTTTTGGGAAATTGTATATCAGATAAAAAGTAGACTAGAATTAAAGTAAAAGCGCTTTATAAATCAATTTCAATGAAGCAAATTCTTCTATCGTTTATATTCCTTTCGTTTATTTCCTGTATCAAGCAAAAGAAGAATGATGCAAATATAAAAACAGCATCTAAAACCGAAATAACATCCGAAAACAAAGCTTCTAAAACAGAAAAAACGGTTCTCGATACTACCAAAAAAACAGATCTTGGCTACGCTGACAAGTACGAAAAACTTCCGAGATTAGCTGTAGACACTATTACCGAAACAGAATTTAACCAACTTAAATCATTTGCTTCTTTAGAAAAAGTCAAAACTGAAAAAAATGGCAATTTTTTCTATATTCAAACTGAACATACAAAACACCAATTTAAAAAATACAAAGATTACGGCGGAGAAGAAAGCTGGAGCGGCTATGATTTATTAGGATATTATACAAACTTGAAATTGTTTGCGATTACCAACAGCTCCACATCTGAATCTCTGGGATTTGGAGAACTCTTTTTATTAGATGATACTAATGATTATGAATACAATATTGTTTCATTTGGCGATAGAAGGGTAGAGTTACCAATTCCGTCTGTAAATAATAAATATCTAGTTTATTATTACAACTCTGCTTACGAAAGTCAAAATTGTGATATTGGAATATTAAAAATAAATGATAAAAAAAAGCCAAAAACGTATCTAACAGAGACTGCGACTTATCACTCAGATGAATTTAAAATAGAAAAAATCATCTGGAAAACAGACCATGTTTTCTATATAAAAGGTTACAAAGAAGTTGATCGTCAAAAGTTATATTCCTACCATAAATTAGCTATTAAATAATAATTTAAAGTTCTGTTTAAAAGCTGTTCTGACGTAAGTTTATTTTTATATTTTAGCAAAACAAAGTTTCGTTAATAAAAAATTTTCGAACGACAGCGAATACTCTTTTTGTAGAGATAAATTCTAACCAACCCACTCTTAGAAATGAAACAATTAATGCTATCACTTTTAGTCCTGATTTTGTTTTCATGTAAAAAAAATGAGGAAACGTCAGATTCTAAAATTTCAAATAAAAAAGAGAAGGATAGTTCAGAAAGAGAAAATGATGGCATTAAAAAGTTAGATACTCTAAAAATCAGTTACTACGAACATAAAAACCTCTTTGATATTCTTACTATTTTGCCAGACAGTACGATGGCAAGCTGGCGATGGAATAAAAATGAGAGAATAGAATTTGTAAAGCAAATACAGAAACTTAGTTATACAACTACACCAGCAGAACATTTTTCTAAAATTTCACTGACACAACCCAATACAATTGAAATTCAAGTTGTTGACGGATATTGGGTCTTATCAATTTATAAAATAAAAACCAATAACTATATCGTAATTACAAATGATGTTGTTGGCGATGGAAAAGATCTTCACGCCTATGAATACTTAAATGGTGAGTTAAAATACATCCCGTTCAAAAGCTTATTTGACAATTTAACAGCATTTTTAATTGACAAAAACGATAAAAACTGTATGGAATTCCTTGAGGACAATCAGATTTTATTTGATTATAACTTCATTGGAACAAAAAAAATACAGATTAGTGATTCTGATTTATTAGAAGACTCAAAAGATTGTTTTAAAGGCAATATTTTGAATTATGAATTTAATCCGGAGCTTAAGAAATTTAATTTAATCAATATAGAATAAGCAAAACAATGAAAAAATGTTTCCTTGCCTTACTATTTTGTTTTCAACTTTCGTTTTCACAACAGGTTGATCATTTAGATACTGTACTCAAACAGCTTAACTTAAAAGAAAGTGACATAAATCAAAATCTTTTTACTCAAAAAATACTACCATACGACAAGGACAAAAGTGTTTTGGTGATCCCTAAATATATTGTCAATGAAGAAGACAATGAAGGTCATTTTTACTTTGAATTAGATGCTTATATCGTGGTAATCGATAATGCAACAGGAAAAATAATCTGCAAATTTATTGAACCCAACGCCTGGACATCTGATGCTTTTGTATTAACCGATATTTCGATTGATACCGGATTGTACCTTCTTAATAAAACTACGAGAGCCTTTGGAGTAAGAGTAGACTTTAATGCCAGCAGTAAACCTAATCCGTTTAGCGAAACCAATTTGTCATTGTACATTATAGAAAAAGGATCTTTGAAGCAAGTGCTGAAGAATTATAAAATTTCACAATCTCATGGAGAATGGGATACTAATTGTGCAGGAGAATTTGAATACAGTAATTCGACCTTCGACATGGGCAAAGTGCAAAACAATAATTTTAGCAATATTATAGTCAAAACTAAAATTGTACAAACAATAAGTACGCCCACAAAAGATGATTGTATCTCTAAGGATACGATTAAAACCGAAACATCGAAATTAGTTTTTAATGGAAAAGAGTATAAATAAAACACCTCTCTAAAAACGAATAAATTCAAAATTATATATGATTTTTTTTTATGCCGGATTAGCCTTTATAGCTATAGTTAGTATTGTGGTTATTATTTTAAAAAAAATTAAAAAGAACAATTCAATTTTAGAGTTGATTGTAACAAACATCTATGTTTTTTCACTCCTTTTTATGTTCGTTGGGTTAGAATCTCATGGCAACGATTACCATATCGCTATTGATCCTGTCGATGGGCAATGTTATATTCCTTTTGGGGGCAAGCATATTCTTAGTTTACTCTTTTATTTTATAGCCTTTATTATTTCAGTTTTATTAATTTGGCTAAAAGACAATAAATTACCTCCCTTAACACAGGTTTTATCCTTGAGTTTTCTTGTAATTGGCAGTATTCTCTCTTTTGTAATTTTACTACAAGTATCACAACACAATACCGAAAGTATTGATATGTATGACAATTCAGAACATATGTATTTTTTTATAGGTGTTCCAATTATAAGTCTGATAATCGCAGTAAGCCTTGTCATTGGCATCCTAAAAACCAAAATGAGGATTGCAAATGAAGAAACATATTCCAATAATTTTTTGAATAAAATCAACCAGTTTTTCGCTCAAAAAAGCAACTTACCTTTGTGGAGTATTATTCTAATAATTCCGCTATTATTGATCATTACGCTTATCCTAGTCTTATTTGGTCAGGATTCTAATTCATTGATAAAAGTTTTTACAGACACAACAACCTGGAGATTTTCGCAACAAATGCATCCGCCAATCCTGGATCATAAAGGACATTATTTATGTACGGTTGCTGCCTCCGGAAATCCTAAAATTGTAAAACCTCTAAGATTAGGAAAAAGAAATGGCAGAACAATAATAGTAAACCGTCAATTGCTTATTGCAAATGCATTTGAAGAAATGGTACAGGATTTCTCTCCTAAATTACATCATTTTATACGCACCAATTATGATAAATACGGATATAATTTATCTCAGAAAATCAATACTAAACCATTATCCAGCTTTACCTATTTAGTAATGAAACCAATAGAATGGGCGTTTTTACTTTGCTTGTATTTGTTTTGCGAAAAACCGGAGGAAAAAATCAATAAACAATATCAAATCTAATCAGCATATGCAAAAAAGAAAAAATGCACAAATATCACTTTTGATCTTTGTGCATTTTTTGCTGTAATTCAGTCGAGTTGTTGTGCGTCTCTACAATCAATAAAACTCTAATATAAATCTATTTCAGGTACGAAAACCATTTATCTTCCATAGCCTTCTCTACATCAATATTGTGATAATTGGCAAATAATAAAATTTGCCCAAGCACATCAGCGACTTCATTCGCAATGTTCTTTTTTAATTCTTCTTGTGTCAGATTTCTGCTTCTTCCTCTCCCTGTATACGAAAGATAATTTTGGGTCAACTCTCCTATTTCTTCCTGCAATTTCAAAATATACCAATCGGCGTCCCTTTTTATATTGCAGTTTTTCTCGTACTGATCAGAAACCATTTCCACTTTTTTTGTTACTGTATTTAAATCCATTAGATTGTACTATGGTTAAGTTTTTAATTGATTGTTCGTCTGTTTTTTTCTTTTCTTAGGTCAGAATTGAAAACAATATCGATTAGCAAAGATATTGCTATTATAATATTTTGTAAATAAAAATTTACAAATTTAAAATTTTTATTACTTTTCAGATTTTGACGATTTATACTTTAATTGTAAGATCTGTAAAAAAAAATAAATAAAATAACAATCTTTGTCTGAACAATTATATTTGTGTTTTGAAATTAGCTGAGTCAAATCTCGACAATAAAGTTTTCAAAATTGCTAACGAAATTATTAATTAATACTTTAACCCTTTTTTATAAATCATGAAAACCACAATTCTAATTCTATCTGCCTTAATACTTATTTCCTGTAAAAAAGATCAAAAAACAGAAACCGAAAAAATACAAGTTTCTGTGCAAGATACTGTGCAAATACCTGAGGAAAAAGAAATTGTAAAAAACAGTTCAGATACTATTGTAATTTCGGCCAAACATAAAAAAAACAAAATTCTATGTGATTTAGATGGCGACGGGAAAAATGAAACTGTCGAAATTGTCAGAAGTACCAATAATAACAAAAGTGGTCTAAGGATCATATTCGGTAACGGAAAACGAACCGACTATCTGGGAATGGGAAATACTGTTTTGAAACAAGGTTTTGACGAAATTGACTGGGTGGGAATTTTCGAAAAAGCGCCAAAAAATGAAGTTTACTGGAATAACATAAGTGACGAAGGCGAAATAATGGGCGATGAAGAAATAAAGGACGAAGATAAAATCAAACTTCCCAATGACGGTATATTTATTCACGCCGAAGAAAGCTGCGGAGGTGGTATCATTTACCTAAAAAACAACAAATACGAATGGATTCAGCGGGAATAATTTTATCACACGTTAGACAAACCGCTGTATATCAACGTTTCTATAATTATTAATTTAAAAATTCATAAATTTATTGTTCGATTATTATTTAATGGTCGAAACTAAGTTCTAATTTTTTAAATCTTTACTATGAAAACTAAAAAAATATGGGCCAATTTGGGTGTAGAAGATCTGGCGCGAACAACCAAATTCTACAGCGAACTAGGTTTTAAACCCAATGGTACCAATACAGAATTGACCAGTTTTACTTTTGGACAGGATGATTTTATAATTCATTTTTTTATAAAAGAAAAGTTTAAGTGGGCTATTAGTAGTGAAGCTGCCGACTTAAAAGTGGGTAATGAAGTTATTTTCTCTCTTTCGGCCGAAAGCGTAGACGAAGTACATCAATGGTTACTGAATGTTAAAAATGCAGGTGGAAAGATTTTCGCTGAACCTCAAAGTATTGAAAAAGGATATTTCTTTGGATTCTCTGATCCGGATGGACACAAATTTAATATTTTGTTCTGGCCTAAATAAAAGGATCTTCAGGTAAATACATAAAGGCGCATCCTATTGCGTCTCAACCCTTATAAAAAACTAAAATTCTAATCTAGCCCCAATAGAGCCCGTATCCTCGAATTCCCGATAATTATCGGTACCAAGCGATAAAGGCGAAAGCGGGACAATTGTTCCTTTTGTGAACTAAAATTCCTGCTCCTGAAATTTAAAATTTACACTATTTGAATTCATCTAAAAACCGATATATTTACACCTTTAAAATCAATCGCCTTTAGAATGAAAAAATTCGGATTACTATTCTCCATATTATTTTTAGCCCTTTCGTCATGTGGCGTAAAAACCACGCAATCATTGCTAAGCGATGGTAATTATGATGGTGCCATAGACCGTGCTGTCGAGGCATTGAGAACCAAAAAAGACGCTAAAGGAAAACAAGATTATGTCTATTTGCTGGAAGAAGCTTTTGCAAAAGCAAAGGACAGGGATTTGCGTGATCTCGATTTGATGATTAAAGAAGCTACACCAACAAATTCTGAACGTGTTTATAATACTTATTTGCAGTTGAATAACCGTCAGGAAAAAATAAGACCGTTATTGCCGTTGCCTTTATTGAAACAGGGAAAAAATGCTTCTTTTGCATTTGATAATTATTCAGATCAGATTGTGAGCAGTAAAATTGCGCTTACGAAATATTTATATGACAAAGCTTCTGTTCTTTTAAAATCAAAAAACAAACTGGATTTCAGACTCGCATATGATGATCTTTTCTATCTTGAAAGTCTTAGTCCGGGCTACAAGAACACGAAAAAAATGATGGATGACGCCCAGTTCAAAGGAACTGATTTCGTTGATGTATATGCCACAAACGAAACTAATATGGTGATCCCAAAAATGCTTCAGGATGATTTACTGGATTTTAAAACTTACGGTTTAAATGATAAATGGACGGTTTATCATAGTGCCAGACAAAAAAATATTACTTACGATTATAGCCTGATAATCAACTTTAGACAAATTAATATTTCGCCGGAGCAAATCAAGGAGAAAGAATTCATTAAAGAAAGACAAGTCAAAGATGGTATAAAAACTCTTCTTGACAGCCGCGGAAGACCTGTAAAAGATAGTCTGGGCAAAGAGATAAAGGTCGACAACTACAGATGGCTTAGAGCAAATATCTACGAATTCAGACAGTTTAAATCCTGCCAGATAACGGCAAAAGTAGATTATGTTGATGTTCGCATAAATGCGCTGTTACAATCATTTCCGGTCACGAGCGAATTTATTTTCGAAAATGTTTACTCTACGTATAAAGGCGACAGAAGTGCTTGTGAGGATAATTATATGAATTATTTTAATAAACGTGCTGTGCCTTTCCCTAATAATGATCAAATGGTTTATGATACCGGCGAAGATCTAAAAGCGAGACTTAAAGATATTATTGTCAGAAATAAATTCAGAGGATAAAATTTCTGACCAAAAAAACAATTTAATACAATCAAAAAATGAAAACCAAAATCCTGATTACTTTAATTCTGTTTTGTTTTATCAGCTGTAAAAATTCTGATAAGGTCGAAAGAAAAGACCAGCCGGATATCTACAATGTTAAAGGCAGTGATACAGATATGAATGAAGCAATAGAAAAAGCGAACCAAACCTTAGCAGATTTTAATACTGCTTTACTTAATCCGGAAATTGAAGTTAAATCTTTGAAAGTTAAATTTCAAAATGAAACCGATGCTGAGCATATCTGGTTAACTAATGTTGAGTTTAAAGATGGCAAATATTCCGGAATTTTAGATAATGAACCTGAATATATTACAGATTATAAAATTGGGGATACCATAAACGTCGACAGTAAAAACATTAGCGACTGGATGTATATTGAAAACGGAAAACTGTTTGGCGGTTACACGATAAAAGTACTAAGAAACAAAATGTCTGAAAGCGAAAGAAAACAATTTGATGCCGAAAGCGGTATGCAAATAGAATAAGCAAAAACATATTACATTTTAAGCGTATTGTATCAAAATCCTATATCCTTTAAAAAAATGTTGATGAATGAACACATGAGAAAAATTGCAATTTTATTAATACTTATTATAGCATTTTCAGGTTGTAAAGAGGAGAAAAAAGAACAGCCAAAAACATCTGATAATACAACGCTAAACGTTTCAAAAAATCAACCTTTAGTTGTAACAAAAATTGATTCGACACAATTTCCCCGTTCAATAAAATACGAAGGTTTTATTAAAAATGCTGTTCGCTGGAAAGATAATTCAGGAGATAATATTGTAATCACAACTGAAACGGGTATTTACAAAAATGAAAAACAGGGACACGAATTTGAAGACAGCAGTGATGCTGAGTTATATGCCTACCATTTTATAATATCGAATAACGAAGCGAAACAAACCTGGAGAGTAAAGGATTTTATTGCCGATTGTCCGGTAGATATTATAGCGGCTTTTGTCAAAAATACTTTTAAAATTACAGACTTAGATAAAAATGGTATCGCTGAAATATGGCTAATGTATAAAACGGTTTGTCATGGAGATGTAAGCCCGTGCGATATGAAGATTATTATGTACGAAGGCAACCAGAAATATGCTATGCGAGGACGCAACAAAGTTGAATTTGGAACTGATGATAACGGAAAAAGATTATTTGAAGGCGGTGAATTTAAATTTGATGACAATTTTAAGAAAGCTCCAAAAGTCTTTAGACAGTTTGCCGAAGACTTGTGGAATAAAAACATAATAGAAAATTGGGACAATTAATAGGCGGTGAACATAAACCCTGACCTTATTTTAATAGAGATGTACAAAATTGTATGTCTCTATTTTTTTTTTACAGAAAATCATAAAATAAAAAAAACATACTACTAATCAAAATGTTATGTATATTTGCAACTGATTAGTTGCGTATTTAAATAAATCAAAAATGAAACGAGATATATTTCAGGCTATTGCCGACCCAACCCGTCGGGCCATCTTAGTATTAGTGGCTACTACTGCTTTAACCCCAAATGCAATTGCAGAGCAGTTTAATACAACGAGACAAGCCGTTTCGAAACATATTAAAATTCTCAACGAATGCGACTTATTAGACGAAAAAAAAATAGGCAGAGAAATCTATTATCAACTTAAAATTGACAAAATGAAAGAAGTTGACAAATGGCTGGAACAGTTTAAGGAAATTTGGGAAAACCGATTCAGTCAACTTGATCATGTGTTAATGAACCTAAAATCTAAAGAAAATGAAATCTAATCTCTTAATGAATTTTTCCGTAAACAAGGAAACTATAACGGTGAATATAAAACGTGAGTTCAACGCATCGCTTGCCAATGTTTGGTCAGCATGGACAGAAGCTGAAATTTTAGATCAATGGTGGGCTCCTGCCCCATTTACATCTAAAACAAAACGCATGGAATTTAGAGCAGGCGGACAAAGATTGTATGCCATGGTTGGTCCTGAAAATCAGGAACGATGGGGACTTATTGATTATACCTCGATTTCTCCAAAAACCAATTTTAAATATTCTGCTACTTTTTGTGATGCTGAAGGCAATCCTGATTCAACTTTTGGAAGTTCTTATTGGAATGTCAATTTTTCCGAACAAGGAAATTACGTAATTGTTGCTATTGAAATTAAACGAGATAGCTTATCTGATTTAGAAAAAATAATTGAAATGGGCTTTAAAGAAGGATTTACAAGCACTATGGAAACGTTGGATAAAATCCTTGAAGTACAAAAGTAAAATAGTAATGAATTTAAAATTTTAAGAAAATGAAATCTAATCTCTTAATGAATTTTACTGTAGACAAAGAAACAAGTACGGTAAATGTAAAACGTGAGTTCAATGCATCTCTTGCCAATGTTTGGTCAGCATGGACAGAACCTGAAATTTTAGATCAATGGTGGGCACCTGCCCCATGGAAATCTAAAACAAAACGTATGGAATTTAAGGAAGGCGGACAAAGACTTTATGCCATGGTTGGTCCTGCTGGAGAAGAACATTGGGCTTTAGCCGATTTTACTTCTATAACTCCAAAGACTAATTTTAAATATCTGGATGCTTTTTCTGACAGCGAAGGAAATTTGAATGCAGCTTTTCCACGCTCTGACTGGAATGTGAGTTTTGCAGAACAAGGAGACAGCACTATTGTTGACATCGCTATTAAGCATGAAAATCTTTCTGATCTGGAAAAAATAATCAAAATGGGATTCAAAGAAGGCTTTACAATTGCCCTGGAAGGCTTGGATGCTGTTTTTACTTCAAATTCATCTAAAAATAAAAAAGATGCGTAAATTTCTTGTGTGTCCTTTTTGCATAAATTAAAACAATTTTTACGGTTTCCCGTAATGAAAACAAATTTTTACCTATTACTTTTGGGCTTTAAGCTATAATTACAATCCCAAATCTTAATGAAAAAACAAATTCTATTCCTTGTTCTTACCCTTGTTCTTAGTATAAATTCTTATTCGCAAATAACTTACGAAAATGGATATTTCATTGATCAAAATAATAAAAAAACAGATTGCCTAATTGAAAATTTAGACTGGAAAAACATACCAACTAGTTTCAAATACAAACTACCTGAAAGTCAAGACATCATTATTGCGGATATTAAGACTATAAAAGAATTTGCAATCTCAGGCGAAAGTAAATACATTAGAACTTCATTAAAAATAGACCGATCTTCAAAATTCATAGAAAATATGAGTACGGATAAAGATCCGGTTTTTAAGGAAGAGACTTTATTGCTAAAAGTACTTATTGAAGGAAAAGCATCTCTTTATATGTATGACGAAGGAAGCTTAACTCGTTTCTTTTATAAAGTTAATGATGCAGAAATAAAACAATTGGTCTACAAACCTTATCTTATAAACGGAAATTCTTCTATTGCCAAAAATAATTATTTCAGAGAACAACTTTTTATTGACCTGAAGTGCGATAATATACTTCAAAGAGATTATGAAAATTTGAGCTACGATCGCCGTGCCTTGCTCAAATTTTTTATAAAATATAATAAATGCAGTGATACAAATTTTACCGAATTTGAGAAAAAAGAAAAAAAAGATTTATTTAATTTAACAGTTAGACCAAGATTAAACAATAGTTCATTATCTATCAGCAATTCAAATACAGATCTTTATAATTTTGAATTTGATTCTAAATCAAGTTTAAGTTTGGGCGTTGAAGCAGAGTTTATTTTGCCATTCAATAGAAATAAATGGTCATTAACCGTAGAGCCTACTTATCAATTTTATAAAGCAGAAAAAACAAATGAAACTACTTCTTTAGTAGGTGGAGAAATTACCGCAAAAGTTGATTACAAGTCTGTTGAATTACCAATAGGTGTCAGACATTACTTTTTTCTTAAAAATGATTCTAAAATATTTATAAATGCATCTTATCTCATTGATTTTGGCTCAAATTCAAAAATCGAATTTTCGCGAAAAGATGGGTCGATAATAAATTCTCTTGATATTAAATCCGGTAGTACTTTCGCTTTAGGAATTGGAGGAAAACTCCACGACAAATACAGCATAGAATTCAGATACTTAATAAACAGAACTATTCTAAAAAATTATCTATTCCTGGATTCTTCTTATTCAACAGCATCCTTAATATTGGGATATTCCTTTTTTTAAAACATTTCATGCCTTTAAACTTCACAAATCCCTATCATTAATTAATGATAGGGATTTGTTTTATAACTTGTTTTAAAATTTCAATTTGATGTTTGTAAAAATTTAGAATGTCTTAAATTTGTATTTTAGTCCACGAATACTCTCATAAAAAGTTCAAAATTCTGAACGATTTAAATACCACCCAATGAACAAAATTATTTCCCTTGCCTTTTTCCTTTTCACCTCAACATTACTTTTTAGTCAAACTACCAAATCTAAATCTACAGATACCAGCAAACCTTTTGTTTTAGGCGTTATAGACGAAATACAATCGAAAGAACTGGGCGAAAAAAGAATCCTGAACATTTATCTTCCCGAAGGTTATAAAGCAGAACACACAACAAAATATCCTGTAATTTATTTATTGGATGGCTCGGCTGACGAAGACTTTATACATATTGCAGGATTAGTACAGTTCAATAGTTTTGAATGGATCAATCAGGTTCCAAAATCAATTGTTGTGGGAATTGCAACTGTAGACAGAAGAAGAGATTTTACTTATCCAACGAATATCGAAAAAGATAAAAAGCGTTTTGCTACTTCAGGACATTCGGATAAATTTATTGCTTTTATCGAAAAAGAATTACAGCCGTTTATTGACAAAAAATACAAAACAACCCATTCTAAAACTATTATTGGCCAATCATTAGGCGGATTATTAGAAACGGAAATTTTATTAAAGAAACCAACTCTTTTTAATAAATATGTTATTGTGAGTCCTAGTATCTGGTGGGATAATGGTTCTTTATTAAACCAGGAAAGCACAATTTTTCAGGAAAATTTTAATCAGCAAACTGATATTTATATCGCTGTTGGTAAAGAAGGACTTACACCAACAGAAATCCCGAGAGTGATGGAAGTAGATGCTAATCTACTGGCTGAAAAAATTAAAGCTACTAAAAGTAAAAACATAAAAGTGTACTTTGATTATTTCCCACAGGAGAATCATGTTACTATTTTGCATCCCGCTGCTTCAAATTCATTTAAATTCTTTTATCCGCAGACAAAAGAATAGAAACGAATATTTTGAAATGAAAACCAAATTTTACAGAAATGAAAAATACAGAAGAAAACAAATTAGACAATCCCGTTTGGTATTCCTTGTCTGAAAGTCATGCAACATTTGCAATTGATTATAATTCAACTAAATTTTACAGTCCTGATCATTGCCCGTTTGGAGGTTTTGTAAATCCGGAAAGCACTTTAGAAGCAGCTAATCAATATTCAGCACTGGCAGAAAGTTTCTTTATTGTTGGAGAAAAACCTAAAATCAGTGACTCTCTAAAAATTGCGAAAGAGTTAGTCTGTCTTCAAATGATTATTTACAACAAAATAGAGCTGCCCATAACTACTGAGATTGTAAAAATTACTGAAGAATACAATGACGAATTAGTTCAATTGGTTAACCTGGTTCAGCCAGGATATTTCAAAAATAAAACAGCTGAATTAGGCAATTATTATGGGATTTTCAAAGACAATCAATTAATAGCTATTACTGGTGAACGAATGAAAATGAACGACTTTACAGAAGTAAGCGCTATTATTACTTATCCTGACCACACCGGAAAAGGTTATGCAAAACAATTGATTGCACATGTTGTGAATAGAATTTTTAATGAGAATAAAACGCCTTACCTTCATGTAGTTGAAAGTAATATTGGAGCAATAGCTTTATACAAAAAACTAGGTTTTGTAACGAGAAGAAAAATGAGTTTTTGGAATATTTCTAAAAATCAGTAAATTTACTTTACAGTACTAATATCATTATCATTATGAAAAAAATATTTTTAATCTTCATTTGTTTAGTTGGTTTCTCTGTAAATGCTCAAACCTCTAAAGAACTTATTGGTAAATGGCAATTGGTAAAGTGGGTAAAGAAAGGCAAGGAAAAAGATATAAAAGACTATTATAAAACGGATCAGGTTTTCCAGGTTTTCAAAGAAAATGGAGATTTTGAAAGTATTGTTGGCGATGAATCACATAAAGCAAAATAGAAATTATCTAAAGATAATTCTGAGCTTACTATTACTCTGGCTATGATGCCCGTAAAGTTTTCAATAGACTATTTTTATGCCAACAAACATATCATTACAACTCCGCAAATAGGAACTTTTGAATACAAAAAGGTTACGGAATAGCTTAAATGGTTTCGCATCTTATATTAAAGATGTAACTTTTTATTCTTATAAAAAATAAACCTCTCACTTAGCCCCGATGGAAACGACATCCTTTTTCTGGCTTCTTTAGACAGAAAAAGATATAGTGTACAACGAGACTGGAGGTTTTATGAAAATTGATTTTCTGCTACTGAGGGTTCAAAATCCAACAATTCAAAATCTGAAATCTATATTACCCCAACCAGCCATCACGATCCAGACTTCTATATTGAATGGCTTCGGCAATGTGTTGCGAAATTACAATTGCCGTGGCATCAAGATCTGCTATTGTTCTCGCCACTTTGAGGATTCTATCGTAGGCACGGGCAGAAAGATTCAATCGTTCCATAGCAGTTTTTAATAATTCTTTTGACTGGTCGTCAAGAGCACAATATTCCCGAATTAGTTTACTGCTCATTTGGGCATTATAATGTATGTTTTCCATTGCTTCGAATCGCTTGGTTTGAATTTCGCGCGCTGCTGTAACCCGCTTTCTGATTTCGACACTGCTTTCGGATTTTCGATCATCGGCTAATTTTTCAAAAGGAACAGGAGTTACCTCTATATGAATATCGATTCTGTCTAATAAAGGTCCGGAAATCTTACTCAGATAACGCTGCATTTCGTGCGGAGATGAGGTATTTGGCATATTGGGATCATTAAAAAAACCACTGGGACTTGGGTTCATACTTGCTACCAACATAAACGAAGAAGGATAAGTCACGGTAAATTTAGCACGCGAAATTGTGACCTCACGATCTTCAAGTGGCTGGCGCATTACTTCTAAAACATCACGTTTGAATTCCGGTAATTCGTCTAAAAACAAAACACCATTGTGCGCCATCAAAATTTCGCCGGGCTGCGGATAACTTCCTCCACCAACAAGCGCTCCATTTGTTGCGTATGTAAAATGTGTGGTATATATTTGACCTATATAATTAAACAAAAGAAATGGGAAAAGTTGCAATATACGCTAGAGACATATTGTGCAATTTCTGGTGCTTTTATTTGATCAGAGGCAACTAAAATTCCCATTGCCAGAGGTAAATCGTAGGCAGAACCTTCTTTTCGCAAATCAGCCGGCGCCATATTGATTGTTATTTTTTTGCCGGGCAAACTATATCCGTTATTTTTAAGAGCAGCAGCAATTCTGTAACTGCTTTCTTTTATTGCATTGTCAGGCAATCCAACTAAGTGATAACCAATCCCTTTATCCATATGAACTTCTACTGTAATCGTAGTAGCTTCAACTCCAAAAACGGCACTTCCATAAACTTTTACTAACATAAGATCCTTTCATTAAATGTTTTTAAATCTAATGAAACTAATTTAATTTAACAATCAAATTATTACAAATAAATACTTTTAGAAATACATATTATAAGGCTTCAGTATTGAAAAAACCAAAAAGGCCTGTTTTGACTGCAATAAAACCATTATTTATGCCTATCTTGCGAAAATATCATCGATTTCTATCGATAATTTCGATTTCTTAATTCTAAGAATCTTACCTGCAATTGACTTTGCATCTTTTACATCTGCTGAAAATTTTCTATCAGCCTAAATAATCTAAAATTTAAAACATGGAATTTAAATTACTTAATCCAACTATTGGATACGACGCTATCTATACACCTGAAATAATTGCTGCTTTTTTACATACGCATTTAGAACAATATGGAGACACTACCCAAGACATACTAAAATCTATTGCTTATGCAATGAATCCTGACAAAGGCGGCAATATTGTCATTGGTCTGGACAACCAAAAAATTGTTGGAGTCGTAATTCTGAATAATACGGGAATGAAAGATTATATTCCGGAAAACATCCTGGTTTATATAGCTGTCGACAATGCTGAAAGAGGAAAAGGTTATGGAAAAAAACTTATGGAAAAAGCCATTTCTGTCGCCGAAGGAAACATTGCTCTTCACGTAGAACCGGACAATCCTGCTAAAAAGCTTTATGAAAAACTGGGTTTTACTAATAAGTATCTTGAAATGCGTCTGATTAAATAAACGCAAATTAATTAATTCAATAAAAAACAAAGCCTAATGGCATTTATAAAATTATATCGAAAAAAATTAAAAGAAAACTATACTTTTCTGAATTCACTTTTCGAATCAAAAAACATTCAATGGGGAGTTGTATCGAAACTTTTATGCGGTAACAAACTGTACTTAAAAGAAATTATCTCGCTGGGAGTCAAAGAAATTCATGATTCGCGTGTGAGTAATCTAAAAAAGATAAAATCGCTTGATCCCACTATTCAAACTGTCTATATAAAACCGCCTGCTAAGCGAAGTATTGTCAATATTGTAAAATATGCCGATGTCAGTTTTAATACTGAATTGTACACGATTCAAATGTTATCTGAAGAGGCAAAAAAGCAAAACAAGATCCATAAAATCATCATTATGATCGAAATGGGAGATTTACGTGAAGGCGTGATGGGCGAAGATTTAATCGAATTTTACGGCACTGTTATTAGTATGCCTAATATTGAGATTCGTGGAATTGGTACAAACTTAAATTGTTTAAGCGGGGTTATGCCAACACAGGATAAACTGATACAATTGAGCTTGTATAAACAACTTATCGAAGCTAAATTCAATATTACAATTCCGTGGGTTTCCGGCGGAACTTCTGTTGCAATCCCGTTACTTCTAAAAAATGCCCGACCAATGGCTGTAAACCACTTTAGAATTGGTGAAGCTTTATTTTTTGGAAAAGATTTGTTTACAGGAGAAACAATTAAAGGCATGCGCAATGACGTCTTTAAACTTTTTGCAGAAGTCATTGAAATAACCGAAAAACCGGATATCCCAATAGGAGAACTAGGCGAAAATGTAGCCGGAAATACTTTTTCTATGCAGGATACCGAGGATTTTAGCGGAACTTCTTTAAGAGCTATTCTAGATATTGGCTTACTCGACATGCAACCTCAATATTTAGAAGCTGTCGATGAAGAAATCACAATTGTAGATGCCAGCTCTGATATGTTGGTAATTGACATTACGAGTTCAACCCAAAAATACAAAGTGGGCGATTTAGTTTCTTTCAATATTAAATATATGGGCGCCTTGTATTTATTAAATTCGAATTATATCGAAAAAAATATAGAGTAGAAAATCAGTATTTTAAGTATAAAAATCTATTCATTTACGATTGCCCATATCTAATCATGAAAAAGGATAAATTTATAACGTTATTATTATAACTATTAAATCTATTTTTAATTCTAGTTTTATAAACTAATACGATGAATGAAGCGCAAATAAAATCAGCACTTGCAAAAAAAGCAACTCAATTTACAACAGGAGGTCTTAAACCAACAAATTCATTTACTGAAAGTTGGATTGGAAGAGTCTATTTATATCACGAAAATGAAGAAATTCCTTTGGATAATGATGGTGAATTGATGCTTCCTCTGTTTCAATTGTGTCTTAATCAATTACCTTTTGTGCCTGAAATTTTAGAACAATCTAAGATTATTACCGTTTTTATTTCTAAAAAATTCCCGATGGACTTAACGCCTAATGAAAATAATTGGGTTCTGCGTGAATATAAAAACTTAGATAATATTGTAATTAAGGATTTAAAAAATGATGCTTCATTTATAAAACCTTTTCCGTTATCCAATACACTAATTGAAAAAGATTATCCGGTTTGGGAAGACCCTGAAATACCAAATGATATATCCAATAATATTAATCAACTTGAGGATTCAGGAATTATTGATTCTTATTACGATATTATCGAAAACAATTATGGTCACAAAATTGGTGGCTATGCAACATATTGCCAATCCGGAATTGATTTTGGAGATGATTTTGAATTTGTTTTTCAGATTGCTTCTGATGAAAAAGCGAATTTAAATATCGTTGACGGTGGAAATATTTATTTAGCAAAAAACAAAACGACTGAAGATTGGGTTTATTATTGTGATTTTTATTAAAATCTAAATCGGATTAAGAAAAACTTAATCTAATTTGTTTTTTTATATCCTCCACCATCTTACTCAAATCCAAACTATTTTGCTGCGACCAAAACTCACTTTCGATTTGACTGTTTCTAATACAATGATGACATTCTAGAATTTCGTACGTATATCCTTTTCCTAGATTAGGCAAACTGTAATTGGTTTCCTTTTGGTCTCTAAATACAGAATATCCGTCAGCTACAAACCACGGAGAATTAAGTTTAATATAGCCTTCTGTTCCACTTATTGTTGCTTTCATATCAGATTCTGAAATTATAGAAGCCTGCAAAACGGCCTGAGCATTTTCATATTGCAAAATCATTGAAGTCTGAAGATCGATTCCGTTTTTATGAAGAATAGATTTTGCAATTATTTCTTTAGGAATTCCCAGAAATATATAGGCGAGAAATAAAGGATAAACGCCAATATCAAAAAGTGCTCCTCCGCCAAGATCCTTATCAAAAAGTCTTCCTCCATTCTTTTCATCAGCATAAAAAGCAAAGTCAGCATTCACGCTTTTTATATCACCAATTATTCCTTCATTTACTTTTGTTAGAACTTCCTGAACCGACGGAATAAAGCGGGTCCAGAAAGCTTCCATAAAAAATTTATTGTACTTTACTGAAGCTTCAGTCATTCGAATGGCATCTTTATAAGACAATGCAATTGGTTTTTCGCATAAGACATGTTTACCATTTTCTAATGCCTTGATCGATAATTCGGCATGCGAATTATGCGGCGTTGCGATGTAAATAATATCAATTTCATCATCCTTACAAAGTGCCTCATAAGAATCATAAACTTTTGGGCAATTGTACTTTTCAGCAAAGTCAATCGCATTATCTCTATTTCTGGAAGCAACCGCAAATAGCGTTGCATCGTTTAGTAGTAATAAATCTGCAGCAAATTGATTTGCAATATTTCCTAAGCCAATAACTCCCCATTTTATTTTATTGTTATTTTTCATACGTTTCTATAAACGCTACTTATCAGGCGTTTAATTAAATTATTATCTAAATAAAGAAAAAACATTTAAAAAAATCAATTTTAAACAACATATATTTCATATTTTTAGCAACAAAATTGCAGATACACTATGAAAAAAGCCCTACTCCTACTCTTTTTGAGCGTTTTTTTAACAAAAACGTATGCTCAAGACTATTTCCCTGTTAATGAAAGTGTGCAGAATAAAAACAAAAATTATACTGTTTTTATGAATGCCACTATTTATGTTACTCCAACCCAAAAAATCGAAAAAGGAACTTTACTGATTCAGGATGGTAAAGTCGTTTCGGTTGGTAATACTGTGGCTATTCCTAAAAATAGCATTATTATCGATCTTGAAGGAAAAACAATCTATCCTTCATTTATTGATATTTATACTAGTTTTGGAGTTGAAAAACCAAAAAGTAACCTCTCTCGCGGGCGTGATCGTAACCCATTATACGATACGAAAAGAGTGGGATATTACTGGAACGAAAGTGTGAAACCGGAAGTAAACACTTATGAGACTTTTAAATACGATCAACCTAAAGCCGAAGAATTGCTAAAAGCAGGTTTTGGTGTTGTAGGTACTCATATTCCTGACGGAATTGCACAGGGAACCGGAATTTTAGTCGCATTAAACAATACTGAAAACAGTAAACAAATTATTGCCAATAAAATCACCAACCACTTTGCATTTACAAAAAGCGCCTTGACAAAACAGGCTTATCCAAGCTCATTAATGGGTATGATGGCATTGTTACGCCAAATGTATCTGGATCTGGATTGGTACAAAAAAGGAAATTCTGAAACTAAAGATTTATCATTAGAAGCACTGGCAAACAATGAAAAACTAATTCAGATTTTTGCCTCCGAAGACAAACTGAATAGTTTAAGAGCTGCAAAAATCGCCAAAGAATTTGGCTTGAACTATATTCTGAAAGGCAGTGGAAATGAGTTTGAAAGAATCGAAGAAATTAAAAGTACAAATGCTAAATATATTATTCCGATCAGTTTCCCGGAAGCATACGATGTCTCAAATCCGTATTTATCAAACCAGATCGAATTGACTGATATGCGTTTCTGGAATCAGGCACCTACCAACTTAAAAGTGCTATCAGAGAACGGAATTGTTTTTGCCCTGACAACGGACAAGTTAAAAAAGACAGAAGATTTTAAACCTAACTTACTGAAAGCCATTAAATATGGTTTTAACAAAACAAAAGCTCTAGAAGCTTTGACTACAATTCCGGCAGCGATTCTAGGGAAAAGCAACGAAATTGGAAGTTTAAAAACGGGCAGTTATGCCAATTTTGTCATTACTTCAGGAGAAATCTTCGATGAGAAAACAGTTTTATACGAAAACTGGGTTCAGGGAAGCAAATATGTGGTGAACGATATTAATGCAAAAGATATTCGTGGAAACTATAACTTAACTGTTGGAAAAGACACTTATAAATGGAAAATTGACGGAACTGTCGATGCACCAAAATCTGAAATTACTACTGCTGATGCCAAAAAATTAAAAACTACTTTTTCAGTTTCTAAAAATTGGATTTCACTCTTGATTAAACCTGCAGATACTATTAAATCTAATTATAGCCGTTTAACAGGATTTATCGAAAAACCGGAAAGTTTATCCGGAAAAGCAGTATTATCAAACGGAGATGAATTGGTTTGGACAGCTTTGAAAACCAGTGCATTTGTTGCTGTTAAAGATACTGTCAAAGCAGATAAACCAAATCCTGTTATTCCTACAACATACCCTAACATTGCTTTTGGTGATACTAAAAAATTGACGGCTCAGACTTTACTATTCAAAAATGCTACGGTTTGGACAAATGAAAAAGAAGGTGTTTTGACTGAAACAGATGTTTTAATTAAAAACGGAAAAATTGCTGCCGTTGGTAAAAACCTTTCGGATGCAACTGCTACTGTTATTGATGCAAAAGGCAAACATATCACAAGCGGAATTATTGATGAACATTCCCATATCGCTATATCAAAAGGGGTTAATGAAATGGGACATAACTCAACTGCCGAAGTTACCATTCAGGATGTAGTAAACTCTGAAGACATTAATATCTACAGAGATCTTGCCGGTGGTGTAACCATTTCTCAGTTATTACACGGATCTGCCAACCCTATTGGTGGCCGTTCTGCGATTGTAAAATGGAAATGGGGTTCGTCTCCAGACGAAATGTTATACAAAAACCAACCTAAGTTTATCAAATTTGCTTTAGGAGAAAATGTAAAACAAGCCAATTGGGGAATTGATAATCCTACTCGTTTTCCGCAAACCAGAATGGGAGTTGAACAAGTTTTTACCGATTATTTTCAGCGTGCAAAAGAGTATGATGAAAGCTGGAAAAAATTCAATGCAAATTCAAAAAAAGGAAAAGCGCCAAGAGTTGACTTAGAATTACAAACTATTGCTGAAATTATCAATAAAGAGCGTTTTATTACCTGCCACTCTTATGTAGAATCAGAGATTTTGATGTTGATGAATGTTACTGAAAAATTTAATTTTAGAGTAAACACTTTCACCCACATTCTTGAAGGTTATAAGGTTGCTGACAAAATGAAAGAACACGGAGCTGGTGCTTCGACCTTCTCTGATTGGTGGGCTTATAAGTTTGAAGTAAATGACGCAATCCCGTTCAACGGACCAATCATGCACAACGAAGGATTAATAGTTGCCTATAATTCTGATGATGCAGAAATGTCAAGAAGATTGAATCAGGAAGCTGCAAAAGCGGTCAAATACGGAAATATTTCTGAAGAAGATGCCTGGAAATTTGTAACCCTGAATCCTGCTAAATTATTGCATATTGATGATAAAGTAGGAAGTCTTAAAGTGGGCAAAGATGCTGACGTTGTCCTATGGAGCGATAATCCTTTGTCTATTTATGCTAAAGCCGAAAAAACAATTATTGATGGTGTGGTTTATTTTGACATTGAAAAAGATGCTGAAAAACAATTGTCTATTTCTAAAGAAAGAAGTGTACTAATTGGACAAATGTTGCAGGAAAAAAACAAGGGAATGAGCATGCAACAGCCTACCAGAAAAGAGAAAACAGAATACCACTGTGATACTTTAGAACAATAATAACGGCTTTAGAAAATTCGTAAAGATAAAAACAGATAATATGATACATAAAAACATATATATAATGTTGATCGCTTTTTGTGCTTCGCTGCAAATAAAAGCGCAACAAATACCGGCACCAAAACAAACCAAATCCATTTTGATTTTAAATGCCACAGCCCATTTAGGCAACGGAACGGTGATTCAGAATAGTGCGATTGGTTTTAAAGACGGAAAAATTACTCTGGTAGCTGATGCAACAACAATCAGACTTGCCGCCAATGCATATGATACGACTATAGATGCCAGCGGAAAACACGTTTATCCCGGATTTATTGTTCCTAACGCAACATTAGGTCTGGTAGAAATTGATGCTGTAAAATCATCAAATGACGAGGAAGAAATAGGAAGTTTTAATCCGAATGTAAGAAGTATTATTGCATACAATTCTGAATCGAAAGTAGTAGAAACAGTTCGTCCAAATGGTGTTTTAATTGCTCAGATAACACCTCGTGGTGGTCGCATCTCAGGAACATCCTCAGTGGTTCAGCTCGATGCCTGGAGTTGGGAAGATGCCATTATAAAAGAGAATGACGGAATTCATCTTAATTTTCCATCTAATTTTAAAAGATCGGGATCCTGGTTTGAACCTGGAATAATTGAAGCTAATAAAGAATATCCTAAACAAGTTGAGGAAATAACTGCTTTTTTAGTCAATGCAAAGGCTTACAACCAAACTGCTTCAAAAGACAGAAACATTGTCCTGGAAGCTACAAAAGGACTTTTTGATGGTACCCAAACGCTTTATGTACACGCAGATGAGGAAAAACAAATTGTAGACGCCATACAATTAGCAGTTGATAACCAGATCAAAAAGATTGTGATTGTAGGAGGATTTGAAGCTTATAAATCAGCTGATGTTTTGCAAAAATACAATGTGGGTGTTTTACTAAGACGTGTTCATGATATACCAACCAGTGATGACGAAGATGTAAACCTGCCTTATAAAATGGCAAAAATACTTACTGATAAAGGTATTGTGGTTGGTCTTGAAAACAGTGGGGATCACGAACGTATGAGTGTAAGAAACCTGCCTTTTTTAGCAGGAACTTGTGCCGCTTTTGGCTTAGACAAAGAAAAAGCTTTACAGCTTATTACTTCTAATACAGCAAAATTGCTAGGAATAGATGCGACCTGCGGTACATTAGAAACCGGTAAAGATGCCACACTCTTTATCTCTGAAGGTGATGCGCTGGATATGCGAACAAACAAATTAACATCAGCTTTTATTCAGGGAAGAACAATTAATTTAGAGACTTTCCAAACCAAGCTGAGCGATAAATTCAAAGCAAAATACAATCAGAAATAGTTAAAAACTCTTTTTATAAAAAAGGCATCATTTGAGAAATCATCTGATGCCTTTTTTATTTAAAATTGGTAACGTTTTATTCTTTTAAGCAACAATTCAACCATAATTACTCTTAAAACATAAAATATTATCTCTGCTTTTTATTAACACAGCTCCAAAAAGGCAAATATTTCGAATTTTAGATTGACAAATTACAAATTTTAAGTTCTTTTTAACAAATACACGCAAAATACAGGGGGTTAAATTTTAAAATTAACAAAAATTAAGCATTAGCCCCTATTTTTTATAGGGATGTCGATTGATTTTATACTTTTATAAAAAATTTAAAACTAAATAACTATGCGAAAAATTATTTTAAGTGTGATTCTTATCACTATTTTGGTACTAACCTTTATATCGAATTTTATCTTAACAGATAACCCTATTCCGGCAGAAGCTGTTAAGTTTGATACAGGAGATACAGCTTGGATGATCGTAGCAACTGCATTTGTATTGCTTATGACACCAGGACTAGGATTTTTCTACGGAGGAATGGTAGGTAAGAAAAATGTTATCAGTACTATGCTGCAAAGTTTTATGGCAATGGTAATTGTAACTATTTTATGGGTTGTTGTTGCTTTTGGATTAGCATTTGGCCCTACTATTGGAGGCATCATTGGAGATCCAACTTCTAACTTGTTTTTTCAGGGTGTTGGTACTAATACCGCATGGAGTCTTGCCCCAACTATTCCGTTTATGTTATTCGCATTATTTCAGGCTAAGTTTGCCATCATTACACCTGCATTAATCACTGGTGCATTTGCAGAGCGTGTACGTTTCTGGGCTTATTTATTATTCATGGTTTTATTTATCTTACTTATATATGCTCCTTTGGCACACATGACTTGGCATCCTGATGGAGTTTTCTTTAAAATGGGAGTATTAGACTTCGCCGGAGGAACTGTGGTACACATGAGTGCTGGTTGGGCTGCGTTAGCCGGAGCGATCTTCTTAGGAAAAAGAAAAATCCAGAAAGTGAATCCTGCCAGAATTACTTATGTATTACTAGGTACAGGTTTACTATGGTTTGGATGGTTTGGTTTCAATGCAGGTTCTGCACTTGGAGCAAACGGATTAGCCGTTCAGGCTTTAGGAACTACAACTGTTGCTGCTGCCGCTGCTGCAATGGCATGGGTTTTCCTTGATAAAATAATTGGACACAAATTATCTGCACTTGGTGCATGTATCGGAGCTGTGGTAGGCCTTGTTGCTATTACACCTGCCGCAGGCTTCGTTAGCATTCCGCATGCAATATTTATAGGCGCTTTTTCTGCCATCGTAAGTAATCTTGTAGTGAGCAAATTCCCTAAAGGAAAAATCGATGATGCTCTTGATGTTTTTGCCTGTCACGGTGTTGGTGGTATGGTAGGAATGTTATTAACTGGTGTTTTTGCTTCTAAAGCAATCAACCCGGCTGTTGGAGATAATCAAGGTTTGATTTTCGGAAGTCCAACTTTATTCATCAACCAATTAACTGCCATGATCATCGTTTCTATCTTCGCTTTTGTAGGTTCATATATCCTATTCTTCGTTGTAAATAAAATTACACCACTAAGAGTTACTGAAGAAAAAGAAGAATTAGGTCTTGACATTTCTCAACACGGAGAATTTTTATAAAAAAACAAACCAAAACCAAATAAACCAAAATTAAAAAAGCACTCTGAGTCTGACTTAGAGTGCTTTTTGCTTTGAAGATTTTAAGAGGGAAGAGAATATAGAGTAAAGAGTCAAGAACAAAGAGTCAAGAGAGTAGATTTAGACGAAAGATTTTTTCTAAATTTTAGGCTGTGGGTAAACCAAATAAAAAAGCACTTTAAGTTATTACCTAAAGTGCTTTTTACTTTGAATTAATTTCAACCTTATTATTGTAATTTGAGAATGCAAATTCTAAATTTATTCTCTATATTTTCTTGTTAGATTGCCCTTATTCTATTCTATCAATTCGACAATCTCTCTCATCTATAATCTTTATTCTATTCTCTTTATTCTCTACTTAAAATTCCCAATTCCTTCTTTTAGCCAATGTAAGTATTCTTCAGCATTTACATAACTAATAGTAGGTTTTGAACTGTTTAAATTATTTCCTTCTAAATCTGTTATGATATACAAAGGCTGTGTATTGGTTTTATATTTTGAAATCATAAAATCAGTCCATTTATCACCAACCGTTATGATTTTATCTCCTGCAGCTGTTACAAATTGTTGCTCTTCTGGCAACTCACGTTTATCATCTACATAAAGAGAAATCAGAACAACATCATTTTTTAAGATTGGCAATATCATTGGTTCAGACCAAACGTTGTTTTCCATTTTTCTGCAATTCACACAAGCATAACCTGTAAAATCAAGCATAATTGGTTTGTTGATTGATTTTGCATAGGCAACACCATCTTCGTAATCATGAAAAACCATAATACCATGAGGACCTAGTTCTGCTCCGTCAGGAAAACCTTTTATAGATTCTGCACTAACATTTGAATTAGACGAACCTCCTACTCCAAACGGGCTTTCGCTATATTGTGGCGGTGGCGGAAAAGCACTAATTAACTTCAATGGTGCTCCCCAAAGTCCCGGAATTAAATATACTGTAAACACAAGAGTAAGTAATCCTAAATACAATCTGCCTACAGAAATATGCTGTAACGGACTATCATGCGGCAATGAAATTTTCCCGAATAAGTACAACGTCAATGCTCCAAAAATAGCGATCCAGATTGCTAGGAAAACTTCTCTCTCTAATAAATGCAATTGTAAAACTAAATCAGCATTTGATAAAAATTTAAATGCTAAAGCCAATTCCAGGAACCCTAAAACTACTTTGACAGTATTCAGCCATCCTCCTGATTTTGGCAGCGAATTCAACCAGCCCGGAAACATAGCAAACAACATAAAAGGCAATGCTAATGCTAACGAAAATCCTAACATTCCAACAACCGGAGCAATTCCACCGTTTGAAGCAGCTTCAACCAATAAAGTCCCAACGATTGGTCCTGTACAAGAGAATGACACAATTGCCAAAGCCAAAGCCATGAACAATATTCCGATTATTCCGCCTCTGTCAGCTTGCTGATCTACTTTATTTCCCCATGAATTTGGAAGCATAATTTCGAAGGCACCCAAAAATGAAGTTGCAAAAATGATCAATATCACAAAGAAGATCAAGTTAAACCAAACATCTGTAGACAACGCATTCAATGCATCTGCACCAAATATTTTAGTAACAATTAATCCTAAAATAACATAAATAGCAATAATAGAGAAACCGTAAATTACAGCATTACGAATTCCTTTTGCCCTGCTTTTACTTTGTTTCGTGAAGAAACTTACCGTCATTGGGATCATCGGGAAAACGCAAGGTGTTAACAACGCTGCAAATCCTGAAATAAAAGCGATAAAAAAGATCGTCCATAAACTTCTTGCAGGAGCCTGCTCAGGCATATCTTCTTTTGCAGGAGTTTCAGTAACTGCTGCTTTTCCTGTTTCAGTTTTAGCATTATTTACGACAGTTTTTGCTGTATCCACAACTAAAGCCGGAACTTTTGTTTCGTCTAATTTCGATTCAGTTACGGCAGCAACCGCATCCATTTTAAAAGTTGATGGAATAGCAATTGAGAACTTTTTATTTGAATTGATACAAACTTCTTTACAAACCTGAAAATCAAATTCAACATCAACCGTTTTTAAATTAGGATTGATAATAGTAATTTCCTGTTCGATATGTGCCTTACCTTCAAAAAAAGTTTCATTAACCCCAAAAACATCATTAAAAGCGGTTCTTGTTTTTCCTTCTTTAGCTTTTCCAACTAAATTATAATTTCCTTTTTGATTTTGAAATGTAATTTCTAACGCAAGCGGTCCACCATCAGGTGTAAATTGCGAATACATATGCCAGTCTTTTTCAATCGTTCCGTCGAAAATTAAAACAGCATTATTACCTTCTTTCTTTTCAATTTTTGAAGTCCATTTTACCGGCTCCAGGATTTGAGCATTACCTTTTGAAAAAGCGAACAAAAAAAACAAGAAAAACACAATAGTTTTATTCCAGATATTTTTTGACATTATTGCTTGATGATGTTGATTAAAGTTCATGATTCTAATTCTATTTTAAGTATTCGATTTGTGGCATTTTCAATTCTAAAACGATCGTCCTGTCTGATTCCAATAACCCATACAATCTGATTATCAGAACACAGAATCCATATTTTTTCTTTTTCGATCAGGGATAATTTTTCATCTTTAAAAAGTTTACTCACTTTTTTAGACTTCCCCTCCATTCCAAAAGGATAAAAAACATCCCCCTCCTTCCATTTACGTAAAATCAAGGGAAATTGGATTTTTTCAGCGTCGACAAATATAGCTTTATTTGCCTCTATTGCTATGTGACTTACGTTACAAAGCTTTAATTTTAAGGGAAAATTAACTTCTTTATCGTTTGCAGTAATTTCAAATTCTTCCTTTTCTGACATTTCAGAAATTGGGCTTAAAATCAAAGTATTTCTATTTTTTAATAAGCGAAATTCAGATGAAAGCACTTGTTTACCTGATTGTCCGTCGACCAAATCATAAATATCGTTCCATGCCAAAAAACCAAATTCATTCAGCCATTGGTACAAATACGATTTATAATTGGGTAATTTTTTAAGCTGCTTCAAGTCGAAATGAATATCATCCCCTTCTTCTTTAGCTACTTGCTGGTAAATCATAATCGAAGCATCTTCGACCATTACCTGCGATTCCTGCAAATACGATTGTGTTTTCTGAAAAGCATTCAAAAAGTTAGGATTGATTTCTTTCAGCATTGGAACCAAATCATGACGAATCTTATTTCTAAGATATTTATTCGACGCATTACTGCTGTCTTCTCGCCACTCAATACCATTCTCTTCAGCATATTTCAGGATTTCATCTCTGGAAAATGGCAATAACGGACGAATAATCCTATCGTTCTCTTCCGGAATCCCTATCAATCCTTCCAATCCTGTTCCACGGGTTAAGTTAATGATAAAAGTTTCGAGATTATCGTCAGCATGATGTGCAGTTAAGATATAATCGAAATTTTCGGTTTCTAAAAGTTCATAAAACCAACTATAACGTAATTCACGTGCTGCAACTTGTGTCGACAATTTATAATCTTTCGCAAAAGCTTCAGTATCAAATTGAGTAATAAATACAGAAATATTATTCTGATCACAATAATCCTGAATAAAACTTTGATCACCAAAACTTTCTAATCCGCGCAGTTGAAAATTGCAATGCAAGACGGCAATTTCATACGGCAATTGCTTTATTAAATGCAATAGGACCATACTGTCTAAACCTCCGCTAACGGCCAGAAATAGTTTTTTATCTTCCAAAAATGGAAACCTTGAAACGATATGATTTTGAAATTTTGAAAACATTTGATAAATGTAAAAAATTAAATTCGTTCTATTTTTAAATGAAATGTTAAGCGTGTATTTTTTGCCACTAATTTTACTATTGCTCTATTTTTTTTGCCATGAATTGCACGAATTATTTTTTAACGCAGATTAAAAAAGATTTCAGCAGATTCACGCAAATCAGTTTTAATAAAAATCTTTTCAAATCTGCTTAAATCTGCAGAATCTGCGTGAAACAAAATCATTATAATCCTTTAATCTGTGGCTATACTTTTTCGCTACGAATTGCACAAATTTTCACTAATTAAATTACATTAAGCTAATAAAAAATTCGCGCTAATTAGTGTAATTCGTGGCTAACTTTTTTTTTAAAAAACTTACTGCAAAACTTCATGCATCGCCTTAGCCTTCAGCAAACATTCTTCGTATTCTTTTTCAGGGATTGATTGTGCTGTAATGGCGCTCCCTACTGAAAACGAAACGTATTTATTTTCCTGATTGTACAAAATACTTCTGATTACGACATTAAAATCAAAATCGCCTTCGGGTGTAAAATAGCCAATAGCTCCGCTGTATAAACCGCGTTTAGTTTCTTCGAGATTTTCGATAATTTTCATTACCGAAATCTTCGGTGCTCCTGTCATGCTACCCATTGGAAAAGTTGTTTTTAAAACATCAATAGGCGAATATTGAGGATCTAACTTTGAAGTTATCGTAGAAATCATTTGATGTACCTGCAAAAACGAATAGATTTTGCAAAGCTCAACCACTTCTACAGAACCTTTTTGTGCGGTGTGAGACAAATCATTCCGAACCAGGTCTGTAATCATAATATTTTCAGCGCGTTCTTTCGAATCTGATGCTAAAAATTGTTTTGATTTTTCATCTTCAATTGGGTCAGAAAACCGCTTTGATGTTCCTTTTATGGGTTGTGAAATCAGAGTCTCTCCTACTTTTTTCAGATAACGTTCCGGAGACGCTGAAAGCAAAAATTGTTTATTATTTTTAAAAAATGCAGAAAACGGGGCTTGTGAAATTGCATTTAATTTTTGAAATTTCTCCAGCGGATTTATGATTGCATTTTCTGCAAAAAACTCCATGCAAAAATTGGCTTCATACATATCTCCTTTATGAATATGTCTGAGCATTGCGCTTACTTTTTCGACATACGATTCTTTCGAAATTCTTTGCTGTACATCGACTTTACTCAGTGTTTCGAAAGTATTAAATTCATTTTGAACAATCTCATCAAAATCATCTTCGACCTCATCATCGCAAAGGAATAAATATTTAATTTCCAGCTGATTTCCTTTCAATACCATTATTTTTTTTGGCTGAAAGAAAAACAAATCAGGAAAATCTAATCCATCAAAATTACTTGATTTTAACTCTTCGACATTATTCTTCAAATCATAAGAAAGATAACCAAAAAGCCAGTCTTTAGTCGTTTGCTGATATTGTTTTAAATCGTCGAAGGCATTATGGAAATCAGTTTTTAACGAAGTAAAAGCATCTACAGCTAACATACAATCAAAACTGGAATATTCTTGCGGATACGAATTGCTGTCTAAAAAAACTACTTCGCGAAATTGTTGCGACCAGCTTAATAGTTGTTGCTTCAAGTGCTCTGGATTTGCAATATGTTTATGAATGGAAACTCTCAAAAATAAATAAATTTTAGATTCCAAAATTACGACAAAAAAAATCCCTCGATAAAAGAATAGTCAAAAATTATTAATTGCCTAAAAGTCGCCGTATTTTCCTGAATCCATCTTTGTATTTCTTATTAATTTATGGCCCTTTATTTTGATTGGCGCAGGTGGATTTATCCTTTACAAGAAATACATAAAGAAATAGCAAAAGTGTTAAAAAAACAGCAATTTAGTAAGTAAAAATTCGTTATATTTGATATAGCATTGTATTAATCCTAAAATAGGTTGAATAGATTGTAAAATTCTCAATAAAAAAGCCTTAAAAATCAAATACCATTTCAATTGAGGATTTAGATTATATCACTTTTCAAAAAATAATTATACTTTTTTAACGTATCTAAAAATCCTAAGTATTATGAAAATTGCTACTATTATTGTCCGCGTTTTAATTGGCCTTTTATTTCTTTTTGCCTCTATTAGTTTTTTCTTTCATTTGATGCCTGCAGAACCAGCTACAAATGATGACTTTAAAGCTTTTAATACTGGTTTACTGGCCTCTACTTATTTAATGCCTTTAGCGAAATCAATCGAATTGCTTTGCGGAATTGCTTTTGTAACTGGCCGCTACGTAACGTTAGCTAATATTTTGATCTTACCGATAACGGTAAATATCTTGTTTATCAATTATTTTCTGACTCCTGAAGGTTTGCCAATTGCGGCATTGCTCTTTCTTGCTAATTTATTTTTGATTTACAGATATTGGGATAATTATAAAACTGTTTTTACGAGATAACTTATTTGTACTTAAAAATACGGAAGCCCGATACTTTTTGAGCATCGGGCTTCTTATTTAATAAAGATTCAACGTTTATAATCTTTATTAATTTATCGTGTCACGGCATTTAACAGTAATCCGTTTTCATTAATTTGCTTTATCATGTTTTACCCAAACTAAATCTGAGATTTCATATCCTATTTCTCTGGCTTTAATTAGAAAATCTGCTTTTATACTTTCGGGGATTGTCGTTTCTCTGGAAAGTATCCACAAGTATTTTAAATTTTCGCCGGCAACAAGTGCATATTTATAGTTGTCTTCAACAGCAATCACATTATATCCGGCATAAAATGGACCAAAGAAGGAAACTTTCAGCATTCCGACATTATCGCTTTTAGCAAACTTAGCTTTACCTATACTTTGCTCCCATTTTTCTTTTTTTTCGTCATAACCTTTATTATCAACTTTGATTGTTCCGTTATCATTGAGAGAATATTCGGCTGTAACATTATTCAGTCCTTTTTCATATTTAAAATCAAGTCTGGCAATTTCGTACCACTTTCCTAAATATTTCGATTTGTCAAAATTAGTAACTGCTTTTGCATTTTTGGGAATTGTAGTACCACAAGAATAAAGTGCGAGAGCTATTCCTGCTCCAACTAAAACGGGAGCTATATATCTATTTTTCATAACGATCTATTTTTGTATAAAGCTACAAATACCGTAAAGCATTTATTTTACACAATTTAAAATAACATTTACAACTTTATTGGTTTTAAGAAAGAAGATTTTCTGCTGAAAATTATATATTTAATCAATCAACAACTCCATTAAATGAAAAAATATATCTTATTAGCTTTCTTATCTTTTTATTATTTTTCTAACGCTCAATCGATACAATCTGTTGATTCATTAACTACTGAAATATGTAAATCATTGATTCAGAATAAAAACCTGAATAATGAAATCAGAATCAATACTATAAACAATTCCCACATTACGCCTTATTTAGCAAAGTTTAATGATAGTCTGGTTCAAAAAAAAGCTTTTGAACTTATATTCTATAGATTACAAAAAAACTGTAATGAATTTGTAGCACTTTTTCCTAATAAGGCAGAAGAAAGGACCTGGTCTATGCAAGAGGAAAAACCTGTCGAGAAAATAGCGAAGGCAAAGTGTAATCAATTCGACAAGACTTCAAAATATTATTATATCGAGAACGATGGCAATAAGGTAGCAGTAACTTTAAAGGATAATTTGTGGACTGAGCAATTTTCTGATAATACTTTTTCAAAACTTCATTATCGAAAAAAAGGCAATTGCGAATTTGAACTGGAATTCATTGAAAGCAATAATATCTCAAGGGGAAATTTAAGTATTAAAGGCGATAAATACCTCTATAAAATATACGATGAAGAAAATGAAACGTATAGTCTTTATACTAAAAACAAAGAAACCTACTATATTTTTAAAATCGTAAAAGAATAAAAAAACCGCTAATTCCAAAACTTCGGAATTAGAGGTTTTTTAAAATTATGATTTAACGTAAATTATACGTGTAATGCTCTATTATCTGTAGCCGCTAATGCTGCTTCTTTTACTGCTTCAGCAAAAGTTGGATGTGCATGACTCATTCTTGAAATATCTTCAGCAGAAGCTTTGAATTCCATAGCAGTAACCGCTTCAGCAATTAAATCTGCAGTACGGGCTCCAATCATGTGAACTCCTAAAACCTCATCTGTTTTAGCATCAGCAATGATTTTTACGAATCCGTCTAAATCTCCACTTGCTCTTGCACGACCTAAAGCTTTAAAAGGAAAACTTCCTACTTTGTATTCAGTTCCAGAAGCTTTAACCTGCTCTTCTGTTTGTCCAACTGCAGCAACTTCCGGCCAGGTATAAACTACACCAGGAATTAAGTTATAATCGATATGTGGTTTTTGACCTGCTAAGATTTCAGCAACCATAGTTCCTTCTTCTTCTGCTTTGTGTGCTAACATTGCTCCACGAACAACATCACCAATTGCATAAATATTAGGAACGTTAGTTTGTAAATGATCGTTTACTTCTACTTGTCCTCTGTCTGAAATTTTAACTCCTGCTTTGTCAGCATTTAATCCGTCTGTGTACGGACGACGACCAACAGAAACTAATGAATAATCTCCTTCTAAAGTGATTGTTTCTCCTTTTGCATTTTCAGCCTGAACGACAACAGCATCACCGTTTCTTTCTACTGATTTTACTTTGTGAGAAACGTAGAATTTCATTCCTTGTTTTTTCAATACTTTAGTCAATTCCTTAGACAAAGAACTATCCATTCCGGGAATGATTCTGTCCATGAATTCTACTACAGAAACTTGTGCTCCTAAACGCAAGTAAACTTGTCCAAGCTCGATTCCGATAACTCCACCACCAATAATTACTAAGTGTTTTGGCACTTCTTTTAAAGCCAATGCTTCAGTAGAAGTGATAATTCTTTCTTTATCAATTTTGATAAATGGCAAAGAAGATGGTTTTGAACCTGTAGCGATTACAGCATATTTTGTTTCGATAGTTTCAGAAGTTCCGTCAGCTTTTGCAACTGCAATGTGCGTTGCGTCTACGAAAGATCCTAAACCGTTGAAAACAGTAATTTTATTTTTATCCATTAGGTAGTTGATTCCACCTACGGTTTGATCTACAACTGCTTGTTTACGAGCAATCATTTTCTCTAAATTGACTTTTACTTCACCCGAAACTTCGATTCCGTGATCTGCAAAATGTGCAATTTCTGCATAATGATGAGAAGATGATAATAATGCTTTTGAAGGAATACAACCTACGTTAAGGCAAGTTCCGCCTAATGAATTATATTTTTCTACAATCGCAGTTTTGAAACCTAATTGTGCGCAACGAATTGCTGATACATATCCTCCAGGACCTGAACCTATAATGACTACGTCAAATGAACTCATAGTTTGTCTATTTTATTTTTAGCGATACAAAATTAAGGAATAAAGTTTTGTTTAAAGTTTAAATCTCAATGTTTTTTGTGTGAAATTTTGGGTGGAGGGTTTTGCTAAGAAGTTTTGTTTTTTTACCACGAAGTCTCGAAGGTACAAAGTTTTTTTTACCGCGAAGTTCGCGAAGAGTTACGCGAAAGCTCGCAAAGTTGTTGTTTTTTAGTCTCGTGAAGAGACGCAAATTTTTTAAATTTTCTTTTTGATTTTGAAAATGAAAAAGAATGTTTCATGCAGATTTTACAGATAAAGCAGTTTTAAAAAAACTTAGAAGTCACATAGTCGCAAAGCTTATACATAAACTTGTCATCCAGAGGAACGAAGGATCACATATGGGGCTCGGCAAAGATTGGCGATTCTGTTTGCGGAATATCTCATGTGATCCTTCGTTCCTCAGGATGACAAAAATGATGAGAAAAACCTTCGTCCCTTTGCCTCTCTGAACCTTCCTCAAAAAATCACCGTCGAATTCTTTACCTCGCTAATCATAAACATACTTTGCGTGCTGCCAATATGCTGTAGCGAAGTCAATTTGGTTACCAGAAATTCTCTGTATTCTTCCATATCTTTTACTAATACTTTCAGGATATAATCATAATCGCCGCTTACGTGATGGCATTCTAAAACTTCGTTGAGTTTGATCACTTCGCTTTCGAATTTGGTGAGGAACTCTTTGGTATGCTGAATGAGTTTTAAGTGGCAGAAAACGACAAATCCTTTGTCGATTTTGGTTTTGTCTACTAATGCTACGTAGTTTTTGATGATTCCTTCGCGCTCTAGCTTTTTGATGCGTTCGTAAACTGCAGTTACTGACAGATTCAGTTTTAAAGATAATTCTTTGGTGGTCTTTTTACTGTCGGTCTGTAGTAAGACTAAGAGTTTTTTATCGTTGGCGTCTAAAGTCATTATAGTTGATGGTTTTTGGTTGATAGTTTGTTACGAAAAGATAGAAAATCTACTGCGTTAGACTTTCTTTATCAAATTTAGATTAAAAATCTTTAAAAATTACTTTTTATAGTTTTAAATTCTAATTATTACTTACTCAATTGATTAATTTTCTAAATAGTCCTTATTTTGAATAGAATTTCTTTTGAATACGAATGTATTAGCCCTGATAGAAGTGGAAATCCTTTTGTGCCGGGGCTCGGCACAAAAGATTGAAACGGATAGCAGGAATAGTTCCTTCCTTCGACTTCGCTCAGGATGACAAATCAAATTCCAAATTTTGAATTCCAATGAAAATGGTTAAAAATTAAAATTTGATAATCGGTTCCAACAACTTGAAACCTAAAACTTAAAACAAATAAAAACTTGAAACTAACTAAAAATGAAAAACTTTAATCCAGCAGATAAAATTCAGGATTTGCAATACTTTGGTGAATTTGGCGGTGTAAACCCTTCTATTTCTGATTCTTCGACATATACGTTTCTTTCGGCTAAAACGATGTTCGACACTTTCGAGGGGAATATGGAGGGCTGCTATTTGTATTCACGTCATTCGTCTCCAAGCAATTTATACTTAGATCAGGCTTTGGCGGCAATGGAAGGAACGGAAACGGCAAATGTTTCGGCTTCGGGAATGGGCGCGATTACACCTACTCTGTTGCAGTTGTGTGGTACGAGCGATCACATTGTTTCGAGCAGAACAATTTATGGCGGAACTTATGCTTTTTTGAAGAATTTCACTCCTAGATTCGGGATCGAAACAAGCTTTGTAGACATTACAAAACTTGATGTTGTAGAGGCTGCAATTACGCCAAAAACGAAAGTTTTGTATTGCGAGACGGTGAGTAATCCGTTATTAGAAGTTGCTGATATTGCAGGTTTGTCCAAAATTGCTAAAAAGCATAATTTGAAATTGGTGGTCGATAATACGTTTTCGCCTTTGTCTGTTTCTCCGGCAAAATTAGGCGCCGATATCGTGATTCATAGTTTGACCAAATACATCAACGGAAGCAGCGATACAGTTGGCGGCGTGACCTGCGCATCGAAAGAATTCATCAATTCGCTTAAAAATGTAAACTCGGGAGCAAGTATGCTTTTGGGTCCAACAATGGACAGTTTGCGATCAGCTTCTGTGATGAAAAACCTTCGTACTTTACATATCCGTATCAAACAACACAGTCATAATGCTCATGTCCTGGCGGATAAATTCGAAAAAGACGGACTCAAAACAGTTTATCCGGGACTGAAAAGTCACCCAAGCCATGAACTTTACAAAACGATGATCAATCCGGAATATGGTTTTGGCGGAATGCTGACAATTGATGTTGGAACTCTGGCAAAAGCGAATGAACTAATGGAATTGATGCAAGCCAGAAATCTAGGTTATCTCGCTGTAAGTTTAGGATTCTACAAAACACTATTTAGTGCTCCCGGAACTTCGACGTCTAGTGAGATTCCGTTAGAAGAACAACACGAAATGGGATTAACGGACGGTTTGATTCGTTTCTCTATTGGGTTGGATAACGATATTGAGCGTACTTATGAAATGATGAAGGCTTGTATGGTGGAGCTTGGCATATTGTAGCCTTGGTTCACAGAGGCTCGCAGTGTTGCACTAAAGTTTTTTCACGCAGATTTTGAAAGATTTAGGCAGATATAAACAGGTCTTATTTATTACTATCTACATTAAATGTGCTGAAATCTGCAAGATCTGCGTGAAAAAAAAACCTTTTTTATCTGTAGCAAAACAAAAAATCCGTTCTGAAATCTATCAGAACGGATTTTTACTTTATTTTGGTTCGTAATGCCTAAAGGATTTCCAATATTTATCTTTATAAATTTCGTAATTTATTTCAAACGTTTTATTGTGTTTTTTTATTAATGCATCTAAAACTTTAGGAGGTTTTCGAAAATCTTTACAGGCAAAAAAGATCTCTCGTTTGTTATTTGCTGTTTCGCGTCCAACATTTAGATAGCCATCTGCATCAGTTAAACTTAACGTTATTTCATCTTCAATTTCATCCAATCGTTTGTAAGTTTCATTATCCGGCAAACCACTTTCGTCAGTTTCCTCATACGGAATTCCAACTATCAAAATCCAGGGATGGGATGCTTTTTTATCCCATTGCAAAAGAGTTGTATTGATTACTGCCAAAACAATTCCACCCTCTTTTGTTTTCCCTTCAAAACTTGCGTAACCATCATGTTCTGTATTATGCCTTGTGCCTTCGTATTTTTCGATGAACTCTTTTTCTCTCCAAATTAAATAATTTTTTAATTTTTCGATTGGAATCAGCTCCTCAGCAACTTCATTGTTGCCAATTACTCTCATATTATCTATCAAAGTAACTGAATGCAATTCGCCCAGGTAATTATCCAGAAAAATATAAATTCCATTCGCTAGTATTCCTTTTTTTTCTTCTGTAAAATGATCGTAAATAATTGTAAGATCAATTTCGTCCGGATAGTTTTTATCGAGATTAGGATAAAATTTTAAATTTTCTTTCTTAAATTCATAATCTTCATAATTAATACTAACGTCTTTAATATTTGATGCCGGTTTAAGAGCTGTAAATTTCCAGCCTTTAATTTGCGGAGCATTATTTACCAACTCTTCAATTACGTAAATATTTTTAATTGCCCCATCCGGTGTTAAAATTAATTCGACAGTCTGATCGTCAAACATACCCGTCAGGAAATAAATCCCAGAGTGCACTTCATTTAACTTTGGAGCAAGTTTATCAAAGAAATCTGTATTTATGTTTTTACGGCTTTGAACAATTTTAAAAAACTCTTTTTCATTTTTTAGAAACCAATTCCAAAAATCGCTACTAGAATTTATCGGAGTATCTTTTTTACCCAGAATATTTTTAAGAAAACTCATTCGTTTAGAATTTAAAAATTACAATCCTCAAACTTAAGAAAACCTTTTAGAAAAACATAAGAATATATTGATAAAAAAAGTCGTTCTGAACTAATTATGGAAGTATTATAAATCTGTTATGAACACGAATTTCACGTCTTAGCACCAAGTTTAATTGCGTAAAACTAGTTTGTAAAATTTATTTCACAAACTAGTTAGTACTGACAATTGATAAAATTCGTGTTTGTAGCGTTCCGAGATTATTTTCAGAGCGGATTTCTATTTATAATTTATAGTTAATTATATTTCAATCGTATTCAGCTTACTGTTTTTTCTACTGTACGTAAAGTAAATAATCAATCCTATTAATAACCAGATGGTAAAGTAGATCCAATTCCAGACGCTTAATTCAGCCATCATATACAGACAACAGATAAGACCTAATAACGGAATTAAAGACAAGTTTTTTCTAAAGGCCCAAACTGCTAATCCAACTAAAACTACTAAAAATATCCACATTGGGATTTTGTGTTTGAATAAGCTGAATCCTGATTCGTATTTTAGAGAATCACTGACTGGCAATCCTTTTACAACGGCAGCATATTTAGCATCATCGTCTTGATACTGGCTTAATAAATGCTCTAAATCTGCGGTTTGTGCAGTTTTATTATGAAGATCGATACTTTCTAAATAATTGAAAACTTTGGTTGATTCTTCTTTATTTAATGATGTGATAATTGTCGTTGCGTCATAAGTCTGCTCTTCATTATTAATAAAAGCCATTGTTGCTTTAGTATTGAAATTGAAAGCATAATACAGTCCGACAATCATAAAAACTGGCAAAATATATTTTGAATTCACATAAGGTGTTTTGAATTTTCCTCTCGGGATATCTTTTTTATCCTGTAAAACCAAAACTCCGGCGCAAACCAAGACAAAGGCAAATAAAGTTCCGATACTGCATAAATCTGTTACCATTGTCAAATTCAAAAACAAAGCTGGAACTGCCACCACAAAACCTGTTACAACAGTAGCAAATGATGGTGTTTTGAATTTTGGGTGCACGGTAGAAAATTTCTTTGGCAATAAACCATCACGGCTCATACTCATCCAGATACGGGGCTGACCCATCTGGAAAACCAACAAAACGCTTGCCATTGCAACTACAGCACTTACGGCTATAATTCCGGACATCCATTTTAAGTTTAATTTATCGAAAACAAACGCCAGAGGATCTCCAACATTTAGTTCGTTATAATTTACCATTCCGGTCAGAACCAAGGCTATGGCGATATATAATATAGTACAAATGATAATCGCCCACATCATTCCGCGTGGTAGATCACGTTGTGGATTTTTACATTCTTCGGCAGTTGTCGAGATTGCATCAAAACCAATATAAGCAAAGAAAACAGCCGAAACTCCTTTTAAAACTCCACTAACCCCATTTGGTGCAAACGGATCCCAATTTGCTGTATCTACATAAAATACACCCACTGCAATTACTAAAAGCACTACGCAAAGTTTTACTACAACCATTAAGTTACTGGCATTACGGGACTCTTTCATTCCTCTGTAAACCAACGCTGTAATCAAAATAATGATAAACAATGCCGGTAAATCAGCAACAAAATGGAAAGATCCAATCGTTGGTGATGTTGTCCAGGCCGTATAAGCTTCCTGTAATCCCCTGCCTAAATTCTCATATGATTTTCCGCCCTGCATTAAAGCCGTGGCATCTTTAAATCCGTTTGAAGCCGTTAGATAATCCATCTGGATCCATTGCGGGAGATGAATTCCGCCACTCTGGAGCAGTCCTGTAAAATAATCACTCCACGATATGGCAACGGTTATATTTCCTACAGCATATTCCATGATTAAAGCCCAACCAATTATCCAGGCAACTATTTCTCCAAAAGCTACATAAGAGTACGTATAAGCACTTCCTGAAACCGGAACCATTGAGGCAAATTCGGCGTAAGCAAAAGCAGCAAAACTACAGGCTAAAGCAGTAAATAAAAACAAGAAAATTACCGCCGGTCCACCATCAGCACTGGCTTTTCCGATGGTACTAAAAATTCCTGCTCCCACAATTGCAGCAATTCCAAACGCAGTTAAATCTCTCGTGGTTAAATGTTTTCCTAATGCATTATGACCATCTGCTTCGTTTTTTGCAACTTGCTTCAGAATATCTTGTACCGTTTTTTTACGGAATAAACCTGATAATGCCATATATGGTTTTGCTTTTAAATTAATTTAAATCGGTGTTTGCTGTTTTATTTTGCAAATAATGCAAAAATTATCCTGATTTCAAATATATAAAACCATTTTGTTTTCTCTTTAGTTATTCTGATAAAATTAAATTTAAACAACATAATTAAGGATTTTTCTTTATAACTTAATTTATCTGAATAACCTCAAAGCTAAAATACCGGATCCTTAATTCGAAATCAGGACTAATCCTTAATAATATAAATTTTAAACCTTATTTTTGATGTTCTAAATGTATAAAAAATGGCAAATAACGATTCTAAAAAATATAAATTAGGAATGATTGGATTAGGCACAATGGGCCGAAACCTTTTATTGAATATGGCAGACAAAGGTTTTTCTGTTACAGGGTATGATAAAGACCAAAAAATGATTACGAAACTTGAAGAGGAAGGTAAGAATCATAACTTGGAAGGATTTGATAATATCGAAAACTTTATTGACAGTCTGCAAACACCCCGCACGCTAATTTTATTAGTGCCTGCCGGACCAATTGTTGATAGTGTTATAGCTGAACTTAAACCGCTTTTGAGCAAAGGCGATATCATTATCGATAGTGGGAACTCTCATTTTAGCGATACGAACCGAAGAGTTGCAGAACTAGAAAATGATGGTTTACATTTCTTTGGTATGGGTATTTCCGGTGGTGAAGAAGGTGCGCGATTTGGTCCTAGTATGATGCCTGGTGGAGACAAAAATGCCTACAATGTCATGAAAGATATTTTTGAAGCCATTGCTGCAAAAGTAAACAACGATCCGTGTGTAACTTATATTGGTCCTGGTGCATCCGGACATTTTGTAAAAATGGTGCATAATGGAATTGAATATGCAATCATGCAGCTTCTTGCCGAAACGTACGGAATTCTTAAAAATGGTTTGGGATACTCGAATCAGGAAATTCACAATGTATTTAAGAAATGGAATGAAGGAAGGCTTCAATCTTTTTTATTAGAAATTACAACAGATATTTTCCCTGTTAAAGATACCGAAACACCAAACGACCTTCTGGACATGATAAAAGATGAAGCGAGATCAAAAGGTACTGGAAAATGGACTTCAGAGGTTTCGATGGAACTGCAATTGCCTGTCCCTACCATTAATGAAGCTGTTACCAATCGTGATTTATCTAAATACAAGGCACTGAGAGTTTCTCTGGAAGATGCTTTTGGCAAAAAAGATTCTAAAATTGATATTTCGCTTGAGGATCTTGAAAATGCATTCTATTTTTCGATGATTTCTGCTTATGCACAAGGTTTGCATTTGCTTGTACAAGCTTCTAAAGAATACAAGTACGAATTGAAATTAAACGAAATTGCTAAAATTTGGCGTGGAGGATGTATCATTAGAGCCAAATTCTTAGAAAATATTTATCAGGCTTATGATAAAAACAACACATTAGAACATTTGTTTGGAGATGCCGGTATTCAGGAAATCATCAAATCTACTTTGGCAGGTACTCGCAAAACAGTTGCTGCTTGTGTAACTTCTGGTGTTGGTATTCCTGCTTTTGCTTCGACTCTTACTTATTTTGACACTATTACAAGTGCCCGAATGCCTTCGAACTTAATTCAGGCACAGAGAGATTTCTTTGGAGCTCATACTTTTGAACGCATTGATAAAGAAGGTGTTTTTCATGCGAAATGGAATTAACCAGCATCAATGTTTTAATACACGAATCACAATATAAATATGAAAACTAAAGCCAAGTTAAACCCCACTATTTTTGTAATTTTTGGAGGAACAGGTGATTTAAATAAAAGAAAATTAGCGCCGGCACTTTATAATTTGTTTATCGAAGGTTATATGCCTGATCAATTTGCTATCATTGGCACAGGGAGAACAGAATATACTGATCAAGGCTATAAAGATGCACTGGAAGACGCTGTTTGCGCATTCTCGCGCACCGGAAAAGTCAAGGAAAAATGGGATCGTTTTGGTAATACCTTACATTATTGTGCAACGGATTTTGATCAGCCTCAAACTTTTGAAAATTTAAAAGCCTGTATCGAAAAATACCAACAGGAATATGGAGAAGATACACAGGTAATTTTTTACTTAGCTGTAGCACCTAGTTTTTTTCCTGTAATTGCCGAAAGCTTAAAAAAATACAAATTAACTGAAGACGAAGATAATAGCCGAATTATAATCGAAAAGCCTTTTGGCTACGATTTAGAAACTGCAAAAGATTTAAACTCGCTGTTAAGCAGCATTTTTACTGAAAAGCAAATCTATCGTATCGATCACTATTTAGGAAAAGAAACAGTGCAAAACATGATGGCCTTCCGTTTTGCAAATGCTATGTTTGAGCCTTTATGGAACAGGCAATATATTGATCATGTCCAAATTTCGGTAACGGAACAATTGGGCGTACAAGATCGCGGTGGCTATTATGAAGGAGCCGGAGCATTAAGAGACATGATTCAAAATCACCTTTTGCAATTGCTTTGTTTAGTTGGAATGGAAGCTCCTATAAGTTTTGATGCGACTGAAATTAGAAATCGTAAAGTAGAAGTTCTAAAAGCTGTTCGTCCGTTTTCTCAGGAAGACATTCGTTTTAACACCGTAAGAGGACAATATAGCAAAGGTTGGGTCGAGGGCAAAGAAGTACTTGGATATCGCCAGGAAAAAAGTGTTGACCCGGAATCTAATACAGAAACTTTTGCAGCGGCTAAATTTCATATCGACAACTGGAGATGGCAAGGCGTTCCTTTCTATTTAAGAACAGGAAAACGTTTAAACCAAACTTCGTCTTTAATCACTATTCAATTTAAGGACGTACCTCATCAGATTTTTTCCGGAAGCGCGACCGAAAACTGGCAGCAAAACCGATTAATAATCAGTATTCAGCCAGAGATGAGTATTCGAATGCAAGTATTGGCTAAAAGACCGGGGCTGAATATGGTCCTAAATCCTGTAGACATGATTTTTGATTATAAAGGCACTTATAAAAATGACAGTCCGGAAGCTTACGAAACATTGCTGCTAGATGCCATAATGGGCGATCAAACGTTATTTATGCGTGGCGATCAGGTAGAAGCTGCCTGGGAATTGGTGATGCCAATCCTGAACTCGTGGGAAGGCAAAAAATCGATTAACTTCCCTAATTATCAAGCTGACAGCTGGGGACCTGAAAAAGCTGAAGCATTGATTGCCAGAGATGGTTTTCATTGGTTTAATCTACCATTAAAAGAAAAAGAATAATACAAACGTAATTGAACGAAGTACAAATCAATTAAAAAATTATTTGTGCTTCGTTATTACTTATTTAGAATAAAAAACATGAACTTACGTATATACAAAACAACCGAAGAATTAACGCTGGATTTAGCCAATTACATTATTGAGATTGCACAAACAGCAATAGAAAAAAACGACCGTTTTAATTTTGTGCTTACCGGAGGAAATTCACCTAAAGCACTTTATACTTTTCTAGCTACTGAATACAGAAACAAAATCGACTGGAACAAGGTATTTTTCTTTTTTGGCGACGAACGTACTGTTCCTGCAAACGATGAAAACTATAACGGCTTAATGGCTAAAAGATCTTTTTTTGATATCTTAGAAACATCCGAAAATCATATTTTTTATGTCAATACTACTTTAGATCCTGAAGCCGCAGCCGCTGATTATAAAAGCAGAATCGACAAACATTTTGACAACAATGATCTTGTTTTTGATTTAATTCTTTTAGGCATGGGAGATGATGCACACACAGCTTCTATTTTCCCGCATACTACTTTGGTTGCTGATACAGAAGCTACTGTAGCATCAGTATTTGTAGAAAAATTAAATACACATCGTATTAGCTTAACAGCTCCGTTAATCAATAAAGCGCTAAATGTGGCATTTTTAGTTTTTGGAGCAAACAAGGCCGAAGCACTAAAACACGTAATTAAAGACGAGCAAAAAGAGGTGAACAACTACCCTTCTCAATTGATACAGCCTATCGACGGAAAATTGACCTGGTTTGTTGATGAAGCAGCTTCCAGCTTGCTATAAGGCGAGGTATCTCACAGAGATTCCCGGAGAGCTTTTTTGCCCACGGATTTTACGGACAAAACAGATTGACGCCGGTTTCTTTTTAATCTTTGTCAAAAAAAATCTGATAAATCTGCGAGAGAAAAAATTAGCCATAGATTCTTTTAATAAAAATTTCTCGCAGATTTAAAAAGATTTAAGCAGATAAGCGCAGATTATTTAATAAAAATCTAAAATTAAATCTGCTATAATCTGCTCCCGATAGCTATCGGGACTGCGCGCAACAAAATCATTTTAATATTAATAGTCTTTGGCTGAACATTTCTTTACTTAGATTTTTTTGCCACAAATTTCACAAATTAGCACAAATTATTTCTCACGCTCCCTATAGCTATCGGGACTGCGTGAAAGAATCTTTTTAATGAGTGGCTAAAACTTAAGATAAAACATAAAAATCCGCGCTTATCCGCGTTTTCACGTAGTGAATCCGTATCATCCGTGGGCATACTATCTCAACGCAAGCAATTCCTTAAAATGCTTACCGGATGCTGTGCTTCCCTACTCGTTCCGTCAAAAATTTGATGGCGGCAGCTCGTTCCTGCGGCGGCGATTTTTACGTTTTCGGCAGTAGCACGGACTTTAGGGAATAAGGCATCCTCTCCCATTTGCATACTTACCTGATAATGTTCTTTTTCGTAGCCAAATGATCCTGCCATTCCGCAACAGCCCGAATTATAGATAGTAACCGTATTATTCGTTGGCAAATTCAGCATTGCGAAAGTCGCTTCTACCGAACTCAACGATTTCTGATGGCAATGCCCGTGAATTTTGATTTCCTTCTTTTCTTCTGAAAAAGAATCAGGTTTGATCTTACCGTCTATAATTTCTTTTTTAAAGAATTCTTCGATCGTAAAAGCACTTTGTGCTACTTTCTGAGCGCTTTCTTTATCATCTGCCAAACGTAAATATTCGTCCCTAAAAGTCAAAATTGCCGATGGTTCTATACCTATCAAAGGTGCTTTCGCAGAAATTAAATCCTTGAAAATATTGACATTGATATTCGCGATCTTCTTTGCTTCTTCCAGAAATCCTTTCGACAAATAGGTTCTTCCGCTTTCTTCGTGATTTACAACCAAAACTTCGTAACCCAATTTGGTTAATAATTCGAAAGCATCGATTCCGATATTGACATCGTAATAATTCGTAAATTCATCATTAAACAAATACACTTGTCCGTTCGGGAAATTATTTTGTTGTGGCTTATGGTTTTCATACCATTTTTTAAACGTCTTTTTGGCTAGCAACGGAACTTGTCTTTCCGGTGCAATTCCCATACTTTTCTTCACCAGGGATTGATTCGAAATAAAATTCGTAATCGACGGAAACAAACTTCCCATTTTATTCAGTTTTGCATTGTGTGCAAAAATCTTATTTCGGGTCGAAAATCCGTTTGCTTTTTGATATTGGTATAAAAATTCTGCTTTTAAGGTTGCAACATCCACATTACTAGGACATTCACTTGCGCAAGCTTTACAGCTCACACACAACTCAAAAACTTCGTATAACTCCTTCTGATCGAATTTGTTTTCTTTCTCAGAATACGTTAAATATTCACGCAACGCATTCGCTCTCGCACGCGTTGTTTCTTTTTCGTTTTTTGTCGCACGATAACTCGGACACATTGATCCTCCTGCCGATGGTAATTTTCTGCAATCTCCTGATCCGTTACATTTTTCGGCAGCACGCAAAATCCCTAAACTGTCTGAGAAATCCTGAAACGTCTTTATATCCGGTTCTGTCCTGCCTGAAATCACACGATGGTTTTCGTCCATCTTTAAAGCGTTGACAATCTTCCCGATATTCAAAACCGAATTCGGATCAAACGTCAATTTGATTCTTTTCAGCAACTCATAATTGGTTTCGCCAATCATAAACGGAATAAATTCTCCGCGCACAATTCCGTCGCCGTGTTCACCGCTTAGCGAACCTCTGTATTTCTTTACCAAAATGGCCACATCGGTCGCAATGGTTCTAAAGAGTTTTAAATCTGATGTTTTCTTTAAATTCAAAACCGGACGCAAGTGCAGTTCTCCCGCTCCGGCATGTGCGTAATAAATAGCGTCTTGTCCGTGGCGTAGCATCATGGCCGAAAACTCTGCAATATAAGCAGGTAAATCACTCAATTGAACTGCCGTATCCTCAATAGAATCAGCTGCTTTGTCATCGCCAACAATACTTCCTAAAAGTCCGAGACCGGCTTTTCTAAGTTCGTTTACTTTATCAATATCAGCACCGTATATTTTTACGAGCGCGTAACCAAAGTTATTTTTTTCTAAATCGGCCACTAAAGCATTTGCTTGATTTTCGGCATCTGCCGCATCATGTGAAGCGACTTCAAACATCATAATCGCTTTAGGTTCTCCAACCAGAAAAAATCTGTTTTTAATGTGTTCGCGACTTGTTTTTGTACAATCTAAAATTGTATCGTCGATCATTTCGCAAGTATACAAATGATGTTTCATTGCTACTACGACAGATTCCAGCGATTCCTGAATACTATGATAATGCGCCACGACCATAATATTATTCGCTGGCGGTAAATCATCAACTTTTAAAGTAATTTCGGTTGTAAAAACCAGCGTTCCCTCGCTTCCGCAAAGTAATTTCCCTACGTTTATTGTGGGTTCAGTTCCGCCAAACAAATCCGATTTTAATAGAATATCAACGGCATAACCTGTATTTCGTCTGTGAATTTCCGGTTTTGGAAACTCCTTGATAATTTCGTCCTGCGTTGCTTTTTTCGAAAGTTCCTCATAAAGACTTTTATATATTTTATTTTCTAAAGTATCTCCTTTGGTTTTTGCAATAAATTCCGCCGAAGTCAACTCGTTAAAAACCACCTGAGAACCATCGCTTAAAAGTCCTTTGATTTCGACAATTTTATCGCGCGTCACACCATAACGAATCGAAGTCGTTCCCGAAGAATTATTGCCCACCATTCCGCCAATCATACAACGGTTTGTGGTTGAAGTGTTAGGTCCGAAAAAAACGCCATGTGGTTTCAGAAATAAATTCAGTTCATCACGAATTACACCGGGCTGAACTGTAACCGTTTTTTTAATGGGGTCGAAATTCAGGATTTTGGTAAAGTTTTTCGAAACATCGACCACAATTCCGTCACCAACCGTTTGTCCGGCAAGTGAAGTTCCTGCCGTTCTGGGCGTAATCGAAATATGATGCTGCGCCGCAAACCGAATCACTTTACTGATATCTTCGATAGTTTTAGGAACAGAAACCGCTTTTGGTCGAATTCTGTACACCGAAGCATCGGTCGAATAAAGCGTTTTATGAAGATCATCGTATAAAAGTGTTCCTTCTAATGACGTTGCTAATTGTTCTAACTCCTTATTTATTGACATTATCGCTGAATTTATGGCTTTTCTTTCAGTTACAAAAATAGTTATTTTTTAAGGTTCAGAGGTGCAAAGTGCCAAAGGTTCAGAGATTTTCTTTTCTTTGGCTTTCCTGAGTTCTAATTTAGAATTTACACACCCAATTGTCAACCTGAGCGATTCCGAGGCATCGGGAAAAGGCTTATGAAAACTGAATTTCAGCAGGTAAAATGGGAATTTGTTTTTTCATTAAAATTTTAATTCGAAGCTATTCCTGCTATCCGTTTCAATCTTTTGCTTTTTAAAGGAAAAAGCAAAAGGATTTCCACTTTTATCAAGGCTAGGCATTTGGTTTTATCAGAAGATTTATTGGAATCGACAGATTCAGTCTGTGCTATTTTAACAGTATTTTTCTTCTTTTAACTTTTTAGACATCTGTTTTTTATTATATTTGCCGTTCTTAAACTTCACATTGAGAATTAAATAAATTTGCCCTTGCGGTATGATGGTATATTGTAATCAACAATAATGTTCTTAAAGACATATAACATCTTATTTACATGGGTTTTACATTCAAAAAAATATCAAGTTATGAGTACAAAAAACCTTTCGAAAGAAGCCGAATTCAGGCTTATGTCTTTTTTCAACAACACCATCGCGCCAGATCAAATGGCGAAAGCACTAAGGCAGGTAAATTTTAGTTATTTACATTTCACTAAAAATGATTTTATTTTGATAGGGTTAGAAAATAGAAATTTTAATATGAATGGGAACTATCTTTAGTTATCTTCTAATTAAGATGGATCAAAATCAACTAATAGGTTTCTGGCTTTTTTATAATAGCTTCTATGACGCAAGAGTTTTTGCAGATTTTGATAGTGATGGTGAATTAGATTATTTAGATTAGGGTGTCAGAAAAATAAGATAAGTTTTTATAATATCGAAAAAGATTCATTAAAAGAGAGTACGAATAAACTTATATTTGTTTTACCAACTAAAGGACAGACTGAATATGAAGATACTCATGGTATAAGTAATGAATGGTATTCTATAGTTGACAAAAGTAGATCAAACTGGTTTTTTAAATTTTGATCACAATAAATCGTTATCCGAAATAATAAAATTTGATGATAGCACAAAGAAAAGCATGAGAGAAATTAAGAATGAACAGAACAAAAAAAAATGAGTTGATAAATTGCTTAGATCTTTTGAAGTCTGGTAAAACTATTCATAAAAAACAGAGATAAAATAAAAAAAACATTAACATTAAAACAAATGAATAATTTAAAAAATAATACAACTCTTGCTATTTGCTCATTAGTAATTATCATTGTTATGAATGCTTGCTCTTCAAAGTATATTAAACTTGTAAGTCCAGATACAAAAACTGAGTTCGGTATTACTCTAACCTCACCTTCAAGAGGTGTTTTTTTTGTAGAAAATCAGAAAATTCCAGCTTCAAAAAACAAAATTGAAATCCATACGAAAGTAGCAAACTCTCTTTACAATAATTATGGCCCAGCAACTGATAATAGATTCATAGGAAGAACAAATGCCCGACAATTAAAATTTGTAACTAACAATAAAACCTATCTAATAGATATTACAAAGCTTCAGAAAAGAACAGCAATGGTTATTTTTGATGGAAAAAATAAACCTATTATAAAATACAATAGTAAAAGATACAATGCCAGCATCGAAAAGTATTTCATTGGTAAATCCAAATAAAACAAGGAAAACATTTAAATTTCACATAAACACACGCACTATATTAGCTTACAATTTTTAAATATTTATTGAAATAAAATGGCAACAGACGGAATAAAAATAATTGACGGAGACTTAGCACGAGATACCTACGAGCAAATAATGGATTTATATGATAGTGATGCAAGTACTGAAACCATTAAAAAAGAAATTCCTTTTATTAAAGAAGATTACGGAAAGGAAACCGATTTTTATCACGAAATATTTGTGACTTCTTACGCACTTGCATTTTGGGAAATTGGAGAAATGACAGAAGATATTATTGAAGAAGTAAAACGAGTGATTGAATTAAAAGCCGGCGTTAAAGTATGGACAGAGGAATGTGATACAAACGAAGGTAAAAAAAGACAAAAAGAACTTGATAAACTTATAAAGAAGATTAGTCAACCCAATTTGAAAATTAGGAAAAGGAAAAAATACAGATTAATTAAAAACCTTTATTTTCAACCTGACGACTTATTAACGTTTCAACTTTCAGACCAAAATTATTATGCCATAATCTGTGCAAAAATAACGCAACATAGAGGACAATGCACGTATGATTTAGTTGCTACAACCTATAAAGGAAAAAATAAACCAACTGTTGAGGATTTGAAATCTTGCTTTATTGCAGGACAGAAAATTGGATCTGGTTATGACTGGAAAACAACTTTACTACAACAGCCAAACGTTGATGAAATTTGGGAATATGTGAATCGAGACAATTTTTTCTTCGGACTTTCTTATAGTTTGGTTACTCATAGAGATATGATTTCGTTCAAAAATAAGTTTGAAATTGTTGGTAAACTCAAAATAAAAGAGAGTTTTAAAAGAGATGCTGGATACGGATACGAATCTTCTTTTGATCGATTTGAAAAAATTTTTATAGACCTTGACAATCATATTACCATATTCAGAGAACAAAAATATCCCGTGTCTTTACTTTGTGAATTTTGATTTTTATAAATTACCCTACTCCTTCCCCCAAATCCTGGTATTCAAATCCAGCTCATGAACAATATCATGCATAAACTGAACAATCGAAAGATCATCTGTAAGTAAATCAGGAACTAAAAGCGAAGTATGAATAGGCGCTTCGAAGTAATTAGTGCTTAACGGGAAAGCGATATACATTTTTGAACTTATAAACGAGATCGAAATTGTTTCCTTGGATTTGTTGTTTAGGTTCAGAATTCTTTCCATCATGGCGGGCGTTAAGATATATCTTGCCTCGATTTGATTTCTCGAATACGTAACAAACTGATTATCAAAATCGGAATTTTCTAACTGTACAATTTCGGTATTTCCAAAACTAAAAACATTTTTAGAGAACCATGCGCCAACCGTATTCCCAAAACTTTTTGGACGAACGACTGTAGAAACCGTAAAATTTTTATTAAAATCAGCTACAAAAATAATTCCTTTAAAGATGTTATGCCATTCCGTGCGTGTTCCATTTTTGGTTTGTGTTTCGGTTTTATATTCGGCATGCACTTCGGCAAATGAGAAAGAAGTTTTATCGACAGTTCCGGTTATTAAATCCTGCGTTTTATAGCGATCCGGTTCTGTTGTAAAAAGATCCGAATTTATAAATTCATTTTCAGGAAGTCCGCTTTGAGGTATAAAAGTGAGGCTTTCGTTGATGTTTTTTAATGCCGTTGCCACAACATTCGTTTTATAAGAGACTTTGTATTTTCGCGCATCACCATCGATCTGAAAAAGCATTACAATCCCAACAATTATAGGAATCAAACTTAATATAAAAGCAACACTAGCAGCTCCCACAAGTAGGCCGCCCACGATAAGTACTACCGCAATCCCAAATACAGTATAACAAACAGTATAAGTCGACGCGATTTTTTTTCTGTCGACCTCTAATGTATTCAAAATCTCTTGTAAGGCTGGATTATTAGTGATTTCTGAATCCATTAATTATTAAAAAGTTCTTTTGCACTAATATTTTTACGTTCTTCTTCTGCCGTTGCCAAAACTTGAATTGGAGTATAACTCAGCATTCCTGCAAATAAATTGCCTGGAAACATCATAATAGCGTTATTAAAATCTGTAACTACAGCATTGTAAGTTCTTCTGGCTGCCGCAATTTGTTCTTCGCTTTCTGTCCAGGTCGTTTGCAAATTAGTAAAGCTTGAGTTCGCCTTTAGATCGGGATAATTCTCAACATTTACCATTAAACCTCTTACAGTAGTACTCAATTCAGCATCAAGACTGGCTTTTTCTGTATCGCTAATCGCTCCGGAAGTTGCTTTGGCACGAAGCTCCACAATTTTAGTCAATGTACTTTGTTCGTAATTGGTATATTGTTTTACAATTTCAACCAAATTCGGGATTAGATCAAAACGTTTTTTCAGCATTACATCGATTGCCGAAAAAGCATTCGTTACCTGATTTCTTTTTCCGATAAGTGAATTGTAATAAAATATCCACAAAAATATAAAGATGATAATAATTGGTAATATGACAAACATGAATTTAGTTTTATTAGTTTGGTCAAATATAAATAAAAACGAAATAATACTACGTTTAATTTTATAAACTAAATCTTACTTTTAAGGAATCTATAAATTTTCCTGAAACAAGAGCTGAAATTTACAACCTTAAGTTTTGGAAACCACGAAATTACCTTAAAAAAATAAGAGGGCTCCTATTAATCCTCTTCCACAAAATCTAATTCCCTATTTTTCCTGTTTCTAAAATAATTGATCAGAAATACGATAAAACCCGAAAAGAGATTCAATAAAATCATAAACAAAAAAAACTGAAAACCTAATAAATTCCTACCTATAATCAGGTCTAATTTGGTAGATATTATCTGCTGATGATTGTAAAATTGCCAATTCTCATAATCACTATAGTCATTAGAATTTCTATTTATTACTTTGAGAAACCAAGCGCATAGTACAAAAATGAATACCGATAGGAATATCGATACTTTATGGTTTATATAATAAATAATACCAGAAAAAGTTGCGTTTGTAACAATACAAATAAGTAATACCGGCACAAAAAACATAGCAAACATAACGGGAGAACTAAAAAAAGCGATTATAGCCAGCATCACAATGACACTATTTGAAATTATAAATTGAATACCAAACTGTTTCATTCTTTTTTAGCTGTAATGGTTATACTGTTTCCCCGAAAATAAACTTCAAATATATCATTCTTTATTAAACTCAGGAATAGGATTGATTATTACCGCTGCAAAAAAACATTTTTAGTTAAAACAAACGAGCACCGGCATCTGCAAAGTTTTTAATTCGGGGGCTTGTAGGACTCAACTCTGTTACTATGGCATCTATTCTATCAAGTCCGCAAACTTTATGAGGCATTTTGCCGTTGATCTTGTCTGAAGTTGCTAAAACAATAATCTTGTCTGAGGCGTTGATCATTTCTTTTTTGATGATCGAAACTTCATAACCCATTTCTGTAAGTCCCTGATTGACATCTAAACTACTTACGCCTATAAAACAAACATCAGCTTTGATTTTCGACAAAACCTGAACCACATCGATACCAACAGTTACCATTGCATTTTTTTGCAGTTTTCCACCTATAAAAATCAATTCAATATTAGGATGTTGTGACAATTGCATCGCGATAGGCAAACTATAGGTATATATTGTAGCAGAGAAATCAATTGGAATGAGTTTACAAAACGACAAATTGGTGGTACCTCCTGTCATAATAATTACTTGACCTTCGCGTAAAAACGACAACGCTTTTTGGCCTACAATTATTTTTTTATCTTCATTGACGATATTGATATCAAATATATTACGCGACTTATCCTTTACCAGAAAGGCACCTCCATATACTTTTTCAATAAGTCCTTTGTTGTGCAATTCATTGAAATCCCTGCGAATTGTATCCTCAGAGATCTCTAATTCGAGAGCGAGATCGATCGTATTTACTTTATCGGCCTCTTTGAATTTATCCATGATAAATTGATGCCTTTCTTTTTTCAACATTTTCTTTTTTTAAACAAATATAAAAGATAATGCATTATTATGCACGTTTTAATTGAACAAATTTAAAAAATAGGAGTTTTATTATGAAATTTTTTTGATTTAAAACGATTATAATGCGTTATTATGCATTATCAAACATTTTATTTTAAAATATCGCACAAAATCGCATTAATTAAAAAAAATGTTTATATATTTCGGTTCTCTAACTAAACAAAAATTATAAAATGAAAAAACTATTATTTATTTTATTTGGAATTATTTTGTTTGCGCAACCCATATTTGCCCAATCAAAAACCGTAACCGGTACAATTACAAGTGAATCTGACGGACTTTCTCTACCAGGAGTATCTGTTCTTATTGAAGGAACATCTAAAAGTACGGTAACAGATTTAGATGGAAAATTTAGCATCGCTGTAAACCAGAATGAAACACTGGTTTTTAGCTTCGTTGGATTTGCTTCTAAAAAAGTTAAAATTTCAACTAACTCCAGTGTAGTCAATCTTAAAATGGCAGAAGAGACGAACACACTTTCTGAAGTTGTTGTATTAGGATCTACTGTGCGTGCTACTCGTAAAGAGTTAGGAAACGCAGTGACAAGCTTAAAAGGTGAAGATTTAGTAAAGGCGCAACCAGGCGGACTTTCTACAGCTTTGCAAGGTAAGATTGCCGGAGCTCAGGTTTCTCAAAACTCAGGTGATCCAGCAGGTGGTTTCAGCATCAAACTTAGAGGAACTTCTTCTATATTAGGTTCTTCTGACCCATTATATGTTATTGATGGTGTTGTTTTGAATAATGCAACTACAAACGTTACCAACCTGAATGTAACTTCCGGAAACTCTAATATGCAAATTGGTCAAAACAGATCGTCTGATATTAATCCTAACGACATCCAGAGTGTTGAAGTATTAAACGGAGGAGCCGCTGCAGCGATTTATGGCTCAAGAGCTGCAAATGGTGTTGTTTTGATTACTACTAAAAAAGGTGTTGCAGGCGAAACTAAATATACTTTCTCTACTAGTGTAACCTCAAATCAAATTAGAAAAAAATTAGACATGAATATGTCTGACAAACAATTTGTGAGTACTTCGCCAGCTTTGTTTCCTATCCAGGGCAATCCTGCAAGCGCAACTACTGTAAATGTATTGGGAAGAGATCTTGAAACCAGAACTACAAACGTTCAGCGATATGATTATCAAGATGATATTTTTACTACAGGTGTAGGAACTGACACTTACTTCTCTCTACAAGGCGGAGACGAAAAAACAAAATATTTTGCTTCGCTTGGTTATTTAGTAAACGAAGGAATTATAAAAAATACAGATTTTAAAAGAGCCGGTGCAAAAGTAAGATTGAAACATGACTTCAATTCGAAATTATCTGCTACTGTAGGATTGAATTATATTAATTCAGGCTCAAATGAAAAACCGGATGGAAACGTTTTCTGGAGCCCAATAAACTCTATAAACATTACCAACAATACTTATGATATCAAACAAAAAGATGCCAACGGTAATTATTTAGCTGTTGATCCTAACAGGATTAATCCGCTTTCTATCATAGACGATTTTAAAATCAAACAAAATACAGACCGTATTATTACAGATTTACAATTGAACTATGTTCCGTTTAAAAACTTCAATGCCGATATGATTTTTGGTTTAGACAATTACAACCAAAGAGGAAATGTATTTATCCCAAGATATACCTACACCGTTAACCCTGCTTATTATAATGATGGATATGTTTCTGAAGCAACTAACAGAGTAGTGCAATTCAATAATGATTTAAATTTAAGATACCTTTATAATATCAACTCAAACTGGAAAGCAACAACTTACGCGGGTTATAATGTACAAACTTACCGTGATAATTTCGTAGCGATTGAAGGACGTAACTTAAAACCATTTATCGAGACTATAAATGCTTTTAATACTTTAATTCCGGGTTCACCAAGTTCAAGCCAGTCAAAATACAATTTATGGGGTTACTACCTTCAGGAAACGATTGGTTATAAAGATAAATTATATCTGACTGTTGCCGGAAGACAAGATGCTTCGACCATTTTCTCAAGCGATAACAGATCTCAGTTTTATCCAAAAGCAAGTTTGAGTTATGTACTTTCTGATGAAACATTCATGGAAAGCATTCATGATGTAGTAAGCTCTGTAAGACTTAGAGGATCATGGGGTAAATCAGGAAGTTTAACAGCTATTAAACCTTATGCACGTTTTACCAATTATTCTACAGGAACACTTTTAGGAAACAGTACTTTTACTATCGAAGGTTTCAAACAAGGAAATTTAGATTTAAGACCAGAACAAAGTGTTACTTATGAAGTTGGTGGTGATTTTGGATTCATAAAAGATCGTTTAAACTTATCATTCAGTTATTATAATGCTGACATTGACGACTTATTGTTACCTGTTCAGTTAGCAGCTTCTGAAGGTGCTACAAACACTATTAAAAACATTGGACAAATGAACAATAAAGGATTCGAATTGAATCTTAAATATGCGCTTATCCAAAAAGAAAACCTGCATCTTGATGTTTTTGTAAACTATAGCAGCAACAGAAATAAAGTAACAGGATTACCACAGCAACGTTTTAAATTAGACAGCAATTTAGCAGGAGCTCCTGTTTTTGTTGAAATGGATAAACCAGTTGGAATTTACTACGGTACTTATTTTGCAAGAAACACTGATGGAAGTTTATTGTTGACTGCTAACGGATATCCTCAAACTGAAAAAGGAGACGTAAATACCGGAGTAGCACAAAGAGATGCTAACGGACAACCAACAGGAACGATTTTGAACAAACAAATTGGAAATCCAAATCCGGATTATATCATTTCGTTTGGGGCGAATTTAAACTACAAAAAATTCAGTTTATCTGTATTATTTGATGGTGTTCAGGGCGTAGATGTTTTTGATGCTGATTACAGAACAAGACAAGGTGTTGGTTCAGGAGCATTGGTTCAAAAAGAACTTAACGGAGAATTGCCTCGTGGATATATCTGGTCTGTTTATAATGTTGAAGAATTTAGAGTTGTTGACGGAAGTTACCTGAAATTAAGAGAAGTTTCTTTGAGTTATTCTTTTGGAAAATTAAACAATTTCTTTAATGATTTAAGCATTACCGGAAGTGGTAGAAACCTGATTTCATGGGATAAATTTACCAGTTTTGATCCTGAAACAAATTCAGGCGGACAATCTTCAGTTGCGAAATACAATTTTGGAACAGTGCCAATTCCTAGTTCATATTCATTGGCCGTTAAAGTTCAATTTTAATCAAATAAAAACATCATGAAAAAAATATTCATCCCTATAGTTGCTTTTGCATCCCTTTTTGTTAGCTGCAACGAAGATTATTTAGACCCAACAAAACCGTCTCAGGAATTAGTTTTTGGATCCAGAGAAGGTATTATTGGTGCGGCAAACGGATTGCAACAGCTTTGGTCTGTAGACAGAACAAGCCCTGTTTACAATACCATTACCGGTAACGGATTTACAACAAAAGAACTCCGACTTATAAATGCAGGAAATGTTGACGAAGGTGAACTTTCTGTTGGTGGCGAGGTTCTTTCTACCAAAAATGCCGTAGTAAACAATCTATGGTCGCAATGTTTGGTGATTAAATCTGAATCTCAAAAAGTAATCGATCATATTGATGTTCTAACAGCCGAAACTGAAAGATCAAGTGTTCTTGTTCATGCTACTATTTTTAAGGCAATGGCGCTTACTACTCTTGTACAATATTTTCAGAGTGTTCCGCTAAAAACGGCAAAAAATGCTACTTTCGATTCAAGAACTGATGTATTAAATGAGGCTATTAAGATATTAAAAGCAACAGAGCCTTTGCTGGATAAAGCAACTGGTGCACCAGGTTTAGTTAGCACACTTAATTATAAAAACACAGTTTATGCTCTTTTAGCCAGAACGTATTTAATGGTGGGAGACTATGATAACGCCATTGCTTATGCCGCTAAAGTTGATCTTGCTGCAAAATCAGTATTTGCTTTTGATCAAATAAGCCCTAACCCAATTGCTTATGTTTCGATCACGACTAATAACGTATTCCAACCAATAGATTTAACATTGGGATTACCAGCATCTTTAGCTCCTGCAAGTACTGACGGAAGATTGAATTTTTACATCAAACCGGGTTCAAACCCTACACTTGCAACTGGATTTTTTGATTCTAACATAAAACCAATCCCTGCTTATTTACCGGGAGAAATGACATTAATTACAGCGGAATCATATGCCCGAAAAGATAATTTACCTCAGGCAGTTATTGAATTAAATAAAGTTTTGACTAAAACTGCAGCGGCTGATGCTTACGGAATTGGAGCAAACCTTGCACCATATACCGGAGCAGTTACCAAACCTGCTATTTTGACTGAAATTTACAGAAACCGTTGTATCGAAATGTACATGTCCAGTTTAAAATTCGAAGACAGCAGAAGATTTGAGCGTCCTGCCGCCGGAACAACCGGAGCTGAGAGAAACCGTAACTGGTATCCTTATCCGGACTCTGAAAGAAACAACAATTCTAATACTCCGGCTGACCCAAAAATTTAAGACCCTCCTAAAATCGGGGCATCCTGTTATGCCCCGATTTTTTATACTATAACCCCAATTTATTTGTTATGAAAAATAAAAATCCAGAAACTGAGCAAGAATCTTTATATAAAGATCTAGATCAAATGACCGTTAAAGAGCTTCTTAAAAACATCAATACAGAAGACAAAAAGGTACCGCACATTATCGAACAGCAAATTCCCAAAATTGAAAAACTGGTAAAAGCGATCGTAAAAAAGATGCAGCTCGGTGGAAGATTGTTTTATATTGGTGCCGGAACTTCAGGACGTATCGGAATTCTGGATGCTTCTGAGTGCCCTCCTACTTTTGGAGTGCCACATGATATGATTATTGGTATTATTGCAGGAGGAGATACCGCTATTAGAAAAGCAGTTGAAAATGCCGAAGATGACACAGAACAAGCCTGGAAAGATTTGGCTCAATATCAAATTTCAAGTTTAGATTTTATCATAGGAATCGCAGCTTCCGGAAATACTCCTTATGTTTTGGGCGGACTTGAAAAAGCAAAAGAAAACAATATTAAAACGGGAAGCATTTCCTGTATCAGCAATGGCCTTATTGCTCAGGTTGCAGATCACCCGATAGAAGTTGTTGTTGGACCGGAATTTTTAACCGGAAGTACCCGTATGAAAGCCGGAACAGCTCAAAAGTTAACCTTAAATATGATCTCAACATCGGTGATGATTAAATTAGGAAAAATCAAAGGCAACAAGATGGTAGATATGCAATTATCTAACGAAAAATTAGTAAAAAGAGCCATTAAAATGATTATGGAAGAACTCAACATCGAATCTGATTTAGCAGCAGAACTTCTTCAAAAACACAAAAGTGTACGAGCCGTTTTATTAGACCATAGTGCTAAAAAATAATTTCCTCAACTAACCAAAAACCAAAATGTCTTCAAGCACAATATTAATTTTTATAGTCGTCTATTTTGGACTTTTGCTATTCATTTCTCATGTTATCAGCAAAAAAGGACAAGACAACGATTCGTTTTTTAAAGCCAATAAAAACTCGAAATGGTACTTAGTCGCTTTTGGAATGATTGGTACAGCATTATCCGGAGTTACATTTATATCGGTTCCCGGTGAAGTGGGATCTCCAAACGGAGAACAATTCAAGTATTTTCAGTTTGTATTAGGTAACGCAATTGGTTTTATTATCATCGCAAAAGTACTGCTTCCTCTCTATTACCGAATGAATCTTACTTCTATTTACAGCTATATCGAACAACGAATGGGTGTGAATAGTTATAAAACAGCCGCATCTATTTTCCTGGTAAGCAGAACCGTAAGCTCCGCTTTTAGATTGTATCTCGTGATTATTGTCTTGCAGCGCTATGTTTTTGATTACTATGGCATTCCGTTTCCAATGACAGTATTTTTAGCCTTAACACTTATTTTTCTGTATACCTACAAAAGCGGTTTAAAAACGATAATTATTACAGATACTTTACAAACGTTCTTCTTGGTAACCTCTGTTTTTATCACCATTTATTTTGTGTGCGACAGCCTTAATTTGAGTGTTATAGAATCCATTTCGACCATTAGAAAAAGTAATTATTCACAAGTTTTTTTCTTTGATGATTTCATGACCAGTAAATATCATTTTGTAAAACAAATTCTGGGGGGAATTTTTGTTACTATTGCAATGGTTGGTCTTGATCAGGATTTAATGCAAAAAAACCTAAGCTGTAAAAACATTGGAGAAGCACAAAAAAACATGTTTACCTTTACAGGAGTATTTGTACTGATCAATATTATTTTTTTAAGTTTAGGTGCTTTATTGTACATCTATGCAAACAAAAACGGAATATCAGTACCGCTTGATTTAGTGACTAATAAACCAAGAACTGATTTACTTTTTCCTGAAATTGCGCTCAATCATTTATCACTTGTTCCTGCTTTTATTTTTCTTTTAGGAATTATCGCAGCAACATTTGCAACAACAGATTCAGCCCTAACTGCTCTGACAACTTCATTTTGTGTAGACTTTCTGGGAATGGACAAAACCGAAAATGCCTCTAATACTAATAATGTAAAAAGAAGACATCTGGTACATTTCGGATTTTCTATATTGCTGTTTCTGGTTATTATTATTTTAAATTCTTTCAACGACAGTTCTGTAGTTACCCTGATTTTCAAAGCTGCTTCTTATACTTACGGACCACTATTAGGATTATACGCTTTTGGATTATTGCAAAAGTCAAGGCGTGTAAACGATAAATTAGTTCCGGTAATTTGTATCATTGCTCCAGTTTTGACTTATTTTATCAGCGAACATTCAGCCTCACTTATCGGATATACATTTGATAATGAACTCATCATACTAAACGGCCTTTTTACTTATATTGGACTTTATTTTACCAGCAGCACTTCTGAAGAAAGAATATCTTTTTAATTAGTTTGTATTTAAAATAATCTGATTTTAGCATTTCAATTGAAACCGTTTTCATAAAATTCAATTTTCATGAATAAAAATATTAATGCACTTTATAAAATTGCACAAAAAGAAACCCGAAAAATTATTGGGTTAATGTCAGGAACCTCTCTTGACGGACTTGATATCGCTTTATGCGAAATTTCAGGCTCCGGTGAAAAGACAACCGTTAAATTAAGTCAATTTGAAACGATTGATTATTCCGAAGATATCAAAATCGAAATCCGCGAAGTTTTTGCCAAGAAAATTATCGATTTTCAGCACTTGGTTGTTCTCAACGAATGGATTGGTCTTTTGCATGCTGAGATGATCAATAATTGTCTTCAAAAGTGGAATATTCCATCACAAGAAGTTGATCTGATCGCCTCACACGGACAAACTGTTTTGCATGCTCCTAAGTTTTTACACCAACTTGAAAAATTTCCAAACGCCACATTACAAATCGGAGATGGCGATCATATAGCTGTAAAAACAGGAATTATCACACTATCTGATTTTAGACAAAAACATATTGCCGCTGGTGGCGAAGGTGCACCGTTAGCTGTTTATGGGGATTATTTTTTATTTGGAAAAAAAGGCGAAAACCGCATTATGCTTAACATGGGTGGTATTGCCAATTTTACATTTTTACCCGCTTCCCTAAACCCCGAAGAAACTTTTGTAACAGATACAGGAACCGGAAACACTTTGATTGACCTTTTTGTAAAACAATACTATCCTGAAAAAAGCTACGACAAAGACGCTGAAATAGCACAAAAAGGAACATTGAATCAGGTATTATTAGACAATTTAAAAGACAATGCTTTTTTTGTCCAGCAATTTCCAAAAACGATTGGCCCGGAACTTTTTGGGGCCGATTATGTAAAAGCAGCACTCTCAAAAAGCAACATCAACAATATTTCTGCTCCTGATTTATTAGCTACTTTAACGCGTTTTAGTGCCGAAACAATTGCTGAAGCCATCCAGTATTCTGTAAAAAACTCTTTAGATAAACTTGAAGATTTCAAAATCTATATGTCTGGCGGAGGCACGCATAACCCGCTGCTAGTAAAATGGCTGAAAGAATTATTGCCTTGCAAATTTCACAAAAGTGATGATCTCGGCATTTCCGGAGATGCTAAAGAAGCCGTTTTGTTTGCTATTTTAGCCAATGAAACTGTCGCCGGAGACGGCTTTAATTTTGGCACTCAAAAAGGAATTCCATCTGTTACTATGGGCAAAATTTCATTACCAGACTAAATACAATTTAAATTAAAAAAAATAAAAGACCGTATCATTTAATCAGCTGCTTCAAAAGCAATAATCGTACGCTTATAATTATGCTTATTCTTTTGAATTAGCGCCATTTTCGAGAATCAAATACCGGAATCATTAAGCTACCTATACTTTATACTCTAATTTAGAGTTTAGTATTATGTTATTTTTATAAAAAAGGCATGGTTTTTAAGGTGTAAACTATTAAAAATATCACATCAAAATTATAATTTCAAATAGTCCGCTAAAAAAACTATTTTTGGATTCTGTTAAAAAAGATTAAAATGCATAAAAATCAGCACTTAATATTTCCTTTTCTATTTTTATTGTTCTTTAATTGGAGCGCCAATTCACAAGAAAAAATACTATACCCTAAAAACGAATTCAGAGGGGTATGGATTGCAACTGTGGTCAACATCGACTGGCCAAAAACGGCTATTGATGGCGTAGAAAAAGAAAAAGCAGATTATCTGGAAATTTTAGATGCGTACAAAAAACTAAATTATAATGCAGTAATTGTTCAGATCAGAAGTGTTGGTGATGCTTTTTATCCATCAGAATTTGCTCCCTGGTCCCGTTTTTTAACAGGTAAAGAAGGTGTAGCTCCAAACCCATATTACGATACATTGGCGTGGATGATTGAGGAAGCGCATAAAAGAGGCTTTGAGTTTCATGCATGGCTGAACCCGTATCGCGCTACTTTCGATTTAAACAAAAATCTTTTAAGCCCTAATCACGACATTTTCAAACATCCGGAATGGATGATAGAATATGCCGGAAAACTATATTACGATCCGGCATTGCCTGAAGTGCAGGAACATTTAACCAAAGTCGTAAAAGAAGTTGTTGACAAATACGATATCGATGCGATTCATTTTGACGATTATTTCTATCCTTATACAGTTCCCGGAAAATCATTTAACGATACCGCTTCGTTTAGAAAATATGGTGCAGGTTTAAGCCTTTCTGACTGGCGTCGTGCGAATGTGAGCAATTTTGTACACACAATTTCGACTACTATCAAAGCAAGTAAACCATGGGTTCAATTCGGAATTAGTCCGTTTGGAGTTTGGCGTAATAAATCAGCAGACCCTAAAGGCTCTGAAACACAATCGACATCAAATTATGATGATTTGTATGCCGATCCTGTTTTATGGATGGATCAAAAATGGATCGATTATATCTTACCTCAATTGTATTGGAGCATGAACAACCCAAGAGCTTCTTATTCTAAATTGGTAAAATGGTGGTCTGAAAATTCTAATAATACTGCACTTTATATTGGTCATGCATCGTACAAAATCAGGGGCGATAGCGATAAAAGCTGGAATTTTATAAATGAAATCCCAACCCAAATCGACTTTGCCAGAAGTTTCAAAAAAGTAAGCGGAAGTGCTTATTTCAGTTCAAAATGGTTCATGAACAAAAACTTTGATCTTGTACGTATTTTAGAAGAAAACCAATACAAATATCCTGCGCTTCCTGCTGCAGTTCCTAATTTAAAACACATTGTCATCGATATTCCTGTCGTAAATGAATATCAAAAAGACAGTATACATTATGCTTTCAACATAAAAGCGCCGTTGAATACAAAAGTGCGTTATATGGTAATATATGGAGGAGAAAGCACATCGAAAGTTGACATTAATGATCCATCAAAAATAATTGATAAGATTACAGTTTGTGAAACCAACGGAACTATTCAGTTTTCTATCCCGGCTGAAAAAATGAATCAATACAAAGCTTGCGCTGTAACATTTATAGATTATTATGCAAACGAAAGCACTCCAACTACCATCGATTTAAAAAAGACATTTAAAATTTATACACCTGCACAACCTAATGAAAACAGATAACAAACCCTGGTTTTGGATTCCTCTTCTTAATTTTGCATCTGGCTTGCCGTATGCTGTAATTATCTCCGTATCAGTAATTATGTATAAAAATCTGGGGATTTCAAATGAAGATATTGGCGTCTACACCAGTTTATTGTATCTGCCTTGGGTTATAAAACCACTTTGGAGCCCTCTTATCGAAATCGTAGGAACCAAAAGAAAATGGTTTCTGACCATGCAGCTTATTATTTCTATTGCCTTTTTATTGGTTGGACTGGCAATCCCAACCAGCGGTTTTTTTATGATGACCTTAGCCATATTTTGGGTTGCTGCTTTTGCATCAGCTTCAAATGATATTGCCAGTGACGGATTCTATTTATTAGTATTGCCAGAAGATAAACAATCTTTTTTTATAGGAATCAGAAGTACTTTTTACAGACTCTCAATGCTGGCCGGAAACGGATTAATCGTGCTTTTAGCAGGATATCTCGAACATAAATATGGTGATAATACCAAAGCCTGGTCATACACCATGATTTTTGTAGGTTTACTAATGACTTTTATTACGATATATAATTATTTTTCGACTCCAAGAACAGAAATAAATGCAGGAGAAAAACCAAAAGACGTTAACGAGAAAAGCTTCATCACCATCTTTATCAGCTTTTTCAAGAAAAAGCAAATTGGCTTAATACTCTCTTTTATATTGTTGTTTAGATTAGGAGAATCTCAATTAATCAAAATGTTAAGTCCTTTTTTAATTGATCCGGTAAATGTGGGCGGAATGGGATTAGATACTCAGGATGTTGGAATCATTTACGGGACTTTTGGAGTTGCAGCTTTAACCATTGGAGGAATCTTAGGCGGAATTGCAATCTCTAAACAAGGGTTAACCAAATGGATGCTACCAATGATTTTAACGATGCACCTGCCTATTATTGGTTTCATATTATTGGCACATTTTCATCCTTCATCAGTTTATTACATCTATGCCGTTGTTATTATAGAACAATTTGGTTACGGTTTTGGTTTTGCCGCTTTCATGATGTATTTAATTCATGTGGCAGAGGGAGAATCGAAAACAGCACATTACGCTCTTGCAACTGGTTTTATGGCATTAGGAATGATGTTACCCGGAATGTTAAGTGGTTTTATTCAGAAATATTTAGGCTACGGAAATTTCTTCATTTGGGTATTTCTGGCTACAATTCCCGGAATTATTTTATCCCTATTTATAACTTTTCCAAAAGATTTCGGTAAAAAAACAGCATAACAGCTATACATATAACGCCCATGGAAATCAATGAAAACATCCAGGTTGAACGAAACCTGAAAGCAATTGAATTTGAAAAAGCAGGAGAGATTGAGAAAGCAATTGCGTTATACGAACAAAATATTACCGAAGGTTTTAAAGGAAATCATCCTTATGATCGATTAGCGACAATCTACAAAAACCAAATCGATCTTGATAATGAGATTCGGATTCTAGAAAAAGCCATTATTGTTTACGAAGAAATTACACTGGAAGACCGTCTGGAAGGTTTACCAAAACTTTTCCGTTTCAAGAACCGACTCGAAAAAGCCTTGCACACTAAGGCTCAACTTGCCAAACAAAAGAAAAGCAAGCTCAAATAAAAATAAATTTTAGTACATTTTATTATGATCACCTTAAAAAGAACGAATTCTGACGATATCGATTTTAAAAATCTGGTTGTTTTATTAGACCGCGATTTAAAAATCAGAGACGGAGAAGATCACGCCTTTTACAATCAGTTTAATAAAACCGATGCTATAAAACATGTAATTGTTTTTTACGAAAATGATATTGCCGTGGGTTGCGGTGCTTTTAGAGAAAAAGAAAATGATACCGTCGAGATCAAACGGATGTTTGTACATCCTGACTATCGCAAAAAAGGAATTGCAACAACTTTGCTCGAAGCATTAGAAATTTGGGCTACCGAAGTAAACTATAATTATACCATTCTGGAAACAGGAAAAAAACAACCCGAAGCAATTAATCTATACCAAAAACTAGGCTATTCTGTAATACCTAATTATCCACCGTACGAAAGCATGGATAATAGTGTTTGCATGAAAAAAGCGTTATAATATTATAAAAATGAAAAATCAAACCTTAATACAAAAAGTGGGACAATTCTTTTTTCCCGCAGTATTTATAAACGACACCGAAGAAAACATTCAGGAAACAGAACGTTTAATAAAAGAACATAATATTGGCGGATTGACTTTTTTTCATAGTCGTGCCAGCGCAGCAACCAATTTCGAAAGCAAAAAGAAAATTGTTTTTAATGACGACAGTTATCAAAAAATCAAAGACCTTATTGTTCGTTACCAAAAAGCCGCTCCTACTCCACTCTTAATCAGTATTGACGCCGAATGGGGTTTAGCAATGCGTATCGAAAAAACACCGCAATATCCTTACGCCATTACACTTGGCGCTTTGCCTGAAAGTAAAGCGAACTTGGTTTACGAGGTTGGAAAACAAATTGGACTAGACCTAAAAGCAGCTGGAATTCATTATAATTTATCTCCCCTTGCAGACATCAACAACAACCCCAATAATCCGGTTATTGGCTATCGTTCTTTTGGAGAAGACAAAAAGAAAGTAGCTGATTTTTCTGTAGAATATCTCAAAGGAATGTCAGAAGTTGGCGTTTTAGGCTGTCTGAAACACTTTCCCGGACACGGAAACACCAATGTCGATTCGCATTTGGGATTACCGGTTTTAAATGAAACTCTGGAAGAATTAATGCAAAACGAGTTATACCCTTTTATTAAAGGAATCGAAAATAATGTCGATTCAATTATGATCGGACATCTTGCCGTTCCAAGTTTAAATGACGGAAAAAATACGTCGGCTACTTTATCAAAACCTATTATCGAAACACTTTTACGCGAGCAATTAGGTTATGATGGTTTGGTAATTTCTGATGCGTTAAACATGCACAGCGTTTCTAAACTATACGATACAAAAGGAGAATTGGAATGGGAAGCCTTCAACGCCGGAAACGATATTTTATGTTTTGCCGAAAATGTTCCCGAAGGAATTCAGGCAATCCTTAAAAATGCTTCGCCGGAACGTATCGAAGAAAGCTTCAACAGAATCATAAACGCTAAAGAAAAAGTGGGGATTTTATTTACTGACACTTTTACTTCCGGAGAATTGGACTTCGAAAAAGCATCAGCACTAAATTTTGAAATTGCTCAAAATTCAATCACAAAAATTATTGATAATTCGAATACTCAATTAGCTTTTGAAGCACATAAAAACAATCAGTTAGCCAAACTAAGTTTATATAAGAACACAGAGAATACTTTTTTCCAGACTTTAAATTCAAAATTAGATTCTCCTGAATTTGCTTTTGAAAGTTTAGAAGCTTCTGATATAAAATCTATTGCAAATGATTTAGAAAATTTCCAAACAATTATCATTTCATTATTTGTTCCAAAAGCAAAACCAATGAATAATTTCGAAATCAATGATGAAGTTTTAGGATTGCTTTCGAACTTGCTGCAAACTAAAAAATGTATTATTTACGTATTCGGAAATCCATATGCATTGCCTATTATTCCTAATATTAAAAAGGCTTCAGGATTAATTCAGGTCTATCAGGATTTTGAGGAGTTTCAAAAAAATGCGGGAATTCAATTTCTTGAAAATTCAGTTTGCAACGGAAAACTCCCTGTAAATATTGACTTACACTAAGTTATAAAAACAAAACCTACACAATAGTCAAATACTATCAATATATAAATATTTATAATCACTTCTTATTGCAAGAACACTTAGTTATGCGCTACTTTTGCACCAGAAATAAATTTTTAACGTAAAACGAAAAATATGTCTTTAGTAGGAAAAAAATTCCCAAGTATTGCAGTAGATGCTATTTCAGAAATGGGTGATAATTTAAAAATCAACATTCTTGAAGAAGCAGTAAACAACAACAAAAAAGTATTATTGTTCTGGTACCCAAAAGATTTTACTTTTGTATGCCCAACTGAATTACACGCCTTTCAAGCTGCATTACCAGAATTTGAAAAAAGAAATACAATCGTTATTGGAGCTTCATGCGACACAAACGAAGTACACTTTGCTTGGTTAAACACTCCAAAAAACAATGGTGGAATCGAAGGTGTAACGTACCCAATCTTAGCTGATACAAACCGTAATTTAGCTAACATTTTAGGTATCCTTGATATCGAATCTACAGAATACAGCGAAGAAACTGATTCAGTTATCATCGAAGGTTCAAACGTAACTTACAGAGCTACTTACCTTATTGACGAAACAGGAAAAATCTTCCACGAAAGTGTAAACGATATGCCATTAGGCCGTAACGTAAACGAATACTTACGTATGGTTGATGCTTATACTCACATCCAGGAAAAAGGAGAAGTTTGTCCTGCAAACTGGGAAGCTGGTAAAGAAGCAATGTCTGCTGACAGAATCAGTACTGCTGAGTACTTAAGCGCAAACTAAATTTTTATAAGTTGACAAGATACTAAGTTGCTAAGGTTCTAAGTTTTTTTAGCTTATAGCCTTAGTAACTTAAAATCTCACTGCCTAAAAATATCAAAAGAGAACTGAGAAGATATGCTAAAAAAAACTTAGCAACTTAGATACTCAGCACCTCAGAACCTTAAAAAACAAAACTATGTTAATCGACTTAAACGAAGATACGTTAGCAGATTTAGTTGCTAAAAACGAAAAAGTAGTAGTACAATATTCAGCTTCATGGTGTGGAAATTGCCGTATTATGAAACCAAAATTCAAAAAATTAGCCACAGAAAATGAAGCTATCACTTTTGTTTTGGTTGATGCTGAAAATTCTCCGGAATCAAGAAAATTAGCCAATGTAAGCAACTTGCCTACTTTCGCTACTTTCGTAAACGGAAAATTAGTTGGAGAAACTCAAACTAACAAACAAGAAGTTTTAATCGACTTGGTAAACGCTATTGCTTAATGAAATTGGTTAGACTTGCTTAGATTTTTAGACTTCTTAGATGTTGTCTAAAGTTTCAAAAAAAATCTAAGAAGTCTAAGAATGTCTAAAAATCTAAGAAATCTAATTATGAAGTTACCCGTAATAAAGCAATTAACCCAATTCATCGAAGAAAACGATCAGGATTATATCATTGAAACGATAGAAGTTCTTGAAGCAATGACTGAAATTCCTTCTCTAAAAGATGAAGAATTAGATGTAATTGGCGAATTAATATCCAATATGTATGGTGCACTTGAAGTACACAAAATGGTAGTTCAGGGCACAGATAAAAAAGAAGCTTTAAATGCGTTCATGAAACGTGTTTTAGGCTCTATCGATAAATAATCGAGCACTACAAATTAAAAAAACATGACCTAAGAAACGCTTTCATTCCAAGAAAGCGTTTTTTTTGTTTCAAACTTTCAGTTGTAGCTTTCAATTTATCTCAACTTCCTCATCCTGAGACATGCATTATTATCTTTTGTCACCCTGAGCGGAGTCGAAGGGCGCGCCAATTGGAACGTGAGCTTCGACTCCGCTCAGCCTGACAAACTGCATAAATCTTAAAATCTAAATTCTAAAAATCATTTGAGCGAGAGCAAGAAAATGGTTTTCATTCTCAGTCTCAGTTTTCAGCGCAATCTTGTCATTGCGATTTCCATGATAACACCAAATCTTTTGTTCTTTTCAACGGATTAAAATCTATCTTTCGCAATCATAACCGCAAGCAAAGTCATTGCGAGGAACGAAGCAGCTACATTTACAAAATCAATTTTATGTCTCATCGTTAGTGAGATTGCTTCGTTCCTCGCAAAGACACCTAAATCAAATAATCGCTTCCGGAGATCCCACATTCCCCGGGATAACATAAAACAACAATAAAATCCGTAATAATCCGTTTAATCTGCGTTATCCGCGGGCAAAATATGCGCAATCCTATATGAGATTGCTCAGTTCTTCGCAAAGACAAATTCACATCTTAATCTATACTTAAACCCACAACAAATACTTTTAGATTCAAATATTAATCCTTACTTTTGAACCTCATAAAAAATTAAAAATCATGGCTTCAATAACATTGGGAGGAAATCCTATTCATACTTCAGGCGAATTACCAACAGTTGGATCACAACTTGCTGATTTCAAATTAGTACAAAACGATTTATCAGTTGCTTCATTAAGTAACTTCGCAGGAAAAAAATTAGTTTTAAATATTTTTCCAAGTATTGACACAGGAACTTGCGCAACTTCTGTTAGAAAATTCAACGAAAGTGCAAGCAATTTAGAGAACACAACTGTTTTATGTATTTCAAGAGATTTACCATTTGCTCAAAAACGTTTTTGTGGAGCTGAAGGATTAGAAAATGTAGTTAACTTATCTGATTTTCAAGCCGGAACTTTTGGAAAAGCTAATGGCTTAGAAATCATTGACGGACCTTTGACTGGTTTACATTCAAGAGCGATTATTGTTGTTGATGAAAACGGAAAAATCACTCACACGGAACAAGTTGCTGAAATTGCAAATGAACCAAATTACGAAGCTGCTTTAGCGGCACTATAATATCCTTTAAATGGAATTTCAAAAAGATAATACTTTTTTTACTGGCCGATTAAAAAGCATGTCTTATGCTTTTAACGGGGCTGTAAAACTTATTCGAACGGAACACAGCATTATGGTTCAATTCTCATTGGGGATTTTAATGACCATTGCCGGGTTTTATTTTCATATTTCACAAACCGAATGGCTATGTCAAACATTAGCCATAGGTTTAGTTTTAAGTGTTGAAGGACTGAATACGGCAGTAGAAAAAATTGCCGATTTCATTCACCCTAATTATCATGAAAGAATCGGTTTTATTAAAGATATTGCTGCAGGAGCGGTATTTTTTGCCGCAATGACAGCAATAGCAATAGGCTTGATCATTTATATCCCAAAATTCATATAGGCAACAGGCAACGCAAGAATGGCAAAAACAACAAAAAAAGAAACTTTAGACAAAAAAAACGGATTAAAAACTGAGACGCTAAAATCTTGGAGACCCAACAAACAGCAACGTTTTGTTTTGGGCTGTCTTTTGGTACTATTTTCTATCTCATTATTAGTCGCATTTATTTCTTTTTATGTCAACGGACAATGGCAGACTGACCAAAGCGCGGTAAGCCAACTTGGCGATCGCTCTGAAGTGGTACAAAACTGGCTAGGAAAATTTGGCGCTTATCTTGCCGATTTACTCGTATACAGAGGTTTCGGTATCGCTTCATTTTTACTGGTTCGACTCTTTTTCTTAACGGGAATGTTTCTAGCTTTAGAGCTATCTCTGAAAAAACTAAAAAACATCTGGTTCTGGGATATATTTGCCATTATTATAGTTTCAATTTTATTTGGCTTTTTCGCAACTTCAGCACCTGAACTTGGCGGAACAATTGGATATGAGTTAAATCTATTTCTGCAGGATTACATCGGAAAAACAGGTACTTTACTGACATTGCTTTTTGGATTAATTATTTATCTGATCTTTAAAATTAAATTATCTCCCGAGAAAATTCAGTCCTATTTTGATTCTACTAAAAAAGAGTTCAAATCAGAATTGGGTTCTCTAAAACCGCAACAGGCAGAAAGTGCTTATAATCTTGAAGAATTTGTTATTGAAGAAGATCCCGAATTAGATAATATTCACTTAAAATCTGATGTTACACAATTCGAAATCAACAAAGAAGCCCTAAAGCCTACTATTTCTCATTCATCAGAAATAGATTTGAATCCGGTTGTAAAACCTGTTCAAATGGAAATAAAACCGGCAACAGTAACTCCTCCTGTACACGTAGAAGAATTTGTTATCGAAAAAGCCGAAGAAGAAGATATTATCGAAGAAAACCTGGCTTCACGTCTGGTTGCTGATTTTGGATTATTTGATCCAACATTGGATTTATCGAATTATAAATTCCCAACCATCGATTTATTAAAAGAATATTCGACTGGAGGAATTACAATTAATCAGGAAGAATTAGAAGAAAATAAAAACAAAATTGTAGATACACTTCGTAACTATAAAATTGAAATTGCACAGATTAAAGCAACCGTTGGACCATCGGTAACTTTATACGAAATTGTACCGGAAGCCGGAATCAGAATTTCTAAGATTAAAAGTTTGGAAGATGATATCGCTTTATCACTTTCGGCACTAGGAATTCGTATTATTGCTCCTATCCCAGGAAAAGGAACGATTGGTATCGAGGTTCCAAACAAGAACCCAACAATGGTTTCTATGAAAAGCGTTATCGGTTCTGCGAAGTTCCAGGAAGCTGAAATGGAATTACCAATTGCTTTGGGAAAAACAATTTCAAACGAAACTTTTGTTGTCGATTTAGCAAAAATGCCTCACTTATTGATGGCAGGAGCTACAGGACAAGGAAAATCTGTTGGATTAAATGCCGTTCTAACTTCACTTTTATACAAAAAACATCCAGCCGAAGTAAAATTTGTCCTGGTAGATCCGAAAAAAGTAGAGTTAACATTATTCAATAAAATTGAAAGACATTATTTAGCCAAACTTCCGGATACTGATGATGCAATTATTACAGACAATGCGAAAGTGGTAAATACCTTAAACTCACTTTGCGTTGAAATGGATAATCGTTATTCATTATTGAAAGATGCAATGGTTCGTAATATCAAAGAATATAACGATAAATTTAAAGCCAGAAAATTAAACCCTGAAGCCGGACACAGATTCTTACCGTATATTATATTGGTTGTCGATGAGTTCGCCGATTTGATAATGACAGCCGGTAAAGAAGTCGAAATCCCGATTGCGCGTTTGGCTCAATTGGCGCGTGCTATTGGTATTCACTTAATTATCGCAACACAAAGACCATCTGTAAACGTTATTACAGGTTTGATTAAAGCGAATTTCCCTGCCAGAATTGCTTTTAGGGTAACATCAAAAATTGACTCCAGAACTATTCTGGATACACAAGGAGCTGATCAGTTAATTGGTCGTGGAGATTTATTATATACCAACGGAAATGATGTCGTTCGTGTACAATGCGCGTTCATTGACACTCCTGAGGTAGAAAAAATCACGGATTTTATTGGTTCGCAAAAAGCATATGCCACAGCTTATTTGCTTCCCGAGTTTGTTGGAGAAGAAACTGGCATTAATCTTGATGTGGATATTTCCGACAGAGATACCTTATTTAGAGAAGCTGCTGAGATTATTGTCAATGCACAACAAGGTTCTGCTTCATTATTGCAAAGAAAATTAAAATTAGGATACAACAGAGCCGGTCGTTTGATCGATCAGCTGGAAGCAGCTGGAATTGTTGGTCCGTTTGAAGGCAGTAAAGCAAGAAGTGTGAACATATCTGACTTAAGTGCTCTTGATCAATTTTTTAATAATGAACAAAATTAATCCTATCATGAGAACAAAAATTCAGGAAATCCCAAACAATTCTATTACTAAGTTGACTAAAAAGTGCTTTCAAATGGCTGTTATATTGCTATTGAGCTTCACTTCTACTCAGGCTCAGGATAAAAAAGCCAAAGATTTATTGAACGAAGTGACTGCCAAAATAAAAAGTTACGACAATATTGTTATTGATTTTAAATATTCTTTGAATAATGCCAAAGAAAACATCAATCAAGACAGTAAAGGAAACGTAACGATGAAAGGCAATCAATATGTTCTTAATTTCATGGGGGTTACTAAAATATTTGATGGTCAAAAAACATACACTATAGTTCCCGAAGACGAAGAAGTTACGGTTTCTAAAGTAAACGAAAAAGATGATGCCGCTATAACACCGTCAAAAATGCTTACTTTTTTTAATTCCGGATACAAATACAATATGGATATTGTACAAAATGTAAAAGGAAGAAAAATTCAATACATTAAATTAGCACCTACAAACGCAAAAGATCAAAGAAAAGAGATTCTCTTAGGTATTGATGTTCAGACAAAACACATTTACAACTTAATCGAAACTGGTAAAAATGGAACAAAAACCACTTTAACCGTTAATTCTTTTAAAACCAATCAGCCTTTATCAAAAAATCAATTTACATTTGTAGCGAGCAAATATCCAAAATACTACATCAATAAATTAGACTAATTACAAGGTTGAAAATTTTAGACAAATATTTACTAAAAACATTTCTGATTACATTTACTACGGTATTTGTAATCCTTTTTTTTATATTCATACTTCAAACTGTATGGCTCTTTATTTCTGAACTTGCAGGTAAAGATCTTGATTTGATTTTGATTGTAAAATTCCTTCTATTCTCGATGCCCCGAATAATTCCTTTGGTTTTACCCTTATCGGTTTTACTGGCTTCTATTATGACTTTTGGAAATTTAGCTGAGAATTATGAATTCGCAGCCATGAAATCTTCCGGAATATCTCTTCAGAGAGCCATGAGGGTTTTGATTGCTTTTATATTTGTCTTAAGCATCGTGGCATTTTGGTTCGCCAACAATGTGATTCCCTACGCCGAATATAAATTTATAAATTTCAGAAAAAACATCGCCCAGGCTAAGCCCGCAATGGCAATTGCCGAAGGTCAGTTTAACGATGTTGGCTTTTATAACATCAAGGTAAATAAAAAATCAGGTGAGAACGGAAACATTCTGACCGGAGTTACTATTCACGAAAAACCAAATAACGTTGGCGAAAACAAAACCGTTATCAAAGCGAAAGATGGTAAATTAATGAGTAGCGAAAAGTCAAGTATTTTAAAACTGGTTTTAAATGATGGCTATTACTATCAGGATGTAACCCCAAAAAAATATGAAGACCGCACTAAACTTCCTTTTATAAAAAGCTCTTTTAAAAAGCAGATTATTAACATTGATTTATCTGAATTAAACAAGGTCGACGAAGACAAAGAAAATACAGGAAGCACCAATGCAATGCTGAATGTTAACGAATTACGCTATACTTTAGATTCGTTAAATAAAAACATGGAGAATGAAATTATCTCATTTTCAGAAAACATCAATCAGCGTGTTGGAATTAGAAAATCTCCAATTCCTGTAAAAACTGATAAAAAGAAAAAGGCTTTGCCTAATAATATTTTATCTTTATATACAAATAAACAAAAGGCCGATATTCTAAAAATGGCCGGCAGCAATGTTACCAGCAATATCTATTCGATTGAATCAACTCAAAAAGATTTAAAAGACAAGCAGCGGGAAATCAATAAACATTTAACTGCTTTATACGAAAAATTCGTAATTGCATTTGCTTGTTTCTTAATGTTTTTTATTGGAGCTCCATTAGGTGCTATTATTCGAAAAGGCGGACTTGGTTTACCAATTGTTTTTGCCGTTTTAATCTTTATTACTTTCCACTTTATCAATACTTTTGGAAAAAGACTCTCCCAAGAAGCTGCAATGTCTCCATTTATGGGTTCATGGATGTCCTCTTTTGTATTATTACCATTAGCTGTATTATTAACGTATCGCGCAACAAACGACAACGGATTAATCAACTTTGATGCTATTACAACTCCAATTTTACAATTATTCCAAAAAATTTCAGAGCGGTTTTTCCCTGCTCAAAACAAAAAATAACTATGTCAACAACAAAAATACAACTGAATACCATTGAAGAAGCTATAGAAGATATTCGTCAAGGTAAAGTAATCATTGTAGTCGATGATGAAGATCGAGAAAATGAAGGTGATTTTTTGGCAGCAGCCGAAAAAGTGACTCCTGAAATGATCAATTTTATGGCTACTCACGGACGCGGATTAATTTGCGCTCCATTAACTGAAAGCCGTTGCAAAGAATTGGATTTAAGACCAATGGTTACCAATAATACCGATCATATGGAAACTGCCTTTACAGTTTCAGTTGATTTAAAAGGACATGGAGTTACAACAGGAATTTCTGCTGCTGACAGATCTAAGACAGTTTTAGCGTTGACAGATCCAAATGTAAAACCACATGAATTAGCACGACCAGGACACATTTTTCCATTAGTAGCTAAACAAGGTGGTGTTTTAAGAAGAACCGGACACACAGAAGCTGCAATTGATTTTGCAAGATTAGCCGGATTTAAATCGGCTGGTGTAATTTGCGAAATTCTAAATGAGGACGGAACCATGTCCCGTTTACCTGAATTAGTAAAAGTCGCTAAGAAATTTAATTTAAAATTAGTTTCAATCGAAGATTTGGTTGCCTACAGAATGCAGCACGACAGCCTAATTGTAAAAAAAGAAGATTTTGATATCGAGACTCGCTTTGGGACTTTTAGACTTAGAGCTTACGAACAAACTACAAACAAACAAATTCATATTGCTTTAACAAAAGGAACATGGAATCTTGGGGAACCGATCTTAACGAGAATCAATTCTTCTCAGGTAAATAATGACTTATTGGGAACTTTGACCAATAATGCCGAGCAACAATTAGATGATATGTTTAAAGTTATCAATGAAGATGGCAGAGGTGCCGTTTTATTCATTAACCAGGATATGACAGCAGTAAACTTATTGAATAGAATTACTGAGCTTAAAACACTTCAGGCAGAAGGTATAATGAAAGCACCAAAAGTGATCATTGATAGCAAAGATTACGGAATTGGAGCGCAGATTTTGCATGACATTGATATTTCTAAAATAAGATTAGTTTCAAACACTGAACAAACAAAACGCGTGGGAATGATTGGATATGGACTTGAAATCACAGAATACGTAAGCTACTAATATATGAATATGGGGACTTTAGAAGAAAGAATTGTAAAATCTGAGACACGTATTTTTAAAGCGGTTTTTCCGAGCACTACAAATCATTATGACACTTTATTTGGAGGTACAGCATTACATCTCATGGATGAAGTTGCTTTTATTTGTGCTACCCGTTTTAGCCGTAAAAAAGTAGTAACAATATCTACAGGTCAAATTGACTTTAAAAAAGCAATTCCGGCCGGTACTTTAATCGAATTGGTAGCAAAAGTTGATAGCGTTGGAAGAACAAGCTGTAAAATTCACGTTGATATTTTCATGGAACAAATGTATTCAGAACTTCGCGAAACGGTAGTTTCAGGAACTTTTTCGTTCGTTGCGGTAGACGAAAACAAAAAACCAACACCGATTTTAGACGATTTGGAATAATTTTTATCAAAATCTCTTTTTCGGAATACTGGTAATTAGACACTTAAAAATTATCTTAAAAAAATCACCGAAAAAGTTTTTATAATCGGAAAAGCGCACTATATTTGCACTCGCAATCATCAAATGATCGCAACATACTGGAGAAATGGCAGAGCGGTCGAATGCGGCAGTCTTGAAAACTGTTGACTGTAACAGGTCCGGGGGTTCGAATCCCTCTTTCTCCGCCAGTAGAAGTTTCAAAAGAAACTTTAAAAATCAAAAGCCTTTAAACACTAGTGTTTAAAGGCTTTTTCGTTTTTACACACTTTTCAAAAAGCACATGTTTTATCAAAGAATGGTTACCCTATTAGTTACCCAGTCTTTTTTTGAATCTTTTTTTCAAAAATGGGTAACTAAAATAAAAGAATTCCCCGGGAATTCCCTGCTATCAATGGGCTCTCTTAAAATTTTTAATTCAATTTGATTATTAATTTTAAAACTAGATAACATGTTAAAAGTAATTTTTTACCAGAAATCCGACAGAGTAAACAAGAACGGCGAATCTCCAATCTATGCCCGTTTGAGCTACAATGACAAACAAATTTCAATGTCAACCGGGCAAGCCATTTCAAAAGAAAGATGGGCCTGCACAAATAACCTTAGAAATCCGCTTAAAATTGAAAAGGAAATAGTAATCAAAAATCTACTTGATCTTTTCCAACTTAATGCAGCCAAAAAATTTACTGAACTCTTCAGAATTGATCCTGAGGTTAATCTTCAATTATTAAAAGCTGAACTCACAGGAAAAGTCAAAATCGACCAGCCTGAAGGCCCAACCATAATTGAGATTATGGACACTTACACCTTATTTTTTACCAAAAGAGTCAACTCAGGAGAGCGCGCACCAGCTTCTTTGCAGAAGTATAAAAGAGCAAAAGACTTGCTTTTGAGTTTCATCAATAGCAACTATAAAAAGGAAGACTTGCCCGCATCTGAGATATCAAGCTCATTTGTCTTTAAACTGGAACAGTTCCTTAAATACGAAAGCAGTTTCAAAGACCAGACAGGCATCAAAAACAATTCAGTGGTAAAGTATATGAAAATGTATAAAACTGCCTGCAATTATGCCATTAAAATGGATTTGATCATTAAAAATCCCTTCAACGTTTATGACGGAAGGCTGAGTGTCAAGGATGCTGTTTTCCTAACCCAGCTGGAACTGAATACGATCGAGAATAAAATATTTTCAACGCCCCGCCTTGAAAAGGTCAAGGATATATTTCTTTTCAGCTGCTATACAGGATATGCGCCGGTCGATGCAATGGATCTGTCCGAAAGAAACTTATCTGAAGATTCAAATGGAAATTTGTGGATTATGACCAGCAGAGCAAAAACTGCTATTAGAGCCAATGTTCCGGTACTACCTACCGTTGAGAAAATTATTTCTAAATACAAAAATCAGCAGAAAGGTCTTATCCCGAAAATTTCCAATCAGAAAATGAATGCCTATCTAAAGGAAATTGCTGATGTCTGCGGCATAAACAAACACCTTACCTGGTATGTTGCCAGACATACTTTTGCAACCACAGTTACTTTAGGAAATGGAGTAAGACTGGAAAACGTATCAGCCATGATGGGCCATACCAATACCAAGCAGACACAGCACTATGCAAAGGTTTTAGATGTTAATATAATGGAAGATATGGAAAAACTTAAATCTAAGTTTAAGTGATATTTTATTAAAAACAGTCTTCTATTTCGAAACCTCTTTTCGCTCGTAGTTACCTTTAAAAATCTGATTATTTATTTTTCAAGTATGACCGAATTACGGTGAGTCACATCGAAAAACAAAACTTAAGTAAAATCATGAGATCAAACTCTAGATTCGAATCACAGACATCCCTTATATCGCATATTGCGATATGCAATATGCGATATAAATAATTTGTTTATCAATAAAATATAACTAACTAACATCTCCAATTGCGTCCGCATTGCGGACGCAATTAAACTAGACAGAAGATAAACATTTTAATATCTCTTCTTAATCAAGAAAAAAAAGAGCTTTATATTGTCAAAAGCATTAAAAAACAACCGGACATTGCGCCAGCTGGAATGCAAGATAAGCACCAGTTTAGAAGCATCTTTTAATAAGCAATGATAAAGAAAGTGATTGACAGCTCATAATCTAGTGTATTCCTTTTTTTTTATTTTAGAATGCGACTAGTTATTTATTGCTAAAAACTTCATAGATAATCGGAATTTTTCCGATTATAGTATAAAAAATTAACAGTAATGGACTTAAAATATTCCAAATAATCTTTAGTATAACCCGTGTAAACCTTCACATTTACAAACCTTTACAATTGTGTCCACATTGCGGACACAATTGAGCGGGACAAAGTATAATCTTTGCTATTAATTGATAATAAACAAAAAAATAGATTTCTATAATACTGAAAGCGTTAAAAATAATTACACATTATGCCCATTTGAACGGCATATGAAAAAGGAATTGACGATAAGAAAAATCAAGATATAGGAGATAGTAAAAATAATAATTCTAAAAGAAAACAATTACTATAAATAATCCTAAAGATCATATAGCATTAACTTCTGAAAAATAAAAACATCTAATAATGTTTGTTATTATGAACATAAACGCTATTCTTGTTCATAATAATGAACATTTAACGAGATGAACAGAAAAAACAAACCATTTTTCTTAAGCAGATTATCTTAGAAAAAGAGGCGCCACCTGTATCGAAAGCGCCAGTAACACTGGCTGTTATGTCAAAAATGAAAGGGTACTAACAGGGCTGTCTTAAAATTAGTGGGTTAACTAACCTCTGTAAATGTAAAAAAAAACGAGAAAATTGCTGAGAAGCTTCAAAAAAGCAGGGTGCAACTTTTAAATTTCAGTAAATAAATTAGTGCGTTTTTTTATCAGATCCTTATACTGCAATTTTAAATCTTCGTCTAAAAAAGAAATGCTAACAAGTTCGATGGCTTTTGGAAGCCAAATGCTGAATCTTCGATAAACATTATTGACCTGCCTTGGATTTAATTTTAAAAAACTGCCCAGCCTGTCAAAATACACTTTGTTGAAATTTTTCTTTTTGCCTCCAAACATCAAGGCGGTATCTTCGTCATCTTTTGGCAATATTATTTTAACATTCAAAAGGTCATACGCGGGTGATAGTATCCAGCCAAATTCTGAATGCCACATTGAAAAATTTTTCAAATGCATATCATTGTTTCCTATGATAAAATTAAAAATTGCCAGTTCAAAAAATCGAACTTTATCGAGCAGTGAATTTACAGATAATTCACCGATAGTTTGTCCGAGAATTTCCATTGATCCCTTGTATTTATCACCTAATTCCAAAATTTGCAAAAAATCAATCATATGAATTTTTGAACCGTCATTTTTCCGATCAATCCGTTTTGTAATATAACATAACTCGCCTGATATAAGCCGAATCATATTCGAAGGAACTGTATCTATTTTATACAGTTCTGCAAGTTTCATTGAAAGATGCTCATTTTCAGGCATCTGTTTGTATTGGAGATTTTGAGGTTTTAAGATATAATTTCCGTCTAATGCATCTAGTATGGTCAAACGTCCATCATGTCCGTTTTCCAGAAATGTTTTAATCCATCCTAATGATAATTTAGGTTGAACTCCGGGAACGGATATCGAAAGTTCAACTGCTTCTTTGGCCAATTTTTCCATATCCTCCAGTCTGTATGGCAGGACAGGAGGCTGGCTGGTACCATAGAATGCTATGCTGCATTTTGAATGATAATCAACTTGATCCTCATCAAGTTCCAGGTAACAATATAGGCATTTATTCATTTTCATTTTCATTTAAGGGATGAACGCTGACTGCTCCAATAGCATTTTGACAGCACGCCAGCAGAAGCGCCATACGATCATTTTTGTTTATTTTCCAGCTTTCAGCCGCTATATTTAAAAGCCAGCCTTCGGGAATTAGTCCATCAAAAAAAGGAAATAGTCTTTTGCTTTTATAAGGGCGTACGCGGACCGGCATATCAAAAGTTATAAAAAGGCCTGGAAAGTTTGCTATATAATCCTCATTATATGTAAATTCATATTCTCCGTCAGCAGATTCGCTTAAAATTCCAGTTGGAATTGAATTATACTTTATTAGTGCCTGGCGCATAATTATTTTCTGTTATTGGTCCGAGAATATGCCCAAACATTTTTAAGACCTGGTTTACTTTTGATAAACTTAAATTTTCTTTTCCCTGCTCTATCTTTCGAATAACGGTTAATGCTACACCAGTTTTCAAAGCAAACTCTTCCTGAGTAAGACCAGCTTGTTTTCGTCTTTTCTTAACGAATTCTGCAATTAAATCCATTTTATATGTTTTTGAATATAAAACTAATCAAAAATTTTCAATTATATGCTTTTGGATATAAAAATTTACAAAACTCTAAAAATATATGTTTTTGCATATAAAATTAGTCGATTGTTGCCTATTATATGCATTAAGATATAAATAATATTAATTTAATTTTAAAGAGGAAGAAAAGTAATATTTATCGTTTTGTCGTTCTAAGTTTATGAGACAATTCGTAGAGTTATTTTTACTGCATAACGCACTCTTTTTTAGCACACCGACCAGTAAGTTTTCGAGGATACCTTCATAAATCAAAAGATTCCATCTGGCTTTTTGATTTTATAATTTTTTGATCCAGTTTGTTAGTTTTTATAAAATCAAAAAGCCAGATAAGGCATAGCGAAGTTAGGCATTTTTTTTTAAAATGTCAACTGTTTGCAAAACACTACCTTTTATAGGGTCTAAATTTTGTAATCTGTTTATCGTGTTTGAAACTTCCGGAATTTTTGGCAGTTTCAGATTTATGTTGCGGAGTCTGAAGTTCCGTCATACGTTTTTTTCGAGTGCAGCTTCAAGAGTTTATTTGTAATTCTGAGATAATGAAGTATTTTTAACTTTTCATATGCGTCAGCATACTTGAAAATCAAATCAAACTTTCTACTAATTTTTTAAGAATAAAACTCATTTTAGATATCCAAATCCATTATTATGGGCTATCGTAATCAGCGGTTGAATACTTTCTTTATATCTTATATAGTCAAAACCATTTATATTGACTAAATCTGGAAATATTCCAAGATACTCTTCAAGCAATTTGTTTTTCGGAGCATGATCGGTCATAATCTCAAAAGCTGTTTTTTGTATTTCGAAAAAGTTTTCAAAGTGATTTTCCATTATAGGTAGTTTATCACTCTTTATGGAGTTGAAATGAATATCAATAGGAACCAAATTCCAAATCAAATCATGAGACACAAAAGCATGCGGAACAAAATGATCCAAAGCATATTGACCAATTGTCAATGTTTTACCGGTAAAGATACAATTAACTGTCCCCAACTCTTTAAATACAATATCCCAATAGTTTTTCCGCTGGTTATATAGAGAACCTCTAAGAGGTGGTTTAATAAGCTTATTGGCTAAATCTGGAATATTAGGGTTGCGTACCTGCAAAAAAAGAGTCAGGTTCCAATAAATAAAATCCTTAAGTATTTTTGCGTTTGTCTTTAAATAATCAACCCATTTAGGATTAATAACTATATGATTGTCATAAAGCGCATACATACATTCATTTTCAAATTTCTGCGAAGATATATATATATACTTCCTATAATTCGTATCATTATCTCCCTTTTCTTTAGTGAACCACGGAGATAAAAACCAATGCGGCACATTTTTATTAAAGTGATGAAGTGTTTGCTGCGTACTTTTGAGTGAAGAGGTCATTAAGACATCTAATAAAAGATCTTTCTTTATATCAATAGACAGCCCCTCGTGTTTTAATATAGACTTTACCGCCTGTTGTATCAAATCTTGTTTACCAAAAGATACATGAAAATAATTTACTGTATACCATCCATTACAAATCATACGAGCAAACAAAACTCTTTTAGAAAGTATTAGCTGGGCTTGCTCCACCATCTCGATAATAGATAAAAACCAATAAAATTTGTAGGTGGCAGAAGTATTACCAAAAGCTGAGGCAAGTTTAGATACAGGAATATCATTGGAATTTGGTAGATTCATAAAAGTATTAAATTGTCAGTGTACTAAGTTAACTAAAGTAAAACACTAAAATCATAAAATAACAACATCTTCTGAATATGAAGTAACAGATGAGTCCTTATTTCTCTGCGAAATGAAGTCTCAAAATTAACTTTAAAAGTCAAAAGTCTTTAAAAATAAAAGAATAATAAGCTATATTGCGAAGAAATGTAGAACAATGATCCCTTCCAATGAACGATAAGCAGTAGCTTGAAAATTTTAAGAAATGTTATTTTAAAATTAAGGAATCGGAAATAACTGAATAGTTCAAAAATGGAAATAAATGAAATTTTTAAAACAAATTAAAAGCTGGAAAAAATTTCCCAGTCTTGACACGTTAGGCTACTACTTTCCACTTGGGAATTACATTTATCTAGATCAGTATACAGACGAAAACGATTTTGCAAAAGCCCTTGAAAACCCAATAATTGATAGAAACAGGTTCAGTGTTTTTGTACATGAGTACCAGCATTATATCGACCACGTCAGCACTTTATGGGGTGCAGAAAATATATTTAAAATCTTCAGGGCCTTTGATGCTGTTCTAAAAGAGGACGAGCATAAATTTTTCAATTATAGGGAATTGCATCTAAACATGAAACGAAACTATTTTTTAGATTACTATACCGAAAATTATAAAATTGCACCAGGTGGTAACGGCAGGCACTGGAAATTCCAAATAACTACCGGAACAAGATTTGATCACAATGGAAAAGTATATGAAGAGTGGCCGATTCCATTTATAGTTTTTAAAAACCTTGATAATAGTAGAATCAGCAGGGTGCCAATAAGCATAGCATCACTATTGGAAACAACAGCAACAGCTGCTGAATATTATTTTCAATATAATGCTATACAAACACTTGGACCTGCTTATAAAGAAATACAATTGTCGGCGCTTTATCAAAAAATTGACGAAAAACTTTATAACCCCGAACTGGCATTGTATTCAGCTGCTGTGCATATAACTTCTGCATATCTAAAGATAACAGATCCAATCCTTGCCTACCGACTTTCATCAGTGTTTGCCAAAATTGCCTTAAATATACCATCATCAGAATTCAAAAACTTGATAATACCTAAAAATGAAGATGAAACACCAGGGTCCGAACCAAGGCGTCTTAAATTAGTTGCAAATTTAGACCGTGGATATGCCTTTTGTATTTTAATACTTAATTATGTCGCAAAATACGGCCCTTCGGGAAATTCTGAAATTGAACTTGAAGACATACTGTCTGCCTCAAATTTGCCTACTGAGAAAAAGATGCAGGATTTGATAAATGCCGAAATTGTCAAACTGAACCAGGATTCCATCTTACAGAGGAATGACTTCAGCAGAATGATTACCGACAAAATATACTTTGGCAGAAAATTCAGAGAACAGACCGGGATAGGACAAACCAATGAGACAGGAGATCTGAGCGAGTTTATTAGAGAGATGCCACATATTATATATAATTCTACATTTTTTGACTATGAGGATCTGGAATTGGCTCCCATTTTTGAAAAATCCATCAAGCAGGAAGAACTCACTATGGAAGAATGGTTTAAGTTATCCACTTACTGTGAAAAAAAAATTGACGATTTCAATAAAATCTGTGGTATTTAGTATTCTTTTGCTGCGTGCTTTTTCCAGGAAAAATGTTGAACATTAAATAAAGTACAGAGATACTTTAGCATCCAAAAAACATTACGACTCCAATCGCATTGTTGCTGTGTGGCAAAAAGCCGAATTTGAGTTATCAACATGTACGGGACTTATTTATATCAGGCAGCTGAAGATGTCTATATCTCTAAAAAAGAACATAACCATCACAACTCTACCTAACTAAAATAGTAAATATCGTTAATCAATTGTGATTGGCACTAAACTGTACAGTATTATGCAAAACTGAGAAGTATTAATTACATTGAATTTACGTTTTTCAAAATCCTCTGTCTGATTTATAAGTTTATAAACAAATAAATTAAAGTTTACTTCTAAAAAAACCCATCTGGAAAGATGGGTTTATAGTTTAAAATAAAATTTTTAAAATCTTTAAAAGACGCTTAAAGTCTACTCTGATCAATATATAATCGTCACCTAACTCAAGCTTTAAAGCAAGCCTATTCTTTTCTTTTTTCATGATAGAAAATTTTAAAATTAAGGTGTATATATCATCGAGGAACTTTTCCGAAATGCAAGCCTAATTATTGCAAAAAAAAATGCAAATTATTAGAATCGTCTTGTTTTACAGCTTGTCAGAAGTTAAAATCAACTGGAAGCGTGCTGTCTAAAAGCTTTTATTATTTGGAAAATCATAATTCCCAAAAAAATGCGATGCAATAGATCAATAAAATAAATCCAATCAGATTCTATATCACTGCCATAGGTCAAATCCATTCTTCTGGCAGGATTAAATAGATACCAAAATGTTTTTATATTAGAAGAAAAGACCTCAAATGTAGTTTTGATATCGTAAGCATCAGACGAAAAAGAAAAAAGAATTTTATCAGATATTCCTGCAAGAATCAATGTGTACAGAAGAAATGTGCTAAAAAAAACAATTAATACTGGCTTTATCCAATTAATGCCATAATCGTTAAACTGGCTGAATGTCATAATGATTTTATCATTGAGACTATAATTTTTAGATTGTTTAAGCTGATTTCTATAGCATTCCATTTCCCTGGCTTGAAATAAAAGGCTATCAATCTGATTGCCGCTGTTTTTCAAAGCCTGCTTCAATTGCCTGTAGATTTCTCTCTTTCTTTTGAAACGCTCTTCCTCAGATTGTTCAGAAACTTGTATTTTAAGCAAATAATCCTCAAACCATTTGATGTTTGTCGGCTTGATTTTATCTAAGGAAACATTGTCAAATCGCAAAAGTTCAAAACTATTAAAATCAAATTCATTAAATTTTGTACTACCTAAGTCGCAATCTGAAAGATTCAAAGTGCTTCCTTCATATCCTCTGCATTTATCAAAACTGACATCGCTGTAATTTGTAAAATCATTAATCACAAACCATCGAAATGAAATGCTTTTAAATAATAGTTTTAAATTTTGATTAATCCCCGTGATAAAGGCATTATCTATTACCCATCCTTGGAACTTTAATACTCCTTTCAATTCGGGATTACAATTTATTTCCAGCCTGTCTAATTTTTTGCCTAATCCATTAAAATCAAAGCCTTGCGTGAAATTTGTTTCTGATATATATAGTTCACTAATATATGTTTCTTTAGGATCACCAGATAGAACCCTATTTTCCAGTTCTCCTTTCCTATGAAAGGAATCACCAAATAACATTAGTTTTTTAATTCTAGACCCGCTAGTGCTGAATTTATCATTATAAATGTTTTCACTGGATGAAAATGTAGAGGGGCATTCAATATTCAGGAGTTCAATATCTCTTTTGAATTCATTTTGCAAGAAAAAAATATCACCTTTTAATGAATCGATTCTAAATGAGTTTTCAAAATTTGAATTTTGAAAATTCAAATTGAAACCTGATGTCATAATATGTAAATATGAAATAGAAGAGCCAAAAATACAGAGACCACCATTTTTTATTGTCGTATCGGTTATAAATACATTTTCAATCTTACATTGATCCTCAATAATCACCTTTCTAGTGAGATTGCATTCTCTTTCAAAAGATAGTAGCTTTATTTCACAGTTTTTAAATACAATACTCCCAGTGAAGCCTGTTTGCACATTACTCGTCTTTATATTACTGAACATGATGCCTTTTTCAAACTTGCAATTATCAAATGAAAAGCCTAACTTTATTTCTGCATTTTCAATTATAAAAACTTTCTTAAACGTAGCATTTTTGAATTCCCTGTATTCCCAATTCAAAATTGATTGATCAATGTACACTTCAAAATCAACGAAAATTTCATCATCCATTATATCACGATTAGCTAAATCACTATAAAAATTGGTTTTCGAGGCTTCTGTCATAATATGTAATTAGTTGTATATGGTTTCACTTGTTAACCAAATTATTAAATGGAACAGCAATTTACAAATTCAACCCCTAAAGCTGTAATTTGACTAAAAGTGAATGTGGGTATAACAAATTTACCGCCGCCAAAACTTTGTGAATCTCCAACTTGACCTATCAACCCTAATCTGGTAATGTTTGAAATTTCCGAAGCTTTTAGATTTAATTCCGTAGTTTTAAATGCTCCGACATCTTTAACTCTTTCAAGTTCCTTAAGTTCATTGGTAGATATTTGATTCAATATAAACGGAAAAATGCTAGATTCAAATACCTTGCTTGAATCACTAAAATTTACAATTAAGTTTGACCATTTCTTCTGTAGAGTTTCATCTTCTTCTAGTGAAGAAAATTCAAGTAATGGCACAATAGTTTTTAGATTAATCTGTTTGATGGTTATATTATTTTGTTCTGCTATTTTTTTTGCATCTGAAAATATCTTTATTTGATTGTTTAATCTGCGAATTTTTACTTTTTCGCTTAAATACAAGCCTGCTTCCTCCAAAGAAGAGCCTACAAGTTTTTCTATAAATCCTCCTATGAGATCAATTCCTTTTTCAATTGCAGTTGAAGTTATATCAATTTTTTTATTTTCCATAATACCGCCTTAATTATCTTTTTCCTTGTAGTTCAGACAAACATAATAAAAAAAACATGGGCATTATATTGAATGCCACTGATTACTTTGTCCTTTAAATAAAAAATAAAACAATATGAATAAGAAAATTAGATACAAAACAAATATTCTAATGATTATTAAATCAAATTTAGATTCGTATTCAAACTTATTAAATTGATTTTTATCTCATTTTTTACATCCTGATACTGTTCATCAAGTGATTTTTCACTCGGCAAATAATTTTTAGATAGACATGTAAAACTTATTTGAAATTAGGAAACACTACTTATCTATGGTATTTATTATATTATAATGAATATTTTTACACATTAACAGATCTCCATTTATCTGGAAAGTAAGGTGTCTTAAAATAAAGATGCGCCAGATCTTTTAAAAAACCGTACCCCGCCCTGTCAGTGCGGTAATCATACCTGAACTCATTTTTTCTCTTACCTATTTTAATTTTGAAATCTGCAAAATTCAGATCATCACTAATTTTTTGATTTAGCCTCAGCTCAGACTGGTAGCCGTCTGTCAATGATCTTGAAAACAGCTGCTCCTCCAGATCATTTTCCTTATCGTCGATCAATTCAAGAGAAGTTGAATCAATGCCGTGGTGCGGTACAAATAATCCCAGATCAATTTTGTTGTCTAAAATGAACTTTTTCATTATATCGTATTCTTCCTCCATATCCAGAAGGGCGGTATATTCCATTAAAACCGCAAGCAGCGGAGAAGTGCTGTCCGAATAATAAACGGGTTTAACTCCTGTCAAAGTAAACTTGATCACGCTTTCAATGCTGTTGTTTGCATCGGGAATAAAACCTAACATTTCCTTGGCCGCCTTAAGTTGCTGTAAAACAACTTTGAGATAATTTTTAGCGTTCTGCGCCTCACCAAAATCAATGAACAGATTAAGGATGCTAATTACAGCAGACGAATGAATATCCAGCAGCGGCCTCCAGCATACATTGTTCTTATTGATCAGCTGAACCAGCTGCAGATGGTTATGCTTGTCGTTTGCCGTACTGAAAAATCGCTGTACATTCAGAAAAAAACAGTAAATCTCCAGATATTCAAATGTCCTTTTTGCATACCCTATTTCCTCGTAACGTCCTGAGGTTTCCCATGACAATCCGTCCTTTAAGCTGGCAATAGGAAGTGTTCTTTTGAAATATTCTATAAGCACCCCAAAGTAGAGATTGAATACCTGACCGAAATATTTAATAACCGTTTTATCCTCTTCTAATTTGTTCTTTAATATCCAATTCCAGAATTTTAGCACCAGATGGGTCAAATAGCGCTTTGCTGTTTCAAGGTTGTTGTGCTCCCTGGATTCTGTGTAGATGATAAATCCAACAAGCTTGAACGTTTCAAATAAAACCTGCCATCTTCTGGATAATTTTTTAGATTTATTCCATTGTTCTTTACTGAACAGCAGTTCTAATAAATCACGAAAATCAGCACTTATGCCATCGGTTGTATTTAAATTGACCAGCACCCTGTTAAAAAGTCTGGTTGTCTGCGGATCCACAAGTAGATATTCGCTGAAAAGTTTTTCTGAAAACAGTTGCGTAAGACGCGATATGTCCCAACGATCAAAAGATGTATTTACCAAATTTCTCTGTGTCGCGACAATAAATGCCTCCAGTGTTGCCTGTACATTGCCCTTTATTATTCCGTTATGGACAATCACGATTTTCAATGGCAGCTGTTCAAACTCAGGAAATGCCGAAACGAACTTATTATAGCTAGCCTGAGTCAGCGAGTCCTGAATGCCGTCTTTACCATAAAAGTTAGCATCGGTGATATCTCTGTCGGCACCTCCCTTTAACTCAAAGTAAAAACGCTTTTTAATGCTATCTCCATCCACGCCAACCGCAACAATATCTTTTCCATATTCAGGAAGCCCTATATATTCTGTCGGTTTGGATAAAATTGTGAATCCCATAACTTCCAGAAGCATTGGAAAAATGCGATTAAGCTCATTTTTCTCAGTTAAGGATTCCAAATATTCCTTAACAACTATATTTTTGATATCCATCTTTAGAAATTTTCAAGGTTCTGTTCATAAACCAACGGGTTTTTATAAGCCCTGCTGTCGATCATCATTTTTGACTCAAAATGCACAAGAGGCCGGATTTCACCAGAATGCTCATTTTTCAAAGATTTGGCCCGCACAATAACCGTTGTTTTTACATCATATAAGAATGAGTTTTTATCCTCATTGATGTCTTTAGGTATTTTAGCATGCACTTCGTGTTCAAGACTGTAATAGAGATCCATTAGAGCACGCTCATTTTTTATCGGGTTTAAGTCGTTGAATTCTTCCTTGAATTTTTTAATTTCAAGATACTTTTCCAGGGCTTTCTCCAGAGGCTTTAAAAAATCCTGATCTGTTTTCGAACTGCCAAGATTTACTTTTATGGCATCAAGCAGCAATTCATGGTAAACTTCCAGCACTAATTCGGAAAGCTTGTCCTGCAGATACTGTCTTACTTCCTTAAAAGAAGATTCCCTGAACTTCAGCAGCAGTATAAGCAGATCATCAATTGAATGTGGAAAACTGCACATGCTTTCAACTGCCTGCATCTGCGCTTCCTTACTCCCCTTTAATAAGTTAATGTGATAAATCCCCCCACTGATGCAGAGAATAATTTTTAAGGCCAGAAAACTGTAATTTCTAAAATTGAACAAGTGCAGGATCTGCGCTTCGGTTTCTTCCCTGTTTATATCGAAAAAACGATTAATGGCACTCTTAAACAATTCAATAGATCCCCTGAAACCTAGCAATTCATGTCTTTTGACTAAAATTTCAAAAAGATACTGTGGGTCTTTATAATTATAAAAAAAATGCTTTAAGACTTTTAATTTTTTTGTATTCTCGAGATATATATTAAGTAAATAGTACTTTTCAAATTCAAAATCTACCATATTGTACTGGATATTATTAAGTACAGTCAGGGCATTTTCAGGGTCTTTAGCCTGCAGCATTGTGCGGAGTTCTTTGATGCAGTCGGCTTTCAGCTGGTTAGAAGCGGCATTATTTTCAATTATACGGCAGAATAAAAGACTTTTTAGGTTTGTCAGTTCCTCACTTACAGGTTCAATATTTCTGAGTAGCTCGAAGAGTTTTTTAATCATTTGCTCGTCGGAAAAAGTAAAATCACTCAATGCTTTCAGGGCTGTAACTTTATCTTTTTCAAACAATGATAAAGCAGAAGCGAAAACATTATCTTGATTTTTTGGAAACAGTCCGACAAGCAGTGGCGGAATAAAAACCGCATATTTTTTGTTAGTATCGTTGCACGCATATTCAGCAAGACTTTGTGCTGTATCGGAATAATTCTCCGACAATCCCCTCAGATAATTATATGTAAAATTATGATTGTATTTCTCCTGCGTATTATAATCCATACAGGATTTTAAAATATTTTCTTCAGTGGTATTGGAAATGATTAAAAACTTAAAGTAGAAAGATATAAAATCCATACGCTCCTTTCTGTCCTGTTTTTTATCTTTTAGAACTTTTATAAAATGCCTGTAAACCAATACTGGAGAATTTAAATTCTGAAGCAAAAACGCCTTAAAGCCGTTAATCATCTTATCCAGATTATTTTTTTGATAATCAAGACTATTTATATTAAGAAGATATTCCTTCAGATCGTCAGCAAAACAAAGAGCATCAACAATCAAAGCTCCAGGTTTGGAATCCAGTTTCTGTTCTGCAACAATCAGAAGCGCCTCATTAAATAAAATGGAATCAAAATTGATTTCAAGATGATCTGAGTCGCTTTCTGAAATTTTTACGACTCTCATCTCCAGAAGTTTATCATACTGTCCTATTTCCCCCAATTGATATCTATCTTTTATGGTTGAAAATACAGCATTGATCAAATTAAGTATTCCTTCATTGTCTCGACTCATTAATTTCATATTTATTAATTGATGGCTGGATATAATACCCACGGTAATTTAATTTGTACTTTATATACATACTCAAACATACAAAATTGCCAATTGTATGTTTTACGTTTTTCCGTAGTATTTAATTAAATTAACAAATTAATTCCCTTGCAGCTTCAACATTTAAAAATATTCCATTATATAAATAGCGTGGAAAATTTAGGATCCTTTTCATTTCAGGGCATCAATTAAAAATGTTACAGAAGTGAAGTCTTAATAAAAATCTTAAGCTACTGTTTTGATTTTCTCATTGTAAATTGTTTCTTCACTAAGCTAATCTTAAATTCGTAATACTGCTTATTGTTCAAGTGTGGCCAAAAATTAGTTTATTTCTTTGCGTTACTCAATATCCTATGCTCCAGCCCAACCAGGTAATTTTGCAAAAGGAGAAATTTTATAAAGCCCAAAATTATCTTGACGTTAAATTCAATCGATTAAACTCCTTCATAACTGGATTCATAAATTCAGGTAATTCATAACCACTTGATTTCGCAAACATTATCGATGCAATATACTTAAAATCATCTATCTGCAATGTGTCATACCCATGCGAGATGGTTGCTAATTGCTTATCAACCATATAAAATGCCAAGATTTCACTTTCCGCATGTCTAATCCTTTCGTGACTGTCCAAATTTTCTATTTTATGCCTGTCATAAATGTACATTTCTGTTACAAAAAGGATATTGACTATTTTATCAGATTCAATTCGACTAGCTACCTCATTAAACTTTCTGTATAACGTGGTTTTGATCGAGAAGCCAAAAGAAACTAATTCAAAGGTTTCATCGCTATACACAATCATGCATGTTGGCATTAGTTTTTTCTGCATTTGGAAAAGCACCAAATGCATTAGTTCAAATTTGTTAAACACATCACCATCAGGATAGGTTTCGTTTAGATTTTCAATTGGAACTTTTATAGGTCCTGGGCCGCACTGTAGCACAATTCTTGATGCCTTTTCAAAATTTTCATTTTTACAATAAAAAATATAGTCATCAACAAAAAGAAAATCTTTAGGCACTTGATAAAAATTCATCTTATTTATTTTCCCTTCTAGTTCATTGGATAATCTGCAATCCCCATTGACCACCTCTTTCATCTCGGACAAGAAGAGTTTCATCTGGTTTATCCCAAATATCAAATTATCATATAAATCTTCGGTACGGCCGCACTCAGAAAATAAAAACTCTGCTGAAAACATGACTTCTAATTGTCCCATGCTTAGGAATGTTCCTCGCAGCGAATCAACTATTGTTGAAATTTTCACATCATTATCAATAGTAAAAACCAATTCCGGCAGTGACAATGTCTGTCCCGAATAAATGGTGATGGTAATTCGCTTCTCTAGATTAAATGGTTGCTGTTTAAGCACCTCGTTCCGTTTTTCTATAAACCATTTACCAACATGGTTAACGAGGTATTGATCACGCAACTTTTCATATTCTGGCATGAATAAGGTATGAGCCAAAGATTTTTGCAGCACAAAGGTGATGTTCCTATATTCCGAAAAGAAATTATCCAGATAACTTATATTATCGAAGAAGTTCGTCCCTTTTTCAAATTTTTCCAAACTGCTTAAAGCGTTATAAAATTTATGGAGTGCCGGATAGAGCAAGCCTCTTGAGTTATTCATTTTGTCTTTAATTAAAAATCTAAAGATAAGGAAAACTGCAAATTCGATCTAAGTCAAAATAGAACTGATCATAAATTTTCTATGAATGACATATAATAATCAAAATCACCAATGCTTTGATAACTTAAAAGATGGAATTCAAGTTAATCCATGAGAGTATTTAATAATAAATTATTTAAAGATTTTGACCTTACAATTCATAAACCAATTATGAAAAAGCATTAAAAAATGAATGTAAATTGCATTTTAAATACCTCAATCCCTTTAATTCAGTTACAACCAAATGTCTAAATGGAGTAATGTCGTTTTCTTAACAAATAGTATTAAAAAAATTTCTGTAATCGAAAAAACATCTTATATTTGCACCCGCAATGAGAAAATGATTGCGTCTTACTGGAGGAATGGCAGAGCGGTCGAATGCGGCAGTCTTGAAAACTGTTGACTGTAACAGGTCCGGGGGTTCGAATCCCTCTTCCTCCGCCAGATAAAGTCCAAAAAGCGACTTTTAAAAACAAAAAGCCTTTAAACACTGGTGTCTAAAGGCTTTTTTATTTGGAATGGTATTGAACCCTACTTGAAAAACAGCCCTCATTCCAGTTACCCTCTTTATTTTAGACTGTTTTTTAAAAATCTGGGGAACAAACTAAATGCTGAATTATGATTCATTGCTTCTCAGTATCTTATCGATCTTGCCGCTGTCATACAAAAAAATATCTCCAAGCTTAGTGTAGGGCAGAATTCCGGTCTGTCTGTATTTAATAATAGTGTTATTGGACAGCCCAAACATTTTTTTTAAATCTTCATTTCTGTAGTATTCAGGCCTCAAAACTTTCCCCTGGCTGATTTTTGAATCAATTGTTTCCATTCTTGCCAGCACAGGCTCTATCAACTCCTTCACTTTCATCACGTAAGATTGCCACTTTTCTTTCTTCATCATTGGTGAGTTTTTTACTTATTATTAATTTTTTCTTCTTTTAAATCTACCAGCTCTCCAGCCTTCTCTTACGCTCCTGCATTACTGCAATAAATTCATCTAAAAATTTAATCTGTTTTACCTTATAAGTATAGCCTTTACATTCGGAGAACTGTCTGCTGATCGACTTAATTTTCGACTGCCCACCCTCATCGCTGGCATATGTGAAATTATTTTCGAGAAAAAACTGAAACTTGCTTCTATTACTTTTTTGGTCTGCAGTATCAAAAAACAATAAACCTTCATCCATCAAAACATAAAACAGCTGGGCAAAGTCAATTTTGTTATAACAGGATTTACATTTTTCATTTGAAGAAATGGATTGCATTTTGTTTTCCTGATCACTTACACTAATTAGATGTTCTACTAATCGGAGCCTTTCATCAAATTTTAATATAACATTTAAGTACTTTATTAGCTTACCACTTTTCATTGTCTCTAAAATTTAGTCATCATCCTGTAAATGAAAATATACATTGCTGCGTTTACTTTACTCCTTGTTGCATACATAAGATATCTGCACCAATACAGCTTGCGTATGTATTTATAAGACAAATATATAAATGCATTTTGAAGTCATTCGAACCATGGTCATTGTTTGCTTTCTTTGTCTTTTAATGGCCGTTTATAAAAACTTGATTTTCAGGTGATACTTGAAGGTAGGTTATCTGTTGAAATAAAAAATTAAAAAAGATCGCAGACTGATTAAAATACTGAATCATAGGAAATTTAGCTGCCTATTTTTTATTAGTACAAGTTGTTCTTTGATGGGCAGGAAACTCAAATTTATACCTACAATCTTCTGCGTTTAACCTTTCGTTTCATCCTATTGTCAAATGCCTGTTCCTCGTAATCCTGTGCCTGTGGCAATAAACCGCCCAATACGTCAAAACTGTTTTGTTCATAAGCATGGGGCATATTTTCCTTTCTTAAAAAGTCAAGAGTGTTAGGCGATTGGTCTATTTCTGTTTTCATCATAGCCTCTTTTTCGGAAACACAGCTTTTATATGCTGGATTTTCTGGTTTCCTACTATTATTCCACCAGTCGTTAAATGAATTGGCCGAGAGGTTTTTGCCAAGCTCAGAGCCGTTGCACACACAACGGGATTTGTGGTCAATAAAAGTTACGCCATAGATACGCCCTTCAGCATTTCGGCGTATCACGAAATTCATACCCTCTTCTAATAGTTTTTTCTTAAATTCAGATTCGTTAGAAACAGCCTGCATTACTGATTCGATCCTGCCTTTAACTGATTGTTTAGTCGGACTGTCTTTTAGATTTATCCTGCTTCGCTCATAGTGGGATTGCAGCTGTGTGAATCCTGCATTTTTTCCAAACAGCGAAGCCTTAAAGGGACTGCTTGCTTTTTCTCCCTTTTCATTTAACGCAAAATATACTAATCCCAGTTTTGGAATTCCATTATACTCGCCTTTCACTTCCTGGGCAGTAATATTAAAAAGTGAAAGTAAGGCATTATATGCCCCAAAAGTTTGGAACTGGTAATATATAGGCAGATGGCGCAGTACCGAAGCCATCTGGCTTTTTATATCTCCTGCTTTATATTCAACAGGTTTAAATGTTGGGTTGTGTACTTCTTGCTTTTTTTCTAAAGCTGATATAAGACCGTATTGTTTTTCCAGCGTCCGGCAGACAGCCATCGAGCGCCTTTTTTCAAATTTATCTGATATTTTCCTGCCCTCCGCGTCCACGCAGACTGATACGATATGTATATGTGTACGATCAATATCGGTATGTTTGAACACCACAAAAGGCTGATTTCCGTAGCCCATCTGCTTCATATAGTCTTGTGCCATATTCACAAAATCAATATCGCTTACATTATCTTTCGGATCAGGGTTCAGGGAAATATGAAGCACAGGTTTCTCCGTTTTACGATTAGCCAATAAGTGTAATTCAAAAGAACGGGAAAGCTGTTCTACGGAATAATTACCATCAGGGGTTTCAATTATCTTTTGGGTAAACAAAACCTGTGCACTTTCTTTTTCAAGTTTTTGATAATTATAGGCTAATGCTCCGTACAAACTGCTTCCTCTTCCTATTTTTGCTATCATTTTTTTAGGTGTTTTTCTTCAAATTCCGCTGTAAGCTGTATTATCTTTTGAGCTAAAAGAGCAAATTCCATTGTTTGATTTACCAATTTGTAGAGATACACGGGAGCTTTCTTTTCGGAAAAATTACGGTACATAATCTTCACAACCTGATTGTAATTAACCCCAATAGCCCGAAACTGTCCGAATAAGGCAGTTAGAAGTATGTAATAATCCATTGTTGCTTTATCGATCTTAACTGTCTTGATCCCTTTTTGAAAAATACAGGCTGTAATAAAATGTGCCATAACATTCATGCCCGAGCTCTCAAAAAGAATCAGGAATCGTGCATTTTCCTCAGCGGTAAGACTGATAGAATAGCGATGGACAGCAGGGTCATCTTTAGGATGTCTGCCACCTTTACGGGGATTGGCTGTACTTTTGTTTTCCATTCCTATACGTACTAGTTATTATTTAAAAATAAAAACCAATATATTTTATTATCAGTAACTCCTCTTAGATTTGGAAATCTTTGGAAGCATTTGGCCTGATGTGTCTCAAAGAAAGGATAGATATTTTTACATGTAACTTTATTTTTTTAATCAAAGAAACAATAAAAAGAAAACCAAGGTAGGACGTGCTGGATCAGCCTGACCAAAAGACTACGGCATAATGTTTTGCTCGCGTGCTCACAAAACACCCTTCGGGACTTATTCCGTTTCCTTTTGGTCTGTCTGCATCCCGTCCTTTTAAATTACTTTCTTTTTCTTTTTTCCGTTTTTCTGTTTCTTTTGGAAATATATGTATGGTTTTATACAGGTAGATAAGGCTTTAACTGAAAGCTTATTTGCCTATTTACATAAAGAAGCATTTATGTCTTTACGTAAAAGCATAAATATGTAAAAGAGTAAAACTGTAAATACATATCTACATCAGTACAGTTCTGCAACTTCATTTGCTTACAGGGTTACAAATAGCTGTAAATGGGTCTATACTTTTAGCCTTATGCATATAACCAAATAAGTACGAGCAGTTGTAAATGAGTATGTAAATTTTATTGTACAGAGCAATATAGTTACAATTCAGAGAAAAACTAAACTTAAGATCTTTGGAATTTACCGGAAAGGATTGAAGTTAGAACTGCCAATACTATTATGTTTTTTTTAAGCCTTATAAAGGTTGATTTTAAAAATTAATTATAAAGCATGAAATACCTGCTAAATTTAAAAAGGGCATCAAGCCCTTTCAATTAAATCTATTGCAATAATATTTTCGAGAGAAAATAGCAAGTTGTGTTTTGAGCTGCTTGAAATACTTTCCGCAGCTCAAAACCACTTGCCCTGCCGGGGGCTGGAAAAAACTCCAAAGTCGTTTTTTTAATTAGTATTATTGAATGTTTCAGTGTTAGCTCCCCTCTTTATAAGCTCCCCTGATTTTTTAGTATCGATATCATATTAAACATCCTTTCAGGTTTACGACGTTTTTTATACTCCATAATTCTAAGGTTATTTTTAGGTATAAAAGGAAAAAACTATTGCTTTTTCGTCATAAGGCCTTTATTTGCTAGCCTTTTTATATGTTTTAGCTTTTTTAGAGAGCCTGTAAAATGGATCGTTTTTTGCAAATTTTGGATCGTTTTTGTTAACAATCCTTCTACAATATTGTTCTAATTTAGCTTTACAAAATACTAAATATGTGATCGTTAGCTAATTTCTAGCAGTACGAGCTAGGGGTAAATTAGTATGCCCGAACGACATGTCAATTATGATTCACAGAATATGCGCGGATTTATATTCTGCTATTGTATATACATCCATAAGCAAAACATTCGATTTTGAAAATTTGTTATTCAACTATAGTTACTAATGACATTTTTAATCCGTTTTAGGCATATGATCCTCCTGATTAAACAAGGGTTAATTAATTATTTTACAGAACTTTACATTACAAATATCAATTGCATTACAGTAAAATTTAGACAACGTTATAAGTAAAAAACTGATCGTTTTTTACATCAATCCTTTGGTGGCTTTGTTCTAATTTAGATTTATAAAACACTTATAAAGTGGATATTTTAAAAAAAACACACCTATTAGACTATTTAATATGACTTAAGTCACATTATAAAACATTGTAAACATTAAAAGCAATGACATGAAAACATCAATATCCTTTAAAAATACCATAGCCGACATAATCTGCCTGCTTTATATCCTGCTTTTTGTTTACGCGTCTGTAAGTAAACTACTTGACTTTGAGAACTTCCTAGTGCAATTGGGGCAGTCACCTTTATTAAGTGCGTTTGCCGGATATATTGCATGGATGGTACCGATGCTTGAATTATTCATTGCATTGCTTATCGTTTCAAAAAGGTGGAGAATTACGGGGCTTTTTGGAGCGTTGTGCCTGATGATTATGTTTACCGCATATATTTTCATTATTTTAAATTATAGCCCATTTGTCCCTTGTTCCTGTGGAGGAATTTTGGAAAAAATGGGATGGAGGGAGCATTTCATTTTTAATTTTGTTTTCATGATGCTGGCCGCAGCAGGTATCCTGATACTGGCCGTAAGAGTGCCAAAAGTGCACTTTATTTCAAAACCTGCTGCACTGGTCAGTGCCTTTTCGATAACTGTTTTTTTTAGTATTGGTACTATTGCCCTGCTATTTATGTTATCAGAAGACATCATTCATCATCGAAACAATTTCGTTCGTCGTTTTTCTGGAAATGCTGTAAAAGTTAACGACATCGATCTAAAGTTTAGTTCCTATTATTTTGCCGGAGCTTCAAAAGAGAAGATATACCTAGGCAGTCACACTGCACCTTTATTAGTAACAATGCTGGATACAGCCCTTCTGAAAAGAAATGAGTTTAAGATTCATCCCAATAGGACAGATTTTTTATTCCAATCCGTCCAAGTTAGAATTTTACCTCCTTATTTTTATCTTATAGACGGATCTGTTCCTGTTATTTTTAAAGGAAATATGAACAATTGGAAGGGCTATGTAAAATGGAATGGGTCTACTACTTTTTCCCATTATCAGCTCATGGATTCACTCACATTAGCATTTCGTTCCAACAGCAATGTAAATGGAGAAAGTATACTGGGCTCCTTAGATTTTGGTAGGAGACCAAAAACACGTTTCAATACAAGTCTGTTACAGAAACAGATCGATGGAATTTTTGATGTCGATGGAACGCTGCATTACGACAAAGACATTCAGAAGTTGGTATATATTTATCTCTACCGTAATCAATTTATTGTAACAGATCCAGTGCTTAATCTTGACTATCGAGGCAAGACAATAGACACCATCAGTAAGGCCCAAATTAAAGTGACTACTGTGGCAAGCAGACAGGAAATGAAATTCTCAGCACCCCCTGTAATTGTCAATAAAACAAGTGCCGTTTGTAAAAATTTATTGTTTGTCAATTCATCACTGTTGGGGAAATATGAGCCTGCTGAGATGTGGAAGGATGCCAGTATAATTGATATATATGACCTTAATAACAATTCCTATCAGGGTAGTTTTTACATCTATCATCTTAAAAATGAAAAGTTAAAAAACTTCTTTATTCTCGACAACAATTTCTATGGATTTATAGGAACACATTTGGTTCATTATAAATTAAGCAAGAAACTTACAAACTCATATCAAAAATAAGATTCCGTCATCAAAGTATACTGCAGTGTCAGGGAAAAGATCGAAAACCTGTAAAAGAGTAGATCACTAACACTTTAAATTTTTTATTATGAAATTAAATTTTGCAAAACAGGTTTTACCTGTAGCGGTATTTGCACTTGCAACAGTTGGTGCATTTACAACCCATGCCATGAATGAGCGCGCCAAATCATCTGCGCCAATTCGAGGGTACATCAAATTGAACCCAGAAGCAACCTCTTGTGAGGAGCATGATATGTGTTCAACAACCAATAATGGAACCATCTGTAGAGTTGGTTTGGTACCAAGCGGTGCACAATTATTTGGTAAAAATTCTGCCAACGAATGTAAGGTTCCAGTTTATAAACCGTGATTCAATTTCTGGTAGAAATGGCAATGCAGTTCCATCAGGGAACTGCATTGTTTTTTATTGGCGGTCTTATATTTTTAAAACCATTCCAGTCTTTTTTCTCCTTTTAAATAATAGTCGAACCACTGTTCAATTCTACCGGTCAAGTCTTGCTGATGTTTTTCTTCCATTAGTACATGATCTTCTCCGGGATAAATCAGCATCAAATTTATCTTTCCGAGTCGTCTGAGCGCCAAATAAAATTCAATACTCTGATAATAATGCACCACACTATCCATTTCGCCTGCCCACGACAAGAGTGGAGTTTCTACTTTATCCGCATGATATACGGGAGAGTTTCTTAAGTAAGCAGGATAATCCTCATACAATGATTTACCTATTCTCAATTGCCCAAATTCATAGTGCCAAAAATTAGGCTTTTGAAGCCCCCATGCTACCCGAAGGTAACCGCTCACATAATCAGTAATGGCTGCGCCTGCCACTGCGGCTTTAAACATATTAGTCTGGGTGATGATGTAATCCGCTTCATACCCGCCATAAGAATGGCCGGTAATACCAAGTCGGGTGCTGTCAATGGATTCACGGGCAATGACTTTTCTGGTAGCGGAGACTACACAATCTACTGCCGAAGATCCCGGATTTCCAATTTCATACACAATATCTGGTAAAAACACGAAGTATCCTTTTGAAGTAAAATTGGCAATATTAAATCCTGTTGGATTATTCTGCGATGGGTTTACATAATTATACAATTCTTTGGATTGTTTTTCATAGACATGGATCACCATCGGATATTTTTTATCTGTATGATAATTTGCAGGATAGAATAAAACGCCATTTAAAACAGTGCCTTTGGAATTCGTATAGGTTATCAGCTTAGAATTTCCCCAATTGTATTTAAAATGTTGTAGGTTGCTTTGAAAAAGTATTTTTTCTTTTGAATTTAGGCTTTCTTTTATGACTAATCTCGGTGGTAAATTAAAGTTTTCCTCAACATAAACGTAAGCTTCACTCTTTGCAGTGGTTATAAACTGGCTAGTGTGCATTTTCTTGTCCAATAATGATTTTAAACCATTTTTCTTATCCCAAAAGTAATATCCGGTATGTTCCAGTGCTTCAGTTTTGATTAGTAACCTGTCATTGGCCCCAAACTGACCTTTATAACTACCCTCAAAATTCATTTTATTGGATTCATCTTTAGATTTTGAAACGATTCTATACACTGTTTTATTTTCGCGTCCCCTAGTGAGTCTAACCGCACCTCTTCCATCTATTACAATACTCCAGATATCATACTTATCATAAACAAAAAGTGTTTTGTCGTCCTGAATCCATCCCGGATTCCCGAAAGGACTTGCTTCTTCAGGCCAGTCAGATTCTTCATCTGAAAAAGTCACACCAAGATCTTTGGTGAGATTTTTATGCAATCCACTCTCCAGATCATAAACCCACCAATGTTTGTCTTTAAAATAAACGATATGCTTTTCGTATATAGAAACACAAACCCCCGTTTCGCCTCCTAACTGGTTTTGCAATACTAATTTCCGATCCTCTGTTTCAAGATTCAAAATATAAATATCCAGAGGAGCATCACGGTTTGCCTGCGGCTCGTACTGCTGCGGATTATAGAGCAAAGCCTGCTTTTGATCCCCGCTCAACATCATTTTCGGAAATTGATTGTCCGTAATGCAGTTAAAGCGATTCTGCTCAGGCCACCAAACAGCTACTTTTGCTGTTCTGTCCCATTGATCAATCTGTACTTTGGCAGGATAGAGAAATTTATCCTGCGCATTCCAGGTTTGTACTTGTGATGAATCCACAGGAATTACAGTTTTCTGTAGCCCAAAGAATATTCTTTCGCCATCTTCAGAAATGCTGAGATAGGCAAAAGAAGATGACATAATCTCCATATCAGCCGGGAAATTATCCTGCTGAGCCGGATTAAAAGTATATAATGTATGTTCTGCTATAATATAATACCCAACGCAAGTATGGGCTGTTTTTTTATCATTATTCAAAGGCTGCTGCAAAAAGGCTATGGAATTTCCGCTCTTTTGCCAAACGATATCGGAATATTCAAAAACGTTAGGATTACTGCTTATTACAGTTGTGGTTTTATCACTTAAATTCAGTAGCGCAATTGTGGTATTGTTTTCAGACTTTGTAGTGTAGACCACTGCATCGGCTTCCGGATTATACCAATAGTTGACAATATCATTTAAAATGATAGATTTATTGGAGGCTGCATTTTTCAACTCCAATTCTTTTTTTCCATCAGATTGCTTTTTCAAAAGGATGATATCTTTGGTTCCGACTCTCAAATCGTACCTGAGCACCTTGGCAGTAATCTCTTGTTTTGAAGTTAACAAGTCTGTAATTAGAAGTTCTCCCTTGAGAGATATCGCACAAAACCAATTGTCACCGATAAATTCTCCTTTTCCTGCTCCTGAGAAATTGTAGATCTTAGTCCCTTTACTGTTTTTAACAAATAAAGTGTCGCTGCCATTTTCATACGAAACAGAAAAACTTACCCATTTTGCATTTTCGGAGAGTTTCTCAGCTTTAAGATAACTCCATAAGTGATAATCGGCAGCCGTAAGCTGCTTTTTAGGATTGTTTTGCGCAAAACCAAAAAATGAGATCAGCAAAGCGGTGAGCACTATATAAAAAACTGGCACTCTCTTACTGAGAGTACCAGTTTTCCTGTTATATTTTATGTTATTAGGTCTCATTTTAGTAGCCCGGATTTTGAGGATTTAGATTCGGATTGAGCGCAAGTTCCGATTCAGGCAGTGGCAATAATCTGTCTGTAGGATTCCAGCCTACTTTTACAGACAATAATACATCGTCCAAATGATTAGTTCTTTTTAAATCGAAAAAACGGTGTCCCAATTCTGTAAAAAACTCCACTCTTCTCTCATGTAATATGGCACTAAGTATATCTTGCTGGCTCACGGCAGTTGTTGCTGCAAGTCCGGCTGTGTTTCTAATTTTATCCAAATCTTCTTTGGCTCCTATAAGGTCACCTTGCTGTGCGCGGGCTTCGCTGCGGATCAGGTATTGCTCAGCTAAACGAAATACTATAGAATACTCTAATGAACTAGGAGTATTTGATTTCTGTTTGTACTTATTGGCATGATACCAAGTGTCTGTTCCGTTTGTAATGGTATGAGTCCAATGATCCTTTCGCTGGTCACCCGATTCAAATTCGCTTATAAGTTCAGCATTTAAAGCAACAAGTGATGGAGGTGGTGCCGTAAAGATGAATGTTTCGCCCTCTTGTGTATTCTGCCCACCGGTTCTGGGCATGAATTGCCAAATCGTTGTGGTACTTTCTTTTAAGAATATAGCGTCAAGATTGGTCTCCCAAGTGTACAGCCCAGTATTGTTTAGGGTAAAAGAAGCCGCATTAGATGCTTCTGTCCACATGCCTTTGTAAAGGTAAACCCTTGCCAATAGTGCTGTCGCTACAGATTTATTGGGACGTACACGGTCACTGGAAATATAATCTTCCGGTAATAATGAAACGGCCAGTTCCAGATCACTTATAATATGGGAATACAGCTCAGCAGAAGACATTCTGTGCGCCACTTTATTCTGCTGATAGTCTGTTGTGGTGATATAAGGAACATCCCCATAGAGATTAAGAAGATAAAAGTGCAACAGTGATCGTACAAACAAAGCCTCTCCCGTAAGCTGGTTTTTATCTACAGTATTGAGCGCCGTAGAAGCATTCACTCCTTCAATAATGGCATTTGCAGCATAAATTTGGTTGTAACTGCTGCTCCACCAGTTAAAGACCTCCGAATTGGAAGCAAGTAATGTATTGTTGTAAAAGTTTCGGGTTGTGCCGGAAATATCACCGTAATACACGAGCTCATCCACATAGTTCCCCATTTGATTGGAGATTCCTGCAACACTCCCGCTTAAAATACCATCGTCGCGCATTTTAGCATAAATACTTACCATAGCCGCATTGGCTGTAGCCCTGTCCTGAAAAACAGCGCTTGCCGTTAGTTGTGAGGACGGAAGGCCAACCTCGACAAAGTTATCACAGCCATTTAGAAACACCATACAGGACACTAGTAATCTCATTAGAAACCTGTGGTTTATTATTCCAATTTTATAATGATTTATAAATCGTAAAAATGATTTCTTTTCCATAATGTTTAAATTAAGTTAAAAAGTAAGCTGAAGCCCGGTTGTAAATACCTTTAAAGGCGGAAGGCTTGTCGTGAATATAGATTCGGGATCAGCACCCTTATAGGAAGTGATCGTGAAAAGATTCTGTCCCTGAAATACCAATCGGCATTTTACTCCTTTAAGCCACTGCTCAGGGATAGTATAAGACAATGACAAATTCTTGAGCCTTACATATGAGGCATCCGTTATCATGGCATCACTGGCATAAAACTTGTAAAATGCATCCATAGCTTCACTATTTACCCCTGTGGTGTACTGCTGATACATTGCAGTATCTCCGGGGTTCTGCCAGTGGTCCATTACCGTCACAGGCTGATTGGTCATGCTGCCCGATAGTCCTGTGCCGTATGATCCGCTATAGTTGAGCTGATTTACAAACTGAAACAGAAAGTCCAATTGCCAGTTTTTATAGGTAATAGTATTTTGAAACCCACCAAAATATTTTGGATTCAAATCACGGATAGCCTGCTTATCCTGTGGCGATGTAATTAAACCGTCTGCATTGAAATCCTCAAATTGGTAAATTCCTGTCGTAGGATCTATTCCCGTATAGTGGTATAATTTCTTAATGTTTAAAGGCTGGCCTATTAAATATTGGTTCTCATAAGTTGATCCTTTCAGATCAGGAAAAGACAACAGTTTATTGCGGGCGATTGTCAAATTAAAATTGCTTGTCCAGTTAAAGGACTCTTTTTGAAAATTTACAGTTCTAAGGGTAAATTCAAGCCCTCTATTTTGAACTGTAGCATCTAAATTTGCCTGTATGGAATTAAATCCGGTTGTTGCAGGTAGTGGAATTCCAACCAATTGGTTCGAAGAACGGTTGCTGTACCAGCCAGCCGTTATAAAAATGCGGTCTTTTAAAAAACCGGTTTCAAATGCCACTTCAAGTTTTTTATTGGTCTCCCAACCAAAATTAGGATTAAACAAACGTGTCGGTTCCAGACCATTGATACCTCCATAGTTGTTTCCCGAGGAACCATAGGTGTTTAAAAACTGGTAGTCACCAATCTGATCATTTCCAGTAGTACCATAACTTAGTCTTAATTTTCCGAAACTTAGAAAACTAAAATTCTCTTTTACGAATGTTTCATTTGAAAACAGCCATGCGCTTCCAATCGCCCCGAAGGTAGCAAACTGTCTTCCGGGGCCGAACCTGCTTGAACCGTCCCTGCGCCCCGTTAGGTTTAAGATGTACCTGCCATTCCATGAAAAATTAACCCTCCCGAAAAAAGCCTGATATTTATAGATTGATTCACTATGCACTACATCAAATACATGAAAGGCTGAGGAAAGATTATAAATCAAGCTGTTGCTGCTGAATCCGTTGGCTTCCTGTAACAATTGGTTTGCTGTCTGCTGTTGAAATGTACTTCCAATGAGGATTTCGGTTTTTCCTTTGCCAAATTTTTTTGACCATGAAATTTGGGGTTCGATAATCCATGATTTTCTGGTCGTATTATTGACATAAATGGAGGAGTATTCACTGCCTAATCCATAAGCTGGATCATACATCGTGGAAGGTTGTGTGCGACTGTCATCAAATCGGGTATCGGTAAAACCGAAACTCGCTTTAGCAATTAAATTGGGTAGTATATTATAAGATAGCAGGCTATTAGCAAAAAGGTCATTAGATCTTGAAGTATATTTCCCTTCCAAATTGCTCATAGGATTATTCCAAGTGCTATTTTCCCAGTTTAAATTGCCTTGCTCATCATACAATTCGGGTGCATTGGGAGGAAGAAGTATAGCTTGTTGGGTAATATCAATTCCCGGCTGGTTATTTTCCTGCGCTGTGTAGCCCATAGAAAAATTGATATGAAATTTTTTGTTTTCAGATTCATGATTCAAATTTGCATGGAGATTTCCTTTACGATAATTGTAGTTTCCGGGAAAAACCGTGGTTTCCTTATGAAAATTGCCGTTGATAAGAAATTGCGTCTGGGAAGAACCTCCATATATGGAAGCTTGCACATCATTAATTTCTGAAGTTCCTCCTATGAGTACTTCTTGCCAATCCGTATAGCGGTTTTGATCCCATGTTCCATTGACATCATAATCGGCTGGACCATAAGGAATAACATCATTGGAAAAAGCTTCCCTACGCATTTGCAAGTACTGCTGTGTATTCATTAGTTCCATAAGGCGTGTCACTGATCCAAATCCACCAGATACATTTGCAGTAAATCTTGTTTTGCCTTCCTTGCCTTTTTTAGTAGTTATAAGTACCACTCCGTTAGCTCCCCTTGAACCATAAATAGCGGTTGCATCTGCATCTTTAAGGACTTCAATACTTTCAATATCTGCTGGATTGATACTGCTTAACGGACTTGTTGGACCGGGGAGAACAATCCCTGTCAGATCAGAACCTACTGCATCTGAGGAATAAGGGACGCCATCAATAATATATAACGGTCTGTTCCCGTCAGAGCGTAAACTGTTCTGTCCTCTGATTTGTATATCGAAACCGCCCCCTGCAACACCTGTATTTTGAGTAATATTAACACCTGCCATTCGTCCCTGCATAGCTGCAAGCACATTGGTGACAGGCTGTTTTTCGATATCTTTTGAACTGATTTTTGAAATGCTTCCGGTACGCTCACTGTTCTTTACAGAGTAGTAACCGGCATTGATCTTAACTTCCTGTAAGGAGGTCGCATCTTCTCGCATTTGCACATTGATTATTTTGCGATCAGCAACGGGAATTGTTACGGTCTTAAAACCAAGGTAAGTAAAAATCAGGGTATCGTTATGAGATACATTTATGGCAAATTTGCCATCGAAATCCGAAAAGACTATTTTTTTTTGGCCTTTGACTGTAATGCTGACACCAGGAAGGGGATTTGTACCATCGGTAATGGTACCCATGACTTGAGATTGTTGTTGTGAAACGGAAAACCGCAAGGGATTCCTTGCTAAGGCTGGCGTGCAAAAAAGGTAAAACCCGAAAATAAACGGATACCAAAGTGCCGCCAACCCTTTATTTAATGAAAAAGTTTTCATAATATTGGGTTAGTTTAATGAGACGTTAGTTTTATTAGCTTTGGTCCTCTATTACTTGTTTGTCGACGGGTTAGAGGGCCTTTTTTTGTCTAGGCTCAATTAGGAAGCTTACTGAGACCATGACTTAATTTGCCAGTCTTTAATAGCCTGCAACTGTACAATGACTAATTCAAAGTAAAAAATAGGACAGCACAGGCATTAAATATTGGCTTTAATCTTTTTTAATTCATACGCACGTAGGTTTATTGGTTGGACAAAAGCTAATTGCGAGACTATGAAATACTGAAGTTCGCTAAGAATAAAAGTTGAGAAAAATTTAGAATGGAGCACAAAAAAAGGCGCGGGACTCAACTTACTGCGTTAGAGGTACTGGTATACCCGGAAACAATAAGTGTGAGCCCACGCCATAAAGCGTGAGCATCTTACTTATCATCTCGTTTCTATAAAATTACCAGTTTTCTAACGCGAGATTCAAAGCGAATGCTTCAAATATTTTTATATGAAGTATCGCAAATATAATTTATTACTGCCAAATATAACAATATTATTTCAAAAGCAATATATATGTTGCCTTTTTTCTTTGTGTAAAAAGCGAATTTTATCAAATGGAAAAAGAACGCTTCGTAACGGAAAGAATACTGCTAGGAAAAAGAATAACGCAGTTACGGAATAAATGTATTAATAAGGATACGGGAAAACCTATTTCACAAGAAGAGCTTGGATTAAGAGTAGGATTAGTAAAAAACCATATAGGTTTGATAGAAAGAGGTCAAACTAATACAACTGTTGAAGCCTTATTTGGAATAGCTAAAGAACTTAATGTCAATATTAAAATGCTTTTCAATTTTGAAGAATTATAAAAAGATGCTTAGATATTTTTTTTTAAAATTAATGGAATTTCATTGATCTATTTGTTATTGGAAGTTGTATATCTTTATGATTTAAGTCTTTATGAATTTCAAGAATATACTCAATGTCAATATGTCCCACCTAGAAAGCTCGATGTTCTTTCTCTATTTTAATTATATTAAATTATACCCAATTATTCCACCAATTAATACCAGAAGAGTCAAACTTAAATAAATTGCTCTTGTCCTTTTTTTTGCTAAAATTAGTCTTTTTCTAGTTGCTTCAAGATTCCTTGTTCTATTTGTGTAATTGTGATCGTTTTTATTCAAATGTTTATTCTTATCAAGAAAATCTAAAGCTGATAGCCTTCCAGATTCCAATAAAAATTCTTTCTCAATATCATTTAATTTAAACTTTAAAGTTGAAATAGGGCTAGGATCAATTATAATGATTTTCTCTTTGTATTTTCTAAGAATTTGGGGATCATCAGATTCTGTCCAAATTTTTAATGCGTCCCAAAATACTGAATTTTGTTCATGCTTATAAGTTTTGTTACCTAGATAGAGACCAATAAAACTACTGCATTCATCTTTTAAGATTAAGTCAACTGGAAAATTGTTTTTCATACCACCATCTAAAACGTTTCTACCATCAATCTTTTGTGGTGTAAATACATATGGAATCGACATACTACATCTTGCAGCAAAAGAGGCTATGGATTGTTGAGAGTCTAATTTATGCGAGTCGAAAACTTGTACACTTTTATCTTTTCTGCTTGCAAATACAGTAGTTCGAGAGGTTAAATCTCTCATTTCGACTGAAACAGCAGAATCTAACTTTACTGCTAATAATTCTTCTAACCAAACATTAAATGTATGTGCTTCATAAAGACCGCTTCTTGTAAATAAGTTGTATAAAGCTTTTAATATATGTGCATCTTTAAAATCCTTAAAATTTTTCGTACCAAGAACATCTTTCAACTCTTCAACAGTATAACCAGCGCCTAAAAGAATTGCTGTAATTGCTCCTGCTGATGTTCCTGCATACCAATTAAATGTATAATGCTTTTGAAGTTCTTCTAATGCCCCAACATATGCTACTCCTTTAATTCCCCCACCTTTCATTATTAAGGCATTATATATCATACCAGATCCTTCTTTGAATTTAAAAATTGCCGATAAAAGAATATCTTTTACGCTAGAATAAATAACTTCACTATGGTATTTTTCTTTGATTTCTTCTATCCACAGATAACCTTTTTTTATCAAATCATCAAGTGAGTTACTTCTTGAATGTATTTCTTGATAAAAATATTTTAGTAATTCAATTGTCGTCAGTAGTTCTTCTTTACTTGCTTCCAATATTCTCTATTTATTAATTGAGTAATACGGCACAATGAAAACATCATCTATATCCTTCTTTTGTCCAGACATGGTATCCAAAGTAGCTGGTATTTCATCTATAGTATTAAAATCTCTTCCGATTTTAGCCCCATCTTCATCTAAAACACGATATATAGTTTTCAAGATTTTCGTTTGCTTCATAATTGTAAAAGCTATACTAATATGACTTTCTGAAAAACCAAAGTTACTTGAGTAAAATGTATCCATAGAAATTGCATTTATTTTAGGATGGTTTTCAAACCACACTAAAACAGCGTCAAAAACATCCGAATATTCGGGAAATTCTTTAACTAAATTCTGCAATTTTTCTTTTGACATATCTATATTCTTGAGGTTTAATTTTTGCAGGAATTATTATCTTATTAATTGCTTCTTTTCCAATTATAACATTTATATCACTTTTCAGTTCTCCGTTTGACCCATCCGCTAAAAACTTAACAGCTATGCCATCTGCTCTTCCTCCGCCTTCTTTATATGCTTCTATCGCTTTTTTTCGGGAATCATCGGATAATAAGTCACTAGTTCCTTGATCATCATAACATCTAATAGATGCCTTACCAAATTCTGCATCTAATAAAGTAACATTTAGTAAAGTGTAAATTTTTCTATTCACTACTGAATTATCTAGGATATTATTGATACAAGAAGTTAAATCCAAAGGTGTAACTTCAGTATGCATATCAATACCGCTACCATTATTATAAATATTTTTTTTGATTAATTTTAGAGAAGATTCTAAACTTTTAGTTGAATCGAAAGAAGTACGGCTAATCTTTATCTCGAGTTGTTTTGCATCATTCCATTCGACCAAGTATATTAATCGACTTTCAATTGTTCTATATGTTACATAACGCTCACGGATTGCGCTGTTAATTTTTTCATCTGCTTTGATTTCACGAACTTTCTTGTCGTATATTTTTATTAGCCATGATCCTGAAATTCCTCTATAAGGATAGCGAAAATCTGCCCATTCAAAAGATGTTGGTTTAAGATTTAACTTTGGAAATCTAGACCGCACTGAAGGATGAATAATTGAATCGGCAATTTTAATACCATCATTATATTTATTAATTACCAAATTATCAATTGGCTTAAAAAAGAATATATATTGATCTCCAAATTCTTCTGAATCCTTAATCAATGATTGCACATCAAATTCGGTAATGATACCACCTTTAACTGCGTCTAAAAGATTATTTATCAGAAAAGTTTTATTTCCTGTTAATTTTATATCATCCTTGTTGTCCTCTTTATATTTTTTAAGTATTTCATGAATGTCAGATTGATTAACAGAATCAAGTAGAGTTATATAATTATTTTTTTGTTCTTCGGTCATTGGTTAATATTTCAGATATGATTAGTAATAAAGTGACAACAGTATTTAATTAGTTTATTTTGACAAACTTATGATTTTTAATATATATTTATTTCCAAGTTTCTCTATTTTTTAACTTACTCCTAACTATTGCTGAAATAGAATCAGTATCGAGATTTACTGACATGGCTTCACATAAAAGCCAATTTCTATCTTTTTTCCGGAATTTTATTTGATGCTCTTCTAAGCACTCTATTAATTCTTCTCTCCATAAAAGTTTAGCTATATATATCGATTCTCTATTTTGGTTTTTGATTGGTTTACGTAATTCGCTAATTGACTTAATCCCTTTTTTTTCCTCGCAAATCAAAATTCCAATCCATTCTGGCACAAAATCTAAAATTTTTTGACCATATTTTCCTTCTGTTACGATTGAAAGATAGTCAAAAACTTTTGTATAAGCTTCAATCTGCGCAGGTAATCTTTGAAGAGTATCAGAAGCACTTTTTATCTCATAACCATGTAGTGAACCATTAATAACTGCAACATCTATTCTAGCTTTCGCAACAGGCAAACTTAATTCTTCGACAATTTTCGAATCACTATCGTCGATATAATGCTTTAGTTCAGTAGTTTTAAGCAATTCACGAATACAAGGATCTTTCATTTTAATAGTAGTTTAGGAGTTACAAAAGTAAGTACTTTAAAGGGATTGAAGAGAATACAATCTTATAAAATAGAGGTTAATAAAGTTATATGGTGATTTTGTGAGATTTCGACCCAACTTCCAGCATTTCCAGTTTTTCTGTTTGGATCGGTAAGTAATTGTGACGCAAAGAAATCAATTCTTTCATCCCCCCAAGAAAATGTTATTCCGCTGTAATCCGCACTTGTAATTAGTTGACCTGCAAAAGTTATATATTGACCATTACCATCAGGGTGGTTACTTGATATTTCTCCTCGATAAATTACATACTCATTTGTAACTGTATATTTAATGCTACAGCTTCCTTGAAAACCAGCTTCACTGTAAATTGGATGTTTAGTTCCATAATCGCTATATTTAATTGTTCCCTTTATTTTAGATTGCATTTGTAAAGTCGACCATAGCTGCCACTCATATCTAGGGAGACGGTAAACTCTTCCCGCAGGATTAAGACTTCCTAAATTATCAAGGAAAGAGCCTGAAGAAATAATTACGTTTTCATAATCATCACGATTTGCAATAGAGTTGATCAAATTTATAGCAAACGCTTCAACTAAAGCATGATTTGTTGTCCTTAAAAATCCAAAATCCAAAAGTAAGGATACTTGGGAAGGAGTTGTTCCTAAAGTATTAATTAATGTTTCAATAGTCGTATTAATATTAAGAAACCCTCCACTTTCATTTGAAAAGCGTATACAGATTTTATCTATTTCTAAGTTATCTATTAAGTTTCCAATTAAAGTTAAATATCTCTGATTACTGTTTTCTTGAACGACCGGAACTACATTAACATTATTAGATTGTAAATGTTTTATAAGTTTTGAAACTGTTGTTGAATTAAAAGATTCAATTAAAGAAAAATCTAACAACAATTCATTGTCTTTGAAGTTCCAATGAGAATGAAAAGCTTCCACTTTAGATATTTGCTCAGATAAAACTTGGATAATTGGAGCAACTTCATTTTTTATATTTTGACTAAGTTTGGAAAGAGCTGAAAATTCTCCTGCTTTAGACAGAAGTATTGGGTAATATTTTTTCATTTTTTATTGTTTATGATTAATAGACAGCTAAAATCTATATTAAATTTTGAATTTATTTACGGATTTCCATAAATAGAAAACAAAAAGTAAACTTGACCAAAGCTATTCATTCAGAAATGATTAGAGTCACGTAGAATTACCTGTTTTAAGAGTTAAGACAGTATAAAAAAATTTACACAGAGTTTTCATTATAATAAAAACACCAAATAAAATATTAACAAAAAAGCCTATAAACATTGTGTTTAAAGGCTTTTTTTAAATATCACAGAATTGAAAATTGAGATATGTTTATTGTAAAATAAGTTTTGTCAGTTTTATTTTAAAAACAGTTATTTGAAAGATCCTATTTCTTACAAAAATCTATTTCACAATTAATATTATTCTGAGAAATCAGAACGTTAATCAACCTTAAAAATCCCTTTATGAACTGTATGTATTATTCTAACTTTAAAAATTTATTAAAATTTAATAAATCCGTTTCGTAGTACATATCTTCAGAAAAACCATAGTAATATGTGGAAATAAAAAATTGAATGATATTTTTAGATTTAAACTTTCTGATTGTTATAAATAAGGTCTTTTTAGTGTATGGCGTTGGATCCTTTATAACTGAATTTATTTCTTTTGCAATTACATTGTCACTTATGGTACTCAGATTAATGAAGTGTTTTTCATCATTTTGCAATAGCAGGATTTCAAATGTGTGAATAGAATCATCATTAATTTTTTTTAAATTTTCTAATTGATTTTTATCAAAGACATAGTATTTATAACTATTCGAATTTACCCAACCTTCTTGGATAGTTTCATATTTATAGAATCCATCTCGGTATTTCTCAATTAGGAGTGAATATGTGGTGTCATTAATTTTTACATCTTTTAATTGATATGAGATAAAATTTTGTCCAGAATTACCCAAAGAATAGACCTCGAAATTAATTAATGACTTGAATTGTTGCTCAATATCGTATGGAATTTTATTTTTAGCCGTTACCCATTTTCCATACTGGTTTTTTTTCCAACCATTTGCCGAAATAATTTGTCCTTTAATTTCTTTTGAAATTATTGGTAACTTATCATCCTGCCTATTTTGGCTAAATATAAATGCTGAACTAACTAATAGTAAGAGAGTAATTATTTTTTTCATGAATATTAAATACATTTTGATTATTCAGTTGTAAACTTTTACAATGTGAAATTGTGGCTTACATTCTTATTTTGATTTTTTGCTACTTTAACTTTATCAATATAAGTTTTTCCAGAAACGTCAGTTATTGTATACCCTTTTCTGTTTTTTGATTTTATATACACATAGTAAACTCCAGCAGGCACATTTATGCTATAATTACCGTTATTATCTATTGTAGTTTCTATAAAAGGCTCTTTTCCATTTTGAAATTGAAATAAAGTGGGAAACAACTCTTTATCTATATTTTTAAATTTTTCATCAGTTTCTGCATTATATTTTTCTAACTCTTTACTATACTTGTCAAGATCTTGCTGAGCGTTTTCCATATCTGCTTTGTACTTTTCTTTTTCACTTCCCTTTGATTTTTTGTATAAGAAAGAACAGTTATCGTACCTTGTCTTGGTCATTTCATAAATGTTTCTGTACGAACTTGCAAAATGATAATTTTTCCACAATTGGTAATCAAAATTTTTGACTTGTGCGGAATCTACAACTACGACAGTCGCTCCAAGATCAGGTTTATCACCTTGGTATTTATTAAAGTAATATGTGACTACTCCTTTTATAATGCTTGTAGCAAAATATGTCTCAACTGGATCTTTTGAGTAAGTAAAAGTTCCATTCTTATTCAAAATAACTTTTCTACCACTTTCAGTAGTTGCAATTTCTTGACTATAAATAAATGATGATGCCAAGAATAAAAACAAAGAAGCAACGTTTTTCATAATGATCATTTTTTACCGAATTTAATTAATCCGGATTGTTATATTTTATGGATTTCCGTAATTATCAGCAACAAATAACATTAATAAAATCATTATTACATTACGGAAAACCATAATAAGTAAAATAATTTCAACAATTCGATAGTAGGTAAAGGGTTTGAATTTCCCAACTATTCAAGATATAAAATGTAATTTCAATTTGACTACTTTTATAGATACGCAAATTATACCTCTTTAATATAAATATATCAACTATAAAAATATACTGTCAAAAAATTATTTATCTATGTTTATTTTTAAATGCTTAGGTAAACTTACATACCATTTTATTATACTAAAGCAAGCTTTATGCATAAATTTATTAAGTTGCGGTAGATCGTTTAAATCAACTTCATATCCTTTACTATCATAATTTGATTTTGCATGCACAATTGAGTTTCGTGTCTGGTATAAAGCCATTCCAAGCTCATTAATAATTTTATCCTTAGTTTCTGCTTTTGAATTATATTTTAGTTCATTTTGTTTTAATTTTTTATGTATAGACTTAGGCAATTCATCATATAAATCTACTAAATCAAAAGCACTATTAATTAAAGATTTAACAAGTTCACTATCTTTAATACTATGGTCGTAATTTCTTGCTAAATCAAAAATTGAAGAGATAAAATTTGCATCATGATTATAAACTTTAGACGAAGATAATTTGAGCTTCATAGATTGAAATGCCTCTATTCTCGCTTGAATTGGAGCAAAATATTCAAAAATTTTGTAGTAAGACATAAACTGAAGGTCTGAGCTCAACCGTTGATTTGCATTAATAAACAATTCCATTCCATAATTATAGTCTTCTAATGGTATATTATAAACAAAATCAGAAGCTTGCATAAAATCAATTTTTGCATCATCCAAATCGTATTCTTTCAATTTATATGTAGAAAATTCAAAACTTATATTATGAGCATGAGATAATTCGAACATAAAAATTTTAATTAATTCATCTTCTTTTAAATCTGAAAGACGAGAATTTGAATCTGGGTAAATAATCTCAATAGCAAGATGACTAGAACATGGCGGAGTGTAATGATCATAATTTTCAGATATTGAAGCTCCAATGCCTATTAACAAGGGATCATCAATAATTTTAATCATGAAGCCTTCTGGTGTTTCTTTCCAAAAAACACCTAACGATATTAAATGATTCAAATTTTTATTTGAAGAAATTTGAATTACTTTTTGAGTGATGCTATCAGTAGTAACCTTTGAGTAATCATCGTAGAATTTTAGTGAGCTTATCTCATTAAGGTATATTTGTAAATTTTCTGCCTCATATTCGATTCCTTCCAAGTCTTCATTAGGAAAATAAATATAAAAGGAATTATGGGTCTTATTGCATCGACAATCAAAATCTTCAATTTTCAACTCTTTTCTTAAATAATTTTTAAAATCTTCTCCTATTCTTTTTTCTTGTTGAGTCATATATCTAACTTATTTAATATAAGCTACATAATTAAAATAAAACATTATAATTCTAAGCTTAGAGATTTAGACAAATATAAACAATAAGCAGAAATAGATTTCTTGAAGAATGCATTACATATGATTATAAAAACATGTATCCTGTTTCGCTAAAATAAACTATTGCATTTTGATTACAAAATTAAATCAAGATGCGTGCAAAATAATATTGTAAAAATCCTCAACAAGATGTTAGATATTACTGTTTCGCGCTTCTACTTTTATATTGATTTAAGTAACCACGGTGGGATTTGAACCATAAAGTTGAATGAAATTTATTCTTTTTTAAATCATTTTGAAAATGGTTCAAGAATTGTTCTGTTATGGCTACTAAGATAAAGCTTCAGAGAAATCTGGAGCTTTTTTCGTTTTAAACTAAAACATAAAATCATAGAAAAATGGATAACACGAAAACCTGTGGAGCTACAAAAAATTAGATTATACACAATTAAATTTCCTAAAGATTGAAGAATACGGAAAACCGTATTTTAGTTCGAATCGAAAAGATTAGATTTGAAAATCAATAACTTTAAACCATTCACAAATGAAAAAGTATGTTTTTTTTCTCCTCATAATCATTTTTTTTATTAGTTTAAGCTCTTGCTCAAATGATCCTACTGACAAAGCAAAATCTGCAGCAAAATCTTATCTAAAAGAGAACTTAAAGAATTTAGATAGTTATGAACCAATTTCATTTTCTATTCTTGATACTTCAAAAATCGTTGATAAGAATACTAAGAAAAGTATATTAATTTACTCAATCACTCATTTTTATTCAATCAAAAATTCTGAAAATGAGGAAGTAAAAATGTCTATTCCTTTTTATTTTGATAAAAATTTTAAAGTCATTGAACCTACAACAAAAAGTTTAAACGGTGACTATGGCATTTTAACCGGTAGCGTCTATTGGAAATACAACAATTTTATTGGCAATAGAGCTGATGCCGGATCGAGAGTAATCTTGTACTCTCTTGATAGCATTCGAAATAAACTAAAATATGAAACAGAAGTTGATGTTCAAGGAAGTTATAAGATTGAAAAGGTTTTAGCCGGAAAATATTTTTTAGTAGTTAATTCCAAAAATACAACTGATTGCCCTGAAATACATCTTGCTAAACTTGAAAGTTATTCCTCATCAATAAAACAATTGTTTGGGTTTGATACAAAAAAATATAAAACACAATTGAATGAAATTCACAAATTAGACAGTCTTTACTTTAAAACTTTAAGTGAATTTCCAACTACAGGAACACTCAGTGAAATGAATAAAAATATTTCAAAAACAGAAACTTTACAAAAAGAAATTAGGGATAAATCCGAAAAACTTATAAGTATATTTCCTGAAAAATTTAGAAGCGAAATTGAATTGTACACAGGTTATAGCAAAGCTAATGATTTTTCAATTATCAATATTGAAGAAAAAAAATCAGCAAATCAAAATACTGATTTTGGTATTACTTGCATTTAAAAAACAGTAAAACTACTATTAACAAATATTAGTTTTTTTTAATCACATATCAAGATGCACATCTTAAAATTCTATTGTAATCTTGAATAAATTGGTTAGATATTTGAATGCTTCCCGCCGCTCGGTAATATCTCTCGTAATTATGATTATAATGTAAAAACAAGTAGTTTATATGTACTTTAAGGATATGTATCTTTTTAGTAGCGGGAAGCATTCAAATATCTAACCAGTTTGTTGAGGATTATTATGCGATTTTTGCATTAGCATCTTAAAATTAATAATGTAAAAAACTAATATATAAGACTTGATTCAAATCCCAGCGAGTGTTGGTAGCGGTGTTTTTTATAGTATTGGCTTTTCAAATCCATTGGTTAATTTTTCAAAATGCTGAGCGATTTCTAATAATTTTTTATCTGTCCATTTTTTGGAGTGTATTTGTATTTCTACCGGCATTCCGTTTTTCTTTTTCCCAATCGGAATAACAACTATTGGATGGCCTGAAAAGGCAGTCGTAAAATTAAACGAAGCGATGGCTTTAGTATATCCTATTTTTTTATCATTAACAGTAAATGGTTTTCCTGCATTTTGATGTTTATAAGCCTCAAAGGAACAAACAGGCGTAATCCAAACGTCATAAGTTGTCAAAAAAGAATTATAAATTTTAGAAAAATCATCTTTATAATCAATTGCTTTTGCATATTTAATGTTGGTCAAACGTTGCCCTAAAGCCATTCCTTTTGCCCACAAATGGTCTCTGTATTTCAGACGAATAAAGGCATACATAAAGCTGGCTAATAATGGCACTTTGGGATTGTTAATTCCTATTTCAAATCCAATAATTTTACTGCATTCTAAATAGGCTTTTTCTTCGTTATATTTTGGGTGATCAATAGTTAAAATGTGATTTTTATTTTTGGCTATAAAACTCCTGAATAATTCTAAATATTCTGCATCTACTTCTGTGCCATTTATGGTTTCAGAATAAGCAATTGTTAAATATTTTTTGTTCCATTCACTGTTGTTTAAGTTGATTGGAGGTAATTCACAGAGTTCATATTTCGTGTTATTTCCTAAAACCCCGCTTTCTCTGCAGCTGGCGCGAGCGTCTCGTTCGTGAACTTAACGATATGTTGACATGAGTGATTAAAAATATAATCATCGCTGTAGTACCAGAACGTTATTCGAAAGCTAACTGTAGACTAATCACAGAATGTTTGTTATTTAACAGTCAATGGCTTACATTTGAATTTTCCTTTACTAAAGAATATGGAGTCAATAGAAAAATCAAACGGTCTACAATTACATTACTATTTCGACGATGATAGTCATTCAATTAATTCTATTGTTAGAAATGAATGCGAAAAAGAAATATTATATATAATTAAAGAAATCTCTGAAACGTTAGGTTTACAACTTGATTTAGAAACGCTACCAACCAAGGAGGGTGGCTTTAAGGAAAAGTGGAAACTTTTAGGTAAAAATTCTACTCAAATTAGTTTAATAGTCGCCATTGCTTTAGGAGTACTTTCTAGATTTCCTGTAGAAAATGAAGAATTAACGACTTTGCAAATTGAAAACTTAAAATTAGATAATGAGATAAAAAGAAAGGAGTTGAAAAAACTAAATCTTGATCAATTAAAAGAAGAGAGTGAATTAGATCAAAAAATTATTTTAGATTCAGTTAACATAGTAAATAAAAATTATAAAGTTTCTTGGCGCAAATCTAATCTTTATAAGAAACTCCAAAACTATCCAAAAGTGGAATATATTGATGTGCTCCGATTACAGGATGATGAGCCTGTAGGAACACCAAGAACAGTACAAAAAAATCAATTTTCTATGTTTATATTACGCACAGATGATTTACCAAAACTTAAATTAGAAAGAGTAAAGATTGATGTTGCTACTCCTGCTATAAAGCGTAATTTCAGATGGAAAGGCTTTTATAATGAAAAGATTATTAATTTTTTAATGGAAGATAATGATTTTAATAACAAAGTATTTAATGGGAAGATGCATTTTTCAAATCGCTATTCTATTGAAGTGGAAATGACACAAGAGAGAAAGATTAACAGCGAAGGTGACATTATAGTTAAAGATTCAATAGTACATAAAGTATTTGCTTCAATAGACGGAGAAAGTAGAATTGAGTATTAATTTTATAAAGTCACCCACTACAACGGATTTGGGCATTTTGCTTAATGGAAAATTGATTTTGTATTTGAATGTTTTGGCAAATCCGAAGAATGGACTTAATTTAATCTCAAATCCGGTACTGCCAGAAAGTTATATGTCATTGCAAAAAAGACTTATTATCTAACGTAAACTATACAAATATGAATTTTTTAGCACAAACTATTTCAATCATAATTCAAGTCATATTATTGGTCTTGTCAATTGTTTGGTACAGACAGGATTATGAAATTGAACCTTTAATTGGGATAATTACTTTGTGTGGAAGTTCAATTATCAGCTTATTAATGAGATTTGTTAAACGTCCAAAAATGCAATTATATCATGTTAAGACACATTATGGAAGATGGACAACTGGTTTAACAAAGAATAATCCACAAGTGATCAGACTAGGGATTGATAAAATTGATCAATATTGGGATCTTGAATGGGATTATAATTTAGAAATACGAAATAATTCAAGTTTTACCGCATATAATATCGTTGTAGAATATAACAACATTCCTGAAAAAACAATTGTCAAAGGTGAAATTGGTAAAATTGAACCTGTTCAATCTCATGATATGAGAGAGTTTAAGATAAAAGTTACTCAAAGCGTTGAGGGAAATCATATTGAAGCAGATAATTATTTAAAGCAAAATGAAGGAGTATTAACTAAAGATTTTACGATAACTCTTAAATATACTGATGAAAATGGAATTCGTTTTCGAACAAAATATTTCTGGCTAAGTCAAAAAAATGAATTTCTAATATTTTAATAACATTACATACCCCCGCTATCCGAGGAGTTCTTATGAAACGCTGTGCGAATGTCTCCTGACTTCGTACCCGCAAACTAAATGTTTTAATTATAAAAACTAATATAAACAAAAAAAGCTCCAGATTTCTCTGAAGCTTTTCTCTTAGTAGCCCTAACAGGACAATTCTCGAACCGTTTTGTGGAAGATTTAAAGATATTGAAAGTGTATAATGATTAATTCAAAAATTTTATGTTTCCAAGAAGTGATGCAATAAAGGAGGATTTTTATCCTGCATTTATTGGCGAATTTTTGAAGGCACTCGCGCAGGCGATGCCCGTAATTTGTGACGAAAATTAAATAAGATATTAAAAGAATAATGAGTTCTTTGGCGTAAGTTTGAAAAGACAATATTTAGTTACTAATATTTTAGATATTAAAGAAAAAGAAAATAATTACGGATAACCGTAAGATATGCAGAAGTCCTTATGGACACTTTTTATTATTAATTTTTGTGTTGAACTTGTTTACGAACCATGTTAGGGGATTTGAAGAAAATTTCTTTAAAATAAATTAATATTTTCTTGGTTAGAGTCAAGTTCCCGCTAAAACAAGGCTGTAGATTTCTATAAAGTTCTTGTTTTATTTTTGCTTTTCAATTATTTTTTTTCAACATGCATTGTAAATTTAAACTTACTGTTTGTTGTTCGATTGAGGTTGAAATTTGTTTTACCTCTTACAGGAATTAATAAGACATAATAATAGCAAAACTACCGAAATTTATACCAATGTTAGTACCAAAAAGCATTCAACAAATTAAAAGTCTTTTTGATGATTTATAGGCTTATTATTATATATTTGATAATAAATAAACCCTGACCTTCATCAGACATATCTACCCAATATTGGGGTAATAAGTCTGATGTTGTCAGTAGTATATACGAGTTATGAGCAATCTTAAAACAAATCAGTAAATGAAGAAACATTTTATAGTAATAATGTTCACAATCTCTCTTTTTGGAAATTGCCAAATTGCAACTAATAAATCAACAAAACTTGAGAAAAAAGTTCAATCAAAAATTGACACTGTTGTTAGTTTTAAAGATTCTATCATATTTAAAAAAAACTCAATTGCAACAACAAAAATTTACCTTGAATCTCCAAAACAAGAAACTGATTATTTTAAATATATTTTTCCAATTATTACATTACTCCTTGGTATAGGTATCAATAAACTAATTGATTACAGAAACGATAATAAGAAAATTAAAAAATCTGGAAAAAGATGGCTCGCAGAATTGAGAGTTCTGAAAAATCCAATTGATAAGCAAATTGAAAATATAACCGAGTTTTTAACTGAGCATAACAATGAGGAAAATTATACATTTCCACGACCACAACTTGTGACAACTTTGGATTGTGAAGTGTTCGGAACTTTAGATAAAAGTGAGTTGGTTGAATATTTAGAAAAAATTAAAAAAAACAAGTTTACTGAAGCGGTTGAAAATTCTAGTGAGATTAATGGTTTTATAAGTATACTTAAAAGTACATATGATAATTTCAAAAGAGTTTTTGAAGAGTATAAGCAGAATACAACAAATCACACTACAAACGTTTCTAGAAACTTGCAAAGTTTCATGAAAGAATTTGGAAATTATAGTGTTTTCTTAGAGCAAGAACTTGGAAGAGATCCTATCGATGATCCAAGATATAGACCAATATTAGATTTAATGGACTCTCAAATTAAACCATATCTTGAAAATAACAAATACGACCTTTATAAACTTGAAAGAGCTTTTTTTAGACCACTTATTGTTGTGTTAAGTCATTTAAGACATGATGAAAGAATTTATGCGATGTTGGAACATGCGAGGAATTGTGTAACTGAAATTAAAGCAATACGAATGGAAAAACATTATCTTGATATAAACTTTAGAAATTTTCAAGATTCTTATAAAGAAAATAAGGAATCGTTACCAAAAGTTCTTAAAATAATAGAATAAAGACTGCCTCTAACACACGCTACAAGCATTTTGGGGATTTGGCTTAATGGAAAAATTGGTTTGTATTTGGAAGATTTGGCAAATCCGAAAGATAACGCTGATTTAGCCCCAAACTGCTTGTAGCGCAAGAACGTTATGCACAATATATAAAAAATGAAAGATAAAATATTAAAATTAAAAGAAAAATTAAAACTAGCAAATGTTCAATTTGAAGAATTTAAATCAGAAAGCACTGATTCATATTCTAAAATTAAATTTGAGGTTTTTGCAGGAAGAGAAAAAAATGAATGTCTTTTAATTTATACAGAAAAATATTTGGATTATGCTTTAGGTTGTGATTTCGAAAAATTTAAATTTGTACAAGGATACGAGGCTATTTGGTCAAAAGATAATAATTTAATTGAAGCTGAAATAACTAGTCCTGAAGCAAATAGATTTAATTTTTTAGAACGCTTAAACAATTTAATTAATAAACCAGAAGATAATGAAAATGAAGAATTTGATGATGACATATTAGACATTATGCTTCCAAATCATCAAGGTTTAGAGATTTCTCTTGGATATTGTTCACAACCCTTTTCTTTAATAACAGGTTCAAGAGAAAGAGGATTAAGACGATTTAATTCTAAAAAAATAACCCTTAAAATTACTAACTCAAAGAAAACCACACACGACAGTTCACGTGATTTATTAGAAAAAATTGCTAACTCAATTTTTTTTCAAATTGATTTAGCTTTTGAAATTCCTATTAGCCTTCAAAGTCAACGTGAAACATATATCGAAACTCGTATAAAAAGAAAGAGAAAATTAATGTTTATTGATAAAGATGCAACTATTTCTGAACCAAAGTACGAATACGATACAGAACCAATTTCATTGTATTGGTATGCTAAAGAGTCGTCAAATATGCCGATATTTCAATATTTAGCATTTTACCAAACACTTGAGTTTTATTTCCCAATTTATTCAAGTTATGAAGCTAAACAAAAAATACAAAGTATAATTAAAGATCCACGATTTAATCCTAACAAGGATAATGATATTACAAAAATAATATCTACAATAAAAAGTTCTTCCAATGGTAAGTCTTTTGGAAATGAAAGAGAACAATTAAAAGCCACTATTTCTGCTTGTACAAACAACATTGAATTAAGAAGTTTTTTTGAAGCAGATGAAAATAGAAAGATATTTTTTACTGAAAATAAAGGGAAACCTCTAATATCGCAAAAAATATCATTAAAAAATGAGACTACTGATTTAGTAGCTGAAGTTTCTGAAAGAATATATCAATTAAGATGTAGAATTGTTCATTCCAAAGGTTCTGAAGCTGATACAGATGTTTTATTACCTTATTCAGTTGAAGTAAAAAATTTAAATTTTGATATAGAATTAGTTGAATTTATTTCAAGAAAAGTTCTAATAACTAGTAGTAGACCAATAGCAATATGATACTGTGCATAATAGCTAGAGTTTCGTTGGGCTTGAAAAGCCAACAATGAAACTCTAGCTATTAGCAGTAGTTTTTATTATAGGTAAAACCCTTAATTTATACCTGCTATCATTCCAGGTATCCTTTTTATTTCTTCTTCGCCTAAATAATTCCTAAAATCACCACATTTATTAGGTTTAAATTTTCCTTTTGTAGAAATCCATTTATTAATGTAAGCTTTGTTTTTATCGATGTTTTTTAAATTAAACATTGAAATACAGTTATCACAAATAATCCACGGTGTAGGAGAAGATGAAATTTCTTTAAAATAATCTAATCGCTGTTGTAGCCCTTCTTTATCAATGCCATAACTATTTTTACTAAAAATGAACTTCCAGTATTTTTGTGATTGTATAATTTCATAGGTTCGTAATAAATGCCCTTCTGGTTCATTCATTGAAGTCAAACAAATATCACATACATATTTCATTTTTTCATCGACCGTATATGGTTTAACTTCATTATTAATATCCGATATCACAGATTTTCCAGCGTCAGAATTCCAAAATTTTTTAGAATTTTTGTTTATTTCAAATAAAATTTTTGCTTGTTCTTCCTCTGATATTCTGCTTAAAGCTAAGTTGAAAACTTTTTCAGCTCGGTCTAGGAAATAAAGAGATATTTTTCCATTGTCGATGTATTGTGCAAATGGAAATCTACTTTTCTCAAAATACACATTTGTTCCTCTAAAATTCTGTTTATTACTATTTAGTTCAGCAAAAACTAGAAATCTTGAAAATTTAGCAAATACAATTATGTCATCATCGATTTCCGCTATATTTGTGTCTGTTGCGCGAGTGAAATATCTATGAACAAATTCATTGGGCTGACTATCCTCTCCCCAAATATCTCCAAGAAATAATAAATGTATTTTGTCATTCTGAAGGACAGTTTTTTTATCTAAATATAATTTCCAATCATTAAATACTTTTTCAAAATATTCTTGACCATTTATTTTATTTAGGAGTAATCTTCTCCATAGAACAGATATAATAAAATTCCCTAAATTTTCATCATATTCGAGAAATCTGGAACTGTTCTGTAAATGAGGAAAAAAAATATTATCTGCAAACCATTTTTCATACTTGCTAAATTTTTGTTCACAAGCGAAACATAACAAATGATTCTTGAGACCATCTTGAATTCGTTGGTTTGGATTTAAAGCGGTTCTAAAATATTGTCCTCCAGTATTTTTCATCCAGCGATAAACAAATTTTGGGATAATATGGCTTTCAGCTAAGTCTTTTTCCTTGTCGCATAAGTGACAGATTCCTTTTCTCATTTTTCCCTCAAATTACTGTCAATGTTCTAGCGATTGGCGATGTTGGAGAATAAAGATGCGAGATTTTTCGGTTAAACACAAATTTTACAATACAAAGCAATCTTTAAATTAAGCCCAAAACAACAATCTCGCCAAACGGCTTATATGTCGTCTTTATTCCCTCAAGAATTTGTGGTCGTGGTGGCGGTGGAAGTACATACTTTGCACTTTCAATTTCAGTTCCTTTTTCTTATTTTTGACGCTTACATCTTACAATCTAAATACATATTAATTTAATACAAAAAACTTAACGCAGATAAAAAATACATTTGATGATTTACATTTTTAAAATTATATATTTGGAATCAGATATTGTGAGATACTTATTACAGATATAAATAAGTTAGGCGCAAGAAGATTAAACTACTATTATGAAAATTAGAAATATATCACGTTCCTCAATTCAGTATATTGTTATTCAGAGTGATTTCTCAATTAAAGATCCAATAAATTTTTCTGCAGATAAAAAGAATAATATCTTTCATTATTTACAAAGATTTCCACGCGATTTTATACAGCTTGAAGATCAACAAAAATATTTTACTTTATCCGAAAATCACACTTTGTTAAATCCTGCATTAAGCATATTAATATTTGAAGAAAAAGGGTTTAAATCAAGAATAAATCCGATAATAGGTTATAGTAAAATTTTGGATTTAGACTATCGCGTAGTTGTGTATATTGTTGATGTCAACTGTAAAAATAAAGATAATATAATCGCTTCTATAAAAAGTACAAACCAGAAGTACTTTTATTTCTGTTTTTTTGGTGAACCGACTTCCCCTCTCGAAATCTCGCTTGAAAAAGATCACTATTTTGAGTCACTTGCACACTTGTTAGCCTCTTTTAAAAGAGATTTTCCAGGTATAAAGCAAATGTTTGCTCAAAAATCACCTAGCTATAAAAACTTGACACTCAATTTAGATGAAAACGAAAACGCTTCTTCTGTTTTGGACTTCAATCCTCTAATACCAAACTTTCTAATATTAATGCAAACATTAAATAAGTTTTGGAAAGTAAAATATCCAGAGAATCGAGAAAATATTCCCGCTGAACGAAGTCATGCTCTCTATAAAATTATAACCGAAATTGACCAAGTTCATAAAAATCTAAGGCAAAACCAGAATGCGCCAATTCTAATTGCAACATTTCCATTCTTTAACCCTGCTATAAAATCTTATCTAAAAAATAAGGAATCCGAGCAGCTTCATAAACTTTTTACAGGGTTTTACGGGATGGAACAAAATCTAGAATATCGTCACGAGGGAGAGACAAAAACTGAAAATATTAATACTGAGCAAAAAATTGCTGAACTTGTATTAGAGGAGCTGGTAAAGCCAAAGCTACTATTCCTAGATGCAATCGCCTATTTGCAGTCCTCTTTTACATTCTCTCCAATATTTCGTGCGCCTCTAATTGGTTATTCTATATATAGAGAGTTATCGATGTTTAACCCCGCAAATGCAAATTTTCAAACGCAGAATTCGTTACGAAACATTTTTAAATCGTTGCTCAAGCTCGGTGAGAAATTATCAAATCATACACTTTCTGAAGAACTCAAAAACTATATAAAAGAAAGAGAAGGTCAATTGCTCGTAATTTCGGATCTTCCTATAGAATGGTTAACTATTGATAGCGTTCCACTTTGTTTTTCACACGATATATGTAGAATTCCTGAGGCAAATTATCAAGGAATTTTAAATAATTATTCCGCCAATAATCGATTAAATCTAGTAGTAACCGATGATGTTTTATCAAAAACCCTAATTATATTATCAGGTGATGCTAAGAATAATTTAGATCATGAGTTTAATAACAGTTATAAAATGATCACCGACAATGCAGAGAAATTGGGTTACAAGTACGTTTACTGCAATTCAATTAAAGAAATCGCAGTGGCTGTTCGTAAATATCAACCAACAATTTTAGTGTTTGACTGTCATGGAAATATTGATGCAAATAGTAAAGAGACTTTTCTAACAATAGGTAATCAGCGATTAACTGGGAGAGAAATTTCTAAACACAAGATTTCTGCACCAATTGTATTTCTTTCTTGCTGTAATACTTCTCCAAATTATGGGTATGTAAATCAAATACATGACGCATTTTTCGAAGTTGGTGCCATTACAGTAACGGGTACTTTTTTACCTATATCAATAAAACGAGGTACTGCATATTATATTCGCATTCTCTACCTTCTCCAGCAACAGTCTACGAAAAGGTTTTATGATAATTGGCTTTCTTTTATTTCTAATTCTATTCGAACGTCCTTAATACATGATGTAATAATTAAAGCAAGTGACAAATTAGGTCGGAGCCTCACAGAAGATGAAATTAATTTTCTAAGTGAATTGATAAATGATATTCAAATATTTTCGAAAAGGAGAGAAATTTTTTTAAAATTGATCAGTATAGGTATTGATATTGGTGAAAACTTAAATATTAAAATTCAAGATACAGATTGCGAATTTCTAATGTATACACACTATGGCAGACCCGACTTAATTACTTTCGAAACTGCCAACAGCTAAAAACTGCAACAATGGAATTTGCCTTAGGCTTAATGAAAAAGTTGGTTTGTATTTAAGATGATCTGGCAAATCCGAAGAATTGCGAGAACTGCTGTAGACAACACCAATATTCTCCTCAGCTCTTATGGCAATGCTACATCTTTGATTCACAATCATCCTTCAGGAAACTCACAGCCTATGAAGCAGATAAACAGAGAACACGAAAAAGAAGCCGGAACACTTGTTGATATCACACTACTGGATTCATTAATTATAACTACCGAATCTAATTACTCCTTTGCTGATGGAGGCGCTTTTCAAAGCGCCTTTATAACTATTGTTGTCTTTAAAAATTCCAAAATAGCTAAAGATTTTTCAATATCTATTTTAAGATGCAAGTGAAATAATCATGAAATAATCTTCAATAAAGTGGTTAGATAATTGAATGCTTCCCCCTACTAAGGTAAAAAGCTTTAGAGAAATCTAAAGCTTTTTTTAATTTTAACTATTTATGGCTTTTTGGTGTGTTCGCAAGACCTTCTAATTAGCTAAGATTAAGAACATTTTACAAAACTCAAAAAAAGAACAACGTAGGTTTTTAATTTGCATTATTCCAGTTTGTAATTATCCAATCTGCAATTTTCTTATGAGTTCTTATCTCCGGAGGGACTGCATAACGTATCATTCTTTCGATTTTATTGTATGTAGACGTATTCGCAGGGGCACTTGTCCAATGTTTTTTACCAATATGATTTATAAAATAAAGAACCTCATAACCTTCAGTTCTGTTTAATTGCGAATAATCAGTTCCTTTTGTGTAATAAGGATCGTCTTCATCCGCTTTTGCAGTCCATTTATAATGCTTCCCATCATCATAAAGCATTTGTGATTTTAAATAACTCATAGTTTGATTTAATTAAATTAATAATAACTTTCCAACCAAGAAAAGTATTAAAAACAAATAACATTAATAAAAACAAAACTTCATTACGGAAAACCATAATGTTAAATAAAAACATTCAAAGCTTTGAAGTATTGATACTCAAATTAAACTTTTCCTGCTAGAGCAAGCCTCTTTCTTATACATATACATGAAGAATCAATTAGTATAAGTTTCTAAAACAATTTTGCGTAAATATTTTGAACTTTTTAGAATAAGACGTTTTTACGTTCACTAGTGTCTGAAGCTTTTTCTTAGTAGCGGGAACAGGACTCGAACCATAGCTTTAAATTTGTTTAAAATCTTTACATAAACATGTATATTTTTCCAAAAGCTATCAAGCTTATTGGCACTTCTTTTTTGGAAGAAGCTTTAAAAATAAACCACCACGAATCAATAACAAAACACACAATTTTTTTCCAAACTGTAAAAATCACATTCCATTTTTATGAAATTTTTCGACTATTTGTCGATTATTTTTACGACATTTACAGAGGTTTAAAAACCCAATAATTTTAAGAGTGCCCTATTGGTGCCCTTCTTTTTTGAAAAAACATAACACCCAGTGTTTACTGGTACTTTCGATATAGGTTGCGGAGCCTCTTTCTCCGCCAGTATTCAAACCCTCAACAAATGTTGAGGGTTTTTCTTTTTTTATAGCTTATTCGTTATAAAAAAAACAAAAAAAATCCAAAGTAAACAAATTGTCAACTTTGGATTTTTAAATTCATTAGGATATCAAACCTCAACTATTCTTTTCTATTTTAAATCTGCTTCAAAAGGTGAAGCCGGTAAATTCTCTTTATTGCATAAATTTACCTCTACAGGATTATCAGCCCAGGCATATCTCACTTTAACAGGATCAATAATAACATCGCTCCAAACTATTACTTTATTACCTTCAATAGTTGTATTTGCCCAAACAAATTTTCCATCATTGCCTGCAATTGCAAATCCTTTTAAAGTTTTTGAATCTTTGGCTGTTAAACCTGATCCTACAGCTGTGAAGCTTAAAATCAATTTATTTTCTTTTTTCTCTATGTGTTTAAAAAGTGGTCCTGAAGCAATTAAATTCTTCTCCCCATACACCAGTTTTCTGGCTTGTAATGCCAGTCTTTTGCCAACATCGTATTTGTTTAGAGGATGAATATCGTTCCATTCTCCTAAGTCAATTGTAACTGCCATTCCGGTGTTGGGTATTTTTAGCATATTGAGTTGCTGCTGTCTTAATTCTGCCCAATTGCTTTCGACGGGTTCCGGTTTTGGTTCCATAAAATTAGTGAGCTGTACATACAAAAAAGGCAATTTTGGCTGTTGCCATTGTGATCGCCAATTTGTAATTAAGGATTCCATTAATCCAAAATACTCGTATGGCTTTTTAGTACTGGATTCTCCCTGATACCACAAAACGCCTTTTATCGAATAATTTTTTAAAGGTGCGATCATTGCATTATACAATCCAACTGGTTTCCATCGTACAAAAGTCTGTGACGGCAATGGCAGCATTTTGGCTCCTAATTGATATTTCCACAACCCTTTTAGGTCAAGCGTATCATTTCCTAGAACCAGCTCGTAAGGTTTGTCGATAACAAAACCTCCTTTACCTGAATTATTAATAATCCGAACGGCAATTTCATTTTTGCCTTCTTTTAAAATACTGGCATCAAAAGAATAAATTCTTGGCGGATATTGATATGAAGTTGTGCCTACAAAATGATTGTTTACAAAAACCGAATCGGCATCTACGATTCTCCCTAAAATAAGTTTTGCGGTTTTTTCTTTTACTTTCGGAATCGTAAATTCTTTTCTAAACCAGACTACTCCATTTATATTTCTTAAATCGTTATCCGCCCAATATCCCGGAACGTTCATTGTTTTCCAATTGGTATCGTCTAAATCCATATTTTTCCAGTTGTTCTTCAATCCTTGATCTGTAGCATTGGCTAATTTGTACCAATCATTGCTTATTTTTCGATCGTTCTCATCGATTTGTTTTTCGAGTGTTCCGTCTTTATATTTTAAAAATTCGGGATAATAATCGGGAAATTTCTTTACGCTTTCTTCGCTGATCCAGGATTCTGCAGGAGATCCTCCCAAAGCGGAATTTATCAAACCAATTGGAATTTTACACTTTTCATAGATTTCTAAGGCAAAAAAATAAGCCACGCCTGAAAACTGCAAAACGCTTACGGGATTTGCCGAAATCCATTCTCCTGAAGTAAAATCTTCTTTCTCATTGGCAAAATAATATTGATCCGGAACCAGAAATTGTCTGATATTTGAATTTTCTGCTTTAGCAATCACATCTTTGTATTTATCCTTCAAACGCTCCATAGGAAGTTCCATATTCGATTGTCCGGAACAAACCCAAACATCGCCAAAAAGAATATTCTTCAAGACAATTGTATTACTTGCTTTTAAAATCATTTCATATGGACCTCCAGCTTTTTGATACGAAAGAACAATCATCCACTTTCCTTCATTGGTAGTTACCGTTTTGTATGTTTTATTGTTGAAAGTAATTTCTATTTTTTCTTTGGCAGAAGCCCAACCCCAAATTTTGACTTTGGTATTACGCTGCAAGACCATACCGTCGCTTATTAAACGCGGCAGTTTTATTTGTGCGTTTATAGCAATACTCGCTAGTAATGCAATTAACAGTATTATTTTTCTCATTTGATATTGTTTTTTTTTGCCAGAGATTTTTTTTGCCCACTGATTGTGCGGATCGAACGGGTTTGAACGGATTTTTTTTAATCATTTTAATCCTCTTAATCTGTGGCTTTTTTTCTCTCGCAGATTTAGCAGATTTTTCTATTCACTTTATTTAAATAATTTGATTTTCTTTTTTTGTTACTAATTATTTTTGCCCACTGATGATACGGATAAAACGGATTTGCACCGGTTTTTTTAATCATTTTAATCCTTTAATCTGTGGCTGTTTTTTGTCTCGCAGATTTGGCAACTTTTTTTATTCTGATATGTAAAAATGCAATTCGTGAAAATTAGTGAAATTCGCGGTTAACTGTTTTTGAATTGATAATACCTAACAGGTTTTGAAAACCTGTTAGGATAATTTAATCGTAGGTGTATAATTTTACTTTTTGAATTTCATAATCGCCTACGGATATTCTAATATGTCTTCCCTGATGGGTTTGGTCTCCATTAAAATGTCGGATCGTTTTCCATTCTCCATTTTCGAATATTCCCTGATCTGTTTTTAAAATCCCTACATTCAGATTTGTATTTTTTAATGGCTTAAATGTGACTACAACTCCAGATCCTGCGATATAAAATTCATCAGTACCTGTTTGAATAATAATTGCACTTGACATTGGCCAGCTTTCTTCTTTTGCATCATCTGACCAATTTAAGGTATAATCGTGTTTGAATGTAAACTCATAATTAGCTAATTTAATGATTTCCAATTGGCTTTCTTTATCTAATAGAACGCCATCAATTTTGCCCTGGCCTTTATTGGCTTCGATAACAGGCGTTAATTGTCTGACCAGATCGTATATTTTTCCTAACGGCTCTTTTTTAGCATCGGTAACGGATTCAATAGAAAAAGGCGAAAAACCAAGCGCTTCGTAATGACCAATGGCGTACAATCCTTTGAAAGGTGCACTGGCATCAAAGCGATGTTCAGGTATAAATAACGGATCTCCCTGACGGATAAATAAATCATTCCAGTGCTTAAATGAAGGATTGTAAAAATCGGGGGCAAGAAAATCTATCGAATTTCCGGCAGCTTTCCAAACATCCATTAGATGAGGCAATGGTCCGGCGCTGGGATATTCTCCCGGTTTTTTCTCCGGTGCATTTAATGCTGCATTTACAAACATTGGGATTGGATAACTTTCTTTTCCGGCTTTGGCTACCTTATTGGTAAATTCAGCAAAATACCACGCCATAAAAACCTCATCGGTGTGCAATCCTTTTCCGAAAATTTGTTCCCAATTACCCGAGGTTCTAAAGCCATTCTTTTTCCATACTTCGAAAAATTCAGGAACTAAATTCTGTTTATTTTTCTGCATGTATTTTATTAATGCTTCGGGAACATTGTTTTTGAAGGCTGCATTTGCCAACGTATGATAATCTCTGGCGGTTGGCAACATACCAATTTCATTTTCGACCTGAACCATAATTACGGTTTGCTCTTTTTGATCGAATTCTTTTATATGCCCCATCAATTTCTGAAAAGCTTGTAAATCTGCCCGTAAATTATTTTCGCTAAATGGCGTTAAGATTTCATGGCTTTTATCTTTGTCGTCTTTTATTCTGGGATATTTTTTCTGGTTTAATTTTACCCATTCGGGAGCATGGCTTGACATACTATTTTTCCAGGATCCAAACCATAAAAAGACTAATTTCAGGTTTTCTTGTCTTGCTCTGAGAATTAAATCATCAACTAATGAAAAATCAAACTTCCCTTCCTCCTTTTCGATCAATTCCCAATAAACAGGAACTAAAACCGTGTTCAGGTTCATATCAGTCAATTTTTGCCAGATAGGTTCCATACTTTCCATACTTGTGGCCGAAGAATTTCCTAATTCGCCGCCAAGTATAATAAAAGGTTTCCCGTTAACGATCAATTGGGTCTTATCTCCTTTTTTCTGAAGGCTGGGTATTTTATCCTGAGAAAATCCAAACTGTACCACCAATAATAAGAGTAAAAACAATCTGTTTTTTGATTCAAACATTCTAATTCATTTATTATTAAAATCAATTATTATAATTTCAGCTTTAACTAAAGATTTAAACTGATTAACAAGGGTAAAAAATCCGTAGTACAAACCCATTTTGGATTCGTTCTACGGATTTATTTATAGAAATACTTTAAGGTTTTACCAATTCTCCTGAAAAGTCTTTACTAACATCTTTTCCGGCAAGTCCGTCAGCAGTTCCTTTGTAGGCATGTTTGCGAACATAGTTGGCATCCCAAAGATTTGGTGATTCATCAGGAAGCCAGAATTCATGTTCCTTAACACTATCTGACACGCCCCAAATAGTGATACCATATTGTTGTGGCGCAGGAATGTATTTTTTATACATATCAATTACAAACTGATACATCTCGGCCTGAGCAGCTTGTTGCGCTACAGTTGGTGCATTTGTTCCTAATCTTACATCTAATTCAGAAATTTTAATCAATTTTCCTGAAGCGGCTAATTTTTGAAACATCTGAACGATCTTGTCTTTATCTGTAGTCAGGCCAATATGCATTTGGGTTCCAATTCCGTCGACTGTTCCGCCCTGACTTTCTATATATTCTACATATTTAATCAAACCTTCGCATTTGTCTAATCTTGATTCGAGATTATAATCATTTATAAATAGCTTGTCTGTAGTATTCCCATTTTGACGAGCTAATTTAAATGCTGTTACGGCATAATCTTTCCCTAGATATTTTGCCCACGAAAAATAATCTGTCGCAGTATCGCCTTCATTACCGGTTCTTAATGTTCCGTCTTCTTTCATTGGTTCATTCACTACATCCCAGGCAAAAACGCTTGTTTTGTAATGAATCATCATTTTAGAAATCCAGTCTTTCATTGCATCTCCTATGATTTTTGTTTTTTCGGCATCGGTTTTTTCAATATTTATTGGCGCTGTTACACCTCCGCCGGAAATTTCTCCGGAAGTCGCTACTACATTATCAATATAATACGTTCCTGAGGCTGCTCCTAAATCAAAATTAAAACCTGTTTCTCCTCCTTTTGCAATAATTTCCCACTTAATTTGTTTCCAGGTTGTCGAAGTTGCCTGATCTCCCTGATAATTGGCTAATGCTTGTGGCGTGATAGAACATCTTACAGACCCAGGTGCTTCAGACCGAATCATATACGAAATTGTATAACTTTTTCCTGCTACTAAAGCTGAACTGAAAAGCCCATTAATTTGAGTTTTATATTGCTCTGTAGGTGTGCTCGTTGCATTTACTACTTTCATGGCACCACTTCCTTCATAAGCATTAGCGGCACTTGCAAGAGTTAATGAACCTGCTGCTCCATTCTGTTGACTCCAGCCTGTAATCCCTGAATTAAAAGTTCCGTTAGGAATTAAATTGACAACACCTGATACAGCATCAAGATCTACAACTGCTATTGTATTTACATCAATCAGATAAGTCACATTTGGAAGATATCCTAAATCCAGATTAAACTGAAAAGTGGTACTTCCTGCTTTAAAATCTCCCGGAGCTAATTTAATTTTAACTTGCTGCCAGACTGCTGTTGTTGCAAAAGCTTCCGTCCATGCTGCTTCGTTGCTAAACCAATCTTTATAAGGATACGGATTCGTTAAAGATGCATTAAAAGAAATCCTCCCTTTACCGGTGACATCTGATTTAATATAGAATGAAATTTCATAGTTATGTCCTGTTACAATTGGAATGTTTGGAGACGTTAGCTGCAAACTATAAGATTGCGCTGAAGCTGCACCAGATTCTAATTTAATGGCCTGCGAGTTACTTGCTAAACCGGAATTTGCTGCAATCGATATTCCTTTTCCCGGATTATTTCTTGCCCAATTGGTAAAAGCGCCACTTTTTAAACCTGCTACGTCAAGGATATTGGTTCCGCTGGAACCCGGAATTACAGTTGGGGCAATAAGACCATTTAAATAACTTGCGTTTTGGTTGGAATGCCAGACTAAAGTATGTCCGAAAACTGTTAGTCCTGCTTTTTTTGTTTCTGCAATAAAGGCATCGATAGTCGCAAAATTTATTTCGCCTTTGGCATTGACCATGGCGCCGTGTTTCATGGCGTAACCTGGTGTTACCTCATCAAAATTTTCGTTTACTATTTTTCTGTAGGCAGCATCACTCATGTATAAATCAGCTCCAATTCCGTTTCCTAAAACAAAATCAGTATACGTTTTTAAAGGTTGATATCTACTAATTTTTTCCACCAGTTCCAGCGGAAGTTCTGCGCCTGTTACTGCACCATGGTCCGGATCTTTTCCCCAGTCCATTTTGTTATCGTCGCATGACACTAAAGTCATTAAGGACGTGGCTATTATAGGAATTATATATTTACATTTCATTTTTATTTTATTTTTTTTAATTACACCATTTGCCTTTTTCTCAATTTAGTATTTGACTACTTTATTAATCAGGGAAAATCATTAGCAACTGGTGTATTTAGTGAAACAATTCTCCAGTTGTCTGTGTATACTTTTACAGCTGTTGCTTTTGCAGGAAATTCTACTTCGCTTGCAGTTCCTAAAACGTCTTTCATTTTTACATCAGAATTTTCAAAATAAATTCCAAAATTTTGATAAGTCTGTGCTTCACGATAGGCTAAAACGGTTTCGAAAGTAAATGCTTCTTTTGACCATGCATAGAATTTGTTTAACGGAATGGTAACTGTTGTCCAGCCTGTTGTTTGAAAAGCAACTGATTTTCCGTCTACTAACCACGGAATGTAATTGTAAACAGCACCTGTCCATTCTCCTCCATTAAAATTATTGACCATACACATTTTTAAGTATCCTGAATCTTTCCACGCATCAGGAACATAAATATCAAATTGAAGCGCTACTTTGTCAAGCGGTGTATTTGCAGGAATATAAGGTGTCAATTGAGTTCTCCAGTTATCAACGCCGGTTCCAGCTGTCCAAACTTCTGATTGACGAACTTTGGTGTCAAAAGCAGGAAGACGCGCTGGATGGTGAGGAACATATTTTCCCTGAGAAGTATTTCCTGTTCCTAACACTACCGATTCTAAATCTCCAGGCTGAATCATACTTGTACTGGTTCCCCAATATCCGTGCTGACCTTGTCCGTCGAAATTTATTAAAACACCTTTTTTGAAATTAAAATAAGCCGGGGAATAAGCACCTCCGTTTGAACTCTGAACAAATATTGAACCTCCGTTGTCTGAAATTCCGTTAGGAACTTTAACGGTGAAAAACTCACCATCAGGATCTGAAGTAATTCCGTTTGTAACATCAATATTACCAGGAAAAGTTACTTTGCTTACTTCTGTTAAACCTGTTCCGTAAACTGTTATGGTTTCTCCGGGATTTGGTAATGTATTTGAAATTCTGTCAATAACGGGATTTGATGAGCGAATTTCAAATGCGAATATGTTTTCATTACTGTCATTCACAAATCGAATAGTATTTCGAACGGAAGCATCGGCATCGATTGTAGGTGTATCTGCAGAAACATTGATAAGCATGGAATTGTCGCTTACAAAAACAACATTAAAATAAGTTGAATATCCATTGATATAAACTTTTCTTAATCCTGTAAATCCGGAACCTTCTATACGTAATGTTTGTCCTAATCTGGCAAAAGAAACTTCTCTATCGGGTACAGTCGAATTTACATCTTCGAGAAATACTCTGCTAATCGTTATTGCTTTACCATTAGAATCATTATTATCACAAGCAGTAAACAGCATACTAAAAACCATCATTCCAAGAAATGCGATGGGCGCCCAATACTTTTTATTTAAAATATATTTCATATAATCTTTCTTTTAGATTTATTATTCTTATGATTAGAAGAGGTCTTTTATTCTTTCCTCGGTAAACTGATACCGAACAGGATTTTCTCTCAATAACGGATTTTGAACGAGCTCAGATTCCGGATAAGGCAAAACAAATATGGTGGCATCAATTACGCCCACAGCACGGGAACTGGTACTTTTTGTGGCATCAACAGAAACTGCATTTGTGGCTGAATCATAAAGAATTGGTGTAATCGTTCCTCTGTTTTGTCCTGTTATATAGTTTACAACTTCTTGTTGTTTATAATAGGATCTTCTAACCAGATCATACCAATACTGACCTTCCATACACAGCTCTACTCTTCTTTCGTGAATAATATCTGTATAGGTAAGTGTTGTTTTAGGATCAAGACCTGCACGTACGCGAAGTTTGTTTACTCCGGATAAGGCAAGAGCGTCTGCGGTTGTTGTGTTATTTCCTAAGGCTGCTTCGGCATAATTTAAATACACTTCGCCTAAACGCAGCATATAGGTATTTAGAGCGGAGTTCATACGGGTAATTTTAGAATTGTCTTTTGTCGATCCTACTACTCCTTTTTTTACGGTAAGAAAATCATTTGCATGATCTACGGTGTAACCTCCATTTGCTTTATTAATTTCGGCATAATGGTCTTTATTTCCCATCCAGGTTGCTTTACGACGGGTATCTTTAGATTCATATTCCTGCAAAACATTATAAGAAGCCCTTGTCCAATATCCCCATGCGGCATCATCACCGGTAATATCAGAACCTAATGCAAAGTAGGCCTGTTGTGTATTGTTTACTCCAAAATCTCCGTTAGCAACCCATTGCAGTGCAAACATTGACTCAGTGTTATTGTTATTTTCTACCATAAATAAATCAGCATAGTTGGGCATCAGACTGTAGGGTCCTGCGGTAATTACTTTTTCTGCTGCTTTTTTGGCTAAATCAAGATATTCCTGAGTTCTTGTACCGCTATTAGGGTTGTCACTTACTCCGGAATATGATAAATATACTCGTGACAACATTCCAAAAGCACTGTATTTTGTTAATCGTCCTGACTGACCGGATGTTTCCGGAAGGTATTTGGCAGCGAATTCGAGATCGCGCATGGCGAATTCGTAAACATCTTTTAACGGATTTTTATTTACAATTGGATTTTTTACTAATTCTCTCGGATCTGTAGAAATAATTACGTCTCCCCACAATGATGCTAAATACCAATATGCGGTTCCTCTCATAAAACGTGCTTCGGCTATGTATTTATTTTTAAGGTTGTCGTTGACACTGCTGCCTGTAATACCAATAATAACATTATTAGATTGCTGCACGACATTATACAAAGATCCCCAGGCCGAAACTAAAGGTCCTGTTAATCCTGTTTCTGTCAGATCTGTAAACGGATAAACATAATCAGAAAAAGGAGCATATAGGTTTGCGGCACGACCATCGCCTAAACCATAATAGAATTTATCATTAAAGTCAAACCACACTTTGTTGTAAAGTGGTCCTGTTGCTGCCTGAAAATCAGATTCGGATTTATAAAAATTCTCTTTTGTAATTCTGTCTTCCGGTTCATTTTCTAAAAAATCACTACAACTCATCCAAATAAATGGCAACGTGATCATAAGAACCCTGTGAAATATATTTTTTGTTTTCATTGTTGGTAGTATTTTAGAAATTAACATTTAATCCAAGAGTTGTAATGATTGGCGATGGGTAACGTCCATTATCAATACCTGTTAAAAGGGCATTTTGATTAATAGATCCTACTTCGGGATCATATCCTTTGTACTTAGTGAATGTCAATACATTTTGTGCGTTCGAATAGACTTTGATATTAGAAATACCATATTTCGAGTACAATTTTTTAGGCAGATTGTATCCTATCGAAATATTTTTTACTCTTACATAAGATCCGTCTTCTACAAATCGATTGCTTAAACGAAAGTTAGAGGCTGATGATGCAGATGACGCTCCTATTCTTGGCATATAGGGATCTCCGCCTACAATTTGAACGTTGCGATAATCATTTGGCCCGTTTGGATCAATTAATTCGAGTTGTGCATATCCTAATGCTGTTTTTAATAAATTGGTGTTTTCTCGTGGATTTTCTAACCAGCGTCTTTGATAATTTAAGACATCATTACCATAAGATCCTGTCAGCAAAATATTAATATCAAACCCAAGAAATGAGAATGTGTTTCCGATACCAAAAGTAAAATCAGGTGACGGATTACCTATATAACCTAAATCTTTTTCGTTTATAACGCCATCTTTGTTTACATCTTCAAACATATAATCACCAATCCAAACCCCATTTTCGCCAATTACCATTCCTTCCGGTAAAGCAGTTGGTTTTACGGCTCCGTCTTTGTCTTTATAATAAAAATCTGTAGCTTTCTCAAAACGGCCAATTACTTTATATCCATAAAATTGCCCCATAGGCTGACCAACCGCAGTACGTGTAACGACAGTTACATCTGAACCTTGCTGAAGCGTTCTGTCATAAACTCCCGATTCTGTATTAAGGGACAGCACTTTATTTCTATTCATAGAAAAAACAAAACTGGATTTCCAGCTAAAGTCATTTCTTTGCATGTTTGTAGTATTCAGCGTAAATTCGATCCCTTTATTTTCAAGAGATCCTATATTGTATGTTGGCGGCGCAGTAGAACCTTGTCCTGATGTACCTGCATAGGCAGGAAGTGCGAGATCAAGTAATAATCCATCTGTTTTTTTATAATAAACATCTGCAACAAGTTCAATTCTGTTCTTAAAAAGACCAAGATCTAAACCAATGTTACTGGATTTTGTTTTCTCCCATCCTAAGTCCGGATTTGCAGTATTTGTTGCAATTTGTCCGCTTCCCCAATTTGTTGCCGATGTACCGTAAACAGAGGTATATGCATAATCAGGAACGCTTTGATTACCAACCATACCCCAGCCTAAGCGTAGTTTCAAATTGTTAATTGTCTGATTGTTTTTTAAGAAATTCTCATTAGAGACTTTCCAGGCTAAAGCAGCTGACGGGAACCAATCCCAACGATTTTCTTTGGCAAACTGAGATGATCCGTCTCTTCTTAATGTTGCTGTTAAAAGATATTTGTCATCAAAAGAGTAAAACATTCTTCCAAAATAAGAACTAAGTGATCTTGTAATGCTCCCGTTCGAATTTCTTGCTGTTGTAGGATCGCCCGCATTCAAATCAGTCGCTCCATTGGTAATGTAACCTGAACGGTAACCATACAAATTCTCCCAGTGTTGTTCCTGCATTTCTTCTCCTAACATGGCAGTAACATTATGTTTGCCAAATATTTTATTATAAGTCAATAAATTATTCCAAATCCAGTTGTCGCTTAACGTCTTAGTTCTGGTTCCTTCGCGAACATCATTTACAAGTGCTCCAAAAGTATAGGAAGGATTAAAGGTGTAATTGTTTCCAAAATTATAATCGATAGAATATTGTGATTTAAACTTTAATGCTTTCGAAAAACTGATTTCAGCATAAGTATTGGCTCTGATTCCATAATTTTCGCTGTGATTGTCTCTCATTAAAGCCAGACCCAGCGGATTATTTTGCACAAATTCAGTTGTATCAGGCCCGTCAAATGTACCATCAGCATTACGTGCCGCAACGTTTGGTGTTTGCTTAAGCGCTGTCAGTATCAATGAGCCATCTGTAAATGTGGTTACTTGCTCTGTTTTACTTAAAGCCATATTTACGCCCAATTTCAAAAAGCTTTTTACCTGAGAATCGATAACACCGCGAAGATTGAAACGGTTAAATGATGAACCAATTGCAATACCATCCTGATCTAAATATCCAAGTCCCAAAGCATATGTAGTAGTATCAGATCCTCCTGAAGCTGATAGATTATAACTTTGCATCATGGCGGTTGTAAATAATTCTTTTTGCCAATCTGTACCATTTCCCAACAAATCCGGACGAATAAAACTATTGTCACGTTGTACGATTCCTAAATCTGCACGGGTATTTTTTAATGTTCCGTATTCTCTAAGATTAAGAACCTGCAAGTACTTCGGAATTTCCTGCCATCCTACATAGCTGTCAAAATTTAAGGTAAGATCTCCTTTTTTTCCTGTTTTGGTTGTAATCATTATTACACCATTTGCTGCTCTTGATCCGTAAATGGCTGTTGCAGAAGCATCTTTTAGAACATCTATCGAAAGAATATCTGACGGATTTATACCTGCCAGCGGATTACTATTCATAGAACCTGTATTACCATCAATGACAACACCATCGATTACATAAATTGGTTCATTTGATCCGGTAATCGAACTTATACCACGAATACGAACGGAAGAACTGGAACCCGGAGCACCATTATTTTGCTGTATGTTTACACCTGCTGCACGTCCTTGCAAAACCTGATCTATAGTGGTGGCTACAGATTGTGATACTGCCGCACTGGTTACAGAAGAAACGGCACCGGTTAAATCTCCTCTTTTCATTGTGCCGTATCCTACTACTACAACTTCTTTTAGATTGTTGAGGTCTTCTTCGAGCGTTACATCTATATTGCTTTTATTAGCGATGGCAACTTCTTTTGGTTTGTAGCCTATAAAGCTGTAAACTAAAATTCCGTTAGAAGGTCCTTTAATAGTATAAGTACCGTCAAAATTTGAAATCGTATTAATGTTAGTGCCTTTTACAATAATATTTACTCCGGGTATTGGACCGCCACTATCCGAAACTGTTCCTGATACTGTTGTTTGCGCATTTACCACAGCAGAAAATACGAACATCAGAATCAGGAAACCCAGATTTTTAAAGTATTTCGATTTGCTTTTAGTAATTAAAAAGTTAGTCATAAATAATTGGTTTAATAAGTTAATAGTATGGTTTAGTTAGTTTTTTATTTTGAGACTTATTTACAGCATTTTTCTTTGCAGTTTTTATCTACTTTTTAAGCCTTTATCAAAACAAATATATATAAAAAACAACAACACACAATCGGTTGCGTTAATTATTTTTTCGAATTATTAAAAAATACTGTTTAAAAAAAACATTATACTTATCTAAAATTGTAAAAAACTAAACAAATCGCAAAATAACGAATATGACTTACGAAAACGTTAGAGATATCAAATGATTTGATCGGAAATCTTAAAAAAAACATAAAAAAAGAAAAACAGCTATTTTTTCTAAACTGCTTCATTTTAGTCAAAAATAAATTACAAAAAATGATACTAAAAGTTGCCTAAAACACTAATTAAAGCGTCTAAAAAAACCTTTTACCCTATTCAACGACAATGAATTAACTATAAAACGACTAACTTATCAAAAAAACCTAAATCAAACAATCGGTTGCTTATACTATAAAAAAAATCCTCTCAAATTAGCTTGAAAGGACTTTGTAATTTGTTACATAAAAATGTAACTATTTGCATGATTATATTTTGCTGCAAAAACTTATAATTTCATTTTTTTCGCATCTTCTATAAATTGATTTAAACCAATATCTGTGAGAGGATGTTTCAACAATCCTTTTATTGCAGAAAGCGGTCCTGTCATTACATCAGATCCTACTTTTGCACAATTTACAATGTGCATTGTGTGCCTGATCGAAGCCGAAAGTATTTGAGTTTGATAATCGTAGTTATCGTAAATTTCTCTGATCTCAGCAATCAAATGCATTCCGTCTGTCGAGATATCGTCGAGTCTTCCTAAAAAAGGAGAAACATAAGTCGCTCCGGCTTTTGCTGCCAGCAATGCCTGACCTGCTGAAAACACTAAGGTAACATTGGTTCTGATACCTTTTGAAGAGAAATATTTACAGGCTTTTACACCATCTGCAATCATAGGTAATTTTACCACAATCTGCGGATGCAAAGCTGCAAGCTCTTCGCCTTCTCTGATCATTCCTTCAAAATCGATCGAGATGACTTCTGCCGAAACATCGCCGTCTACAATACTGCAGATGTTCAGGTAATGTTTTAAAATATTGTCTTTTCCTGTAATTCCTTCTTTGGCCATCAAAGACGGATTTGTTGTAACGCCATCCAGGACTCCCAAAGCCTGAGCTTCTTTGATGTCTTCCAGATTAGCTGTATCTATAAAAAATTTCATGCTTTTTTTGTTTAAGGTTGGTTATAAAGAAAGAAATAAGATTCGCATAATTATCTTTGTCAAAGTGTAAAACTTTGACAAAGATTTCTTGTAAATTCCAGTAATCCAAGTAATGTTTTAGTGAGTAAAAATGTGCATTTTATATTTTATAACTTCTGTAGAAGTACGGTAAAGTTTATTTACAAATGTAGTTTCAGCATAATCTTGTCATCTTGACCAGGGAAAGATCACACTAGAATTTCCGCAACAAAAAGAGAGAATGTTTGTTAAGCTGCTTGTGTAATTTCTCCTCTTGTGAAATGACAAACTCATTTAGCTTTTCATGAAGTAACTTTTTCAGCTTATGAATTAGAAAACAGTAACTAAACCTTCAATCTGTTTTCTGAATCTCAAAGCTAAAAAACCCGTCATAATCATAATACACATTTCTCAATATTTCACTTTATGCAAATAACTTTATACGACTATCACATTAATTATTTTGGACAAGATTTCTTTTCCAGATTTTTAATGAGACCTAACTTGTTTTAAAAAAAACCTGTTAGGTCTTTCTATATATTAGATATATTGATTGATAATATTCTCAAACAATTCCTGTTTTCCGCTTTGCAAATTCAATTCTCCATTATCATGTGCGATAGCGTACAAATCTTTCAGGTTTAATTTTCCGTCAGCAAAATCTTTTCCTTTTCCTGTATCGAATGAGCTGTATCTTTCTTTTCTTAATTTGTCATAAGGCGAAGAGGTGATAATTTTATCAGCCGTTAATAAAGCTCTTGCAAAAGTATCAGCACCGCCAATATGCGCATGGAATACATCTTCAAGATCTGTTGAATTTCTTCTGATTTTTGCATCAAAATTAACTCCGCCGCCTTGTAATCCGCCTGCTTTTAAAAACACAAGCATCGCCTCTGTAGTTTCCTGAATGTTATTAGGGAATTGGTCTGTATCCCAACCATTTTGGTAATCTCCTCTATTGGCATCAATGCTTCCTAACATTCCTGCTTTTGCAGCAACTTCAAGCTCATGCTGAAAAGTATGTTGTGCCAACGTTGCGTGATTTACTTCGATATTGATTTTGAAATCTTTATCTAAACCATATTCTTTTAAGAATCCAATTGCAGTTGCCGAGTCAAAATCGTATTGGTGTTTTGATGGTTCCATAGGTTTTGGTTCTATAAAGAATGTTCCTTTAAAACCTTGTGCTCTTGCGTAATCTCTGGACATGGTTAAAAATTGTGCCATATGGTCTAATTCTCTTCCCATATCTGTGTTTAATAATGACATATATCCTTCACGCCCGCCCCAGAATACGTAGTTTTCTCCGTCTAAAGCAATTGTTGCATCCAGAGCCAGTTTTACTTGTCCTCCTGCTCTTGCTACCACATTAAAATCAGGATTTGTAGCTGCCCCGTTCATAAATCTCGGGTTCGAAAAACAGTTGGATGTTCCCCAAAGCAATTTAATTCCGGATGCTGCTTTTTTCTCTTTCAAGTATTCTGTAATCGTAACCAAACGTCTCTCTGATTCGGCAAAAGTTGGTCCTTCAGCCACTAAATCATAATCGTGAAAACAGAAATAATCAAAGCCCATTTTGCTTATGAATTCAAACGCTGCATCGGCTTTGTCTTTTGCTGCCTGAATTGGATCTGAAGATTGGTCCCAGGCAAAATTTTGTGTTCCCGGACCAAACGGATCACTTCCTTGTCCGCAGAACGTATGCCAGTACGCAATGGCGAATCTAAAATGTTCGCGCATGGTTTTTCCCGCTACAACCTGATCCGGATTATAATATTTAAATGCTAACGGATTATCTGATTCTTTTCCTTCAAATTTAATCTGACCAATACCTTTGTAGTATTCTTTATTGCCTAAAACTATCATTTTTTTATTTTTTATGTGTTAATATAAATTCTAATTCTTGTTTCCATTTTTGGTATGCCTCTTCATAAGGTGCTGCATTTTTTAGTGGTAAAAAAGTCATGACGTGATCGTTGGTCGTTATGCCTGAACCAAATTTATTATAATCACCATCTTTTAAACTTACTGCTCTTGCCGCTCCTACTGCTCCGGTTGTGTTGTAAATTTCGATTTCATGCCCGATTAAAGTTGCTACGGTATTCGAAAAAATCTCTGAGCGAAATAAATTATCGTTCCCTGCCCTAATTACATTTATTGTCGCATTATCCTCTTTGAGACATTCCATCCCGTAGACAAATGAAAAGGCGATTCCTTCCAGCGAAGCTCTGAACAAATGTGCACTGTTGTGAATATTTAAGTTGAGGTTTAGAAAATGTGTTCCTATATTTTTATTGTTAAACATACGCTCGGCTCCATTCCCAAACGGAATCACCACTACTCCATCTGAACCAATCGCAATTTTTGATGCTTTCCTGTTCATCGATTCGTAGGTTTCGTCGCCCATATTATTTCGCAGCCAACGGTACTGAATTCCAGCTCCGTTGATGTTTAATAGTTTACCAATTCTGGGTGTATCTAATTCGTAATTAACGTGCACGAAGTTGTTTACTCTGGTGCTTTTTCCGGATGACATTTCGCTCACTGCATAAAAAACTCCTGAAGTTCCTCCTGTTGCTGCAACTTCTCCCGGATTTAATACGTTTAATGACAATGCATTATTAGGCTGATCTCCGGCTCTGTACACCACCGGAATCCCTATAGGAAGTCCTGATTCGATTGAAGCTTTTTCGTTTAAAACACCCTGATTTGTAAAATTCTCTACAATATCCGGTGTTAACGACTGATCGATTCCGTAATAATCCAACAGCCAATTTGCTACTTTGTTTTCTTTATAATCCCAAAGCATACCTTCAGACAAACCGTTTTTTGTGGTTGTAATATCTCCGGTTAATTTGTAGGCGATATAATCTCCCGGCAACATGTATTTGTAAACCTGATTGTAAATTTCAGGTTCGTTTTCCTTCACCCATTTTAGTTTCGAAGCGGTAAAATTTCCAGGCGAATTCAATAAATGTTCCATACATTTTTCCTGCCCTATTTCGGCGAAAGCCGTATTGCCTATTTCGACCGCACGACTGTCACACCAGATGATTGCATTACGCAATGGGTTGCGTGTTTTATCCACAATAACGAGTCCGTGCATTTGATAAGAGATACCAATTCCCTGAATTTTAGAAGCCTCAATATTAGCTTCACGAATTGCCCGCCTTGTTGCCACACAAATGTGCTGCCACCAAATTTCAGGATCCTGCTCTGCCCAATCCGGATGCAATGACACAATTTCCATTTCGTTTTGCGGTTCATGCAAAACGATTATTTTTTTTCCTGTTTCGGCTTCAACCAAGGCAACCTTGACCGAAGAACTTCCAATATCATATCCTATATAATACATAACTTATAATGATTCTCTTACTATTAAATTCGTTGATACATAACTCTGAACAACCTCATCATGTGTGATAAATGCTGCCGCTTTTGTTCCTAATTCCTTAAAATCAGTCGACACAACTGATATTCCTTTGTATATAAATTTCTTCATTGGCGTTTCGTTATACGATAAAAATCCAACGTCTGTTCCGGGTTCTAAATCCTTCTCTTTGCATTGTTCTAAAAAATGTCCCAAAATTCTGTCACTCACACTTATATAGGCAATTCCTTTTTCGATGTTGAACTTTTTGGGGTCTGTAATAATTTTATATTCAAAATTAAAATCAGCACAAAATTTCTTAAAAAACTCCAATGTTTCCTTTGGATGATTTGTATAATCCGGATAAACAAAATGGATACTTTTATATTTTCGAAACAAATCAATTGCTTCTTTTAAAGCGCTGTAAAATGCTTTCCCAAAATCCTGAAAAATGTAATTATTCTCTTTTTTCGAATGAACATTCCAATCAATCAAAAGCAATTTTTCATTAGAAATTGATGATAATATTGGCAAAACTTCTTTGTGGTCAAAATTCATTACCACGTACTTATAATATTTTCCTACGCTATTATTAATTATCGCCTTAAAAACGTCTATGTTATAATGATGAAACTGAACATCTGTAATCACATTATCAGCCAGATTATTTACAAACGAATGGTATAAAACCTCTTTATAAGCCTTGAAAGTATCTAATACTAAAAGTACTTTTCTGGTTTCGCCCGAAACATAATATCCTTTATTTGGCACTGAATCAATAACTTTTTGATCCTTTAAAATAGAATACGCCTTAAAAACCGTATCCCTCGACAACTGATTGGTCTTGCAAATCGCATTTACAGAAGGAAGCAAATCTCCTTTTTGTAAAACATTCTCCGCAATCGCATTATTGATTCCGTTGACCAATTGCTGGTATTTCGGGATGTCACTATCGTGATTTATTGTAAAGACAAATTCTTCCTGTTCTTTGTTTTGCATACTGTTCTGTTCTGGTATGCTAATATAGGCAAATGTCTTTTATAAAAAAACACTTTTATAATAAAAATGTTAGCTTTCCACCATCATTTCATTTCTACGAAGGAGAAATCACATACAATATTCCCCAAAATATTTCTAAACATTGCGTTCTCAACTCATGTGATTTTCCTTCGTCGAAATAACATAAACGACAATTATGAACCCATAAAGATTTATAAATATGCCGTCCCGCTGGGGCTTCTCAAAATATCCCTTTTACATTTCTCCCGAAGCTTCGTGATCGAAATTGACATAATGAACGGAAACACGTTTTCTAAAAATGATTGCTCGACGTATACATCGCCAAATATGTACCCACAAATCCTCCTGCTTCTTTTGTGCTTAATATAATTCCGTCAACATCTTTGGCTAACAAAATCCATTGTGCTTTTTCTTCTGTTTTATAATAAAAATCATAATATCTCGCCTTTCCCTCTATTTTTAAGAAAAGCGATATGGCATTTCCTGCAAGTTCTTTTTTAGCTACTATCTCAGGCTTTCCATCATTAATTTTACTTGCTTTTTTTTCCAAAAAAACTTCCGGTTTTCCGTCCGCATTCAGTCGTTTCCCAAGTAGCAAATAATTTTTCTCGTTCTGAAAGGCGACAAACCCGGCAGTTTCTAAAGTAGTCTTTGGTGTAAATTCTAATTTTGTCGAAGCTTCAAATTTTAAATGCTGCTGTCTTCTTCCAATAAAAGAAAAATTCGTTTCGGTATGAATCGATTCTTTTCTTGGTTTCATTAATAATTTACCATCCTTCAAGTCATACCATTTTTCAGAAGGCGTTCTGATAAAATTCCATTTCAAATCTAATTTGCTTTTCTCAAAATCATCATGAGCAACAAAATTCCCATTCATTGGTTCGGTTTTTTCTTTTGAAAGAGGCAAATTAGGTCTCTTATGAATCATTGGGATTGCTTTATTTCCATCTACAATTGTTGGCCAGTCATTTTTCCATTCTACCGGCATCATAAACGTCTCCCTTCCTGTATTATACAAATCCATTCCGTATGGTCTGCAGCCTAAAAATACTGTCCACCAATCTCCGTTAGGTAATTCTACAAAATCAGCATGTCCCGTTGTCGAAACTTCATTTTTGCGATTCGGGTCTAAATGCGATTGTGTCATTATTGGGTTGTTACTGTAACTTTCGTAGGGTCCGTAAATATTTTTACTTCTAAAAACTACTTCAGAATGATTAAATCCGGTTCCGCCCTGAGCACAAATCATATAATAATATCCATTCTTTTTTATAATGTGCGGACCTTCTATCCAAACTGGCTTTATAGCCATATCCGTTCCTCCGTTAATCACCAGTTTTGGTTCGCCTGTAATCTTTTGCTTTGCTAAATCATATTCGAACATATAAATGGCTCTGTGTCCGTCATGAATCGAAATATTATTTGGCGGAGGGCCATTATGGGTGATATACACTTTTCCGTCATCATCAAAAAAGATATCCGGATCAATTCCGTCAACTCCCGGAATCACCATTGGATTTGACCATGGACCAGCTGGATTTTTAGCAGTAACAATAAAATTTCCTACTCCGCTTACATTGGTACAAATCACATAAAATGTTCCGTTATGATAACGAAGCGTTGGTGCGTACATTCCGCCTGATAATCTCGAATTCCCAAAATTAGCTTGTTCAGGACGGTCAATAATATTCCCTATTTGTTTCCAGTTTACCAAATCGGTACTTTCAAAAATGGGCAATCCCGGAAAATAACAAAATGAGGAATTCACCAGATAAAATTTATTACCTACTCTGCAAATAGTTGGATCAGGATAAAATCCAGCTAAAATTGGATTCAGATACTCGGCATCTGATTTGGATACATTCGTATAAGCATCATCTTTTCCTTGATAATCAAACCAGTCAAAGGCAGCATAATCTGAGTACACAATCGGTTGTGGTTTCTGGGAAATTTTTTTACACGAAGAAACGGCCATTATAATAATGACTACACTTGCTATTTTAAGATTTCTATTTTTTATTTTAAACATATCTGAAACCGTTCTTTAAAAATTAAAATTAATTTCTCTGTGTGATAACATTTCCTGGCCTTGCAGGTTTACACTATAAAACTTAGCAGCTCTGTGCGAAACGTCTTCTTCTTTTTCGTTAGAATCATGTATTAATCCCATTTGCAATATCTTTCTTCTAAAATTAGATTTGTTGATTTCGATTCCGAGGATTTCTTCATAAAGATGCATGACTTGCAATAATGTAAATTTGTCCGGCAACAGATTAAAACCTATAGCGCTTTTGCAAATATTCTTGCGCAATTCTTTTAAACTATAATCTAAAATTACTTTATGTTTTTCGTTCAAACCTGCTATTTCATTAATACTTACCCATTCAACATCCGGATTAAAAAGATCGTTTTCTAAATCATCATAATCTCTTTTTACCATTGCATAATATCCTATCGAAATATCTTCCTGACTGCTTGATTGAGACGGATAACCAAAGGCTTTTAATTGTTCCAGAAAAAAATTATCAAATCTTATATACTTTTGCAAAATGTTATGGGCTGTACTCAAAATAGTTTCACCATCTTTTATATAATCATTTGCCAGTTCTCTCTTTATATTTCCCTGATTGTCTTTCTTTTTTATGAGTAAAACTTTCAGGCTTTCCTCTTCAAAATTAAATATCACACAATCAATTGCTATTCTATTGGCACTATATTGATTGCTGGTATTTTTGCTGTTTTCATCTCCTTTTTCCATAGAAAATAAAATTTAAACCTATTACTACTATTTTCAATAAACAAAAATTTTAGTCTCCTAATCTTCGAATTCCATAAGGATCTATGGTTACGATTGTGCCGTCTTCGAGATAATCGATTTTAGTCACTTTCATACTTCTTAAATGTGTTACTCCTTTTGATAAACTTGAATCGTGATAAAACAAATACCATTCGTTCTCGACTTTGCATATCGAATGATGTGAAGTCCATCCTACAACCGGATTCAGGATTCGCCCCTGATAGGTAAATGGTCCGTATGGATTATCGCCTATTGCATAGCAAATAAAATGTGTGTCGCCTGTAGAATAGGAAAAGTAATATTTGTCATTGTATTTGTGTACCCAGGACGCTTCAAAAAAACGACGATCATTATCATTTGCCAGCAAGACTTGTCCGTTTTCATCCAGGATTTTGATTTCTTTGGGATCTTCGGCAAATTCTAACATATCTTCTCTCAACATCGCAACGATAGGTCCTAAGGCCGACTCTTCGTCAATGGGCTCTTCGTGATTGGGATCGTATTGATTGCTTCGGTATTTTTGAAGTTGTCCTCCCCAAATTCCGCCAAAATAAATGTAATGTTTACCATCTTCATCTTCAAAAACAGCCGGATCAATACTGTAACTTCCTTTTATGGCATCTGGCTCAGGCAAAAATGGCCCTACCGGAGAATCGCTTATCGCAACTCCAATCTGGAAAATTCCGTTGGCACGTTTTGCAGGGAAATACAAATAATACTTCCCGTTTTTGTGTGCGGCATCAGGAGCCCACATTTGTTTTTCGGCCCATGCAACTTCGCTTACATGCAAAGCAACTCCGTTATCTACCACTTCTGACTGAATGTTTTCCATCGAAAAAACATGATAATCCTCCATACCAAAATGATCTCCATTATCATTAAACGGGATTCCGGCATCAATATCGTGTGAAGGATAAATATATATTTTACCGTTGAATACATGCGCTGACGGATCTGCCGTGTACATGTGCGAAACTAAAGGTTTCGAAATGGCTAATTTATTAATTTGTTCAAAATTAATTTGTTCAATACTATCTTCAGGCATAGTCTTTTTTATGTTTTATTTTAAATAATTAAGTTCTTCTTTCTTTTAAATCGGCTTCAATCTGTACTTCCATCTTTTTATTGATTTTATAGAAAAACAATAAGGCAACACCAACTAAAAATGGAATGGAAGGAAAAATACTCACCAATAATTTTATTCCGTTTATTGCTGTATCTGTTTGTGTTAAGGAGTTTGGGACATAATGAAAATATCCTAAAAATAAAGTTGTCAGGGATCCGCCAATACTTAAACCTGCTTTTAAACCTACCATCATAGCCGAAAATATAATAGCTGTGGCACGACGGTTGTTCAGCCATTCAGAGTAATCTGCAACATCTGCTATCATCGCCCAAAGGATTGGGATCGTGATGCCGTAGAAAAATCCGTGAAAGATCTGTGAGAAAAATATTAGACCAATAGATGTTGGCGGAAAGAAATAGAATGCCATAATAAACAAGGTCGAAATGAATAAAAACAATCCAAAAATGTTTCGTTTTCCGTGTTTATCAGCAAGACTTTTAGATAACGTGATTCCTACGATCATAAAGATGATTCCGCCCGCATTAAACAATCCAAATCCAGCTGAAACAGGATCATTCCCAAAATGGTTTAATCCTATATTCGACAATACATCCAAAATAGGCTGGATAAAAACTGCCAATTGTTCTTTGTTGACATAATTTTCAAAATAATACACATATGCACCGCCTTTCATCGCCAGTGTTATAAAAACCAGTGTTGTCAAAGTCAGCATAATAACCCACGGCTTATTCTTCGTTAAATCGCCTAAATCTTCTTTAATGCTGGATTTTTGTTCCGGTTTTGGAATAATACGCTCTTTTGTGGTCAAAAAAGTGATTAACAACATAATGGTTCCAATGATAGCAAGTGCAGTCATTACTTTTTCGATCCCAATTGCTTTATCTCCGTTTCCTGCACTTTTGATAATTCCGAGCATAAAAACCTGGACAAAAAATTGTGCAAACATTACTGCTACAAAACGGTAGGATGACAAACTGTTTCTCTCGCGCATATCGCCGGTAATTACCCCGCTTAAAGCTGAATAAGGCAAATTATTACTGGCATAAAAAAGCAATAATAAAGTATAGGTTACTACGGCATAAATTACTTTTCCGTGGTAAGAGAAATTAGGCGTAGAAAAAGCCAATAAAGCAATAACCCCCAGTGGTATTGCGGTAATTAAAATCCAGGGTCTGAATTTCCCCCATTTAGTATTGGTTCTGTCGGCCAGAACGCCAATAATTGGATTAAAAATAAAGGCAGCAATTAATCCCACAACCAACATAATAATCGAAGAATCTGTAGGCGACAATCCGTAGATATCAGTATAAAAATAAGCCAGATACGTCATTAGTGTCTGAAAAACTAAATTTGCTGCTAAGTCACCTAAACTGTATCCGATTTTTTCTTTAATGGACAATTTTTGAGAAATGTAATTCATTATTGGTTGGTGGTATTTTGGTTAGATTTAATTATCCTGCACAGTTTTAGTTTTTTGTCATTTTGATGAAGGAGAAATCACATGCGCTAAATCCTCAATGTATGTCACTGTCCGGATGTGATTTGTCCTTCGTCGAAAAGAAAAAGTTGTTATAAATGCTTTTAAACAATCGGTTGTGTAAAATTAGCTAAAAAAACATATTATACAAATTTACTTTACTATATTTCAATAATAAACAACAAACAACCGATTGTAAAATAATACATAAAAAGAAGTTCTTTTTTGCCTTAAATTTTATTGCTTTGCTTCTTTTAATTGCACAACACTTTCATAGGCTTTTTTAGGTCGCAATTGAGCATCGAACAATAACGGATAATTTGTCCTGCCTTTTATTGGCCAATCATTTAGCCATGACTGCCCGTCGTGAACTCCCCAGAAAGTTACCCGGCTAATTTTGTCCTTGTGTTTTAGAAACAATTTAAAAATATCAGCATAACGTTGTGCCAGTTGAGTCTGTATTGAATCGGGAAGTGATTTAGGGTATGGATTCATCTTAGGATTTCCTTCAAAATTCTGGTTCACATCTGCTCCTTTTAAATCCCAGGGATTTGGCAAAACGGTAATATCCAATTCTGTAAAAGCTACTTTAACTCCTAAGGCTGAATATGCCAAGATGCTTTTTTCAATTTCTTCTAATGATGGACTATTCAATTTCCAGTGTCCCTGACTTCCCACTCCGTCAATTTTCCCTCCGGCAGCTTTAATTTTTTTCACTAATCTAATCACACCTTCTCTTTTTGCCGGATCTTCAAGGTTATAATCATTATAATACAAATCAACTTTTGGATCTGCTGCTGCCGCTAATTTAAAAGCATCAATCAGATAACTTTCGCCAAGTGTTTTCAAAAAAACGGATTGACGCAAAGTTCCATCTTCGTTTAGAGCTTCATTAACGACATCCCACGAATTGATTCTTCCTTTGTATTTAGAAACAATTGTCGTGATATGATCTTTCATAAAAGATTTCATTTCTGTACTGTCTTTAATTTTTTCCATCCAAGGTGCTAATTGGCTGTGCCAAATCAAAGTATGACCGTGAATGAACATTTTGTTTTTCTCGCCATACGCGACAAACTTATCCGCCAAAGCAAAATCATATTTGTCTTTTTGCGGATGTACAAACATCGATTTCATGATGTTTTCGGCTGTAATTGCATTGAATTCTTTACAAATCAATGAATCAACTTTACTGTCTTTTTCTTCAATTTGATCTGCACTTAAAGCTGTTCCGATATAAAAATCGTCTTTGTAACTGTTTTTTAAAGAAGTAACTTCTTTTTTAGGAGAACAATTCACCAACAGCAATGTGGTAATTGCCAGCAAATAAGGGTTAATAATTTTCATGTTTTTGGTTTATAGTTAATAGTTATTTTTTTAAATACACTTAGCTTTGTTTGGCGAGACGTAACAGGTTTTTAAAACCTGTTACGTCAAATCTACGTACAACTTCATTCCTTTTATCATTTTGTTCTAAAGCTTTCCGGTGGTCCTAAGTACGTTTTCAATACTTGTCCCGATGCTGTTTCGATTACTATTTTCTGAAGCACCAAAGCAGGATCTATTCCATAAATTTTCAACACATGGTTTCCTGCATTTTCAATTTTGTGCGAAGAGGTTATAATTTTAATATTATCAGCAACGGATTCGTTCCAGTTCTTCTCAGAATTATCAGCATTCAGATTCATTATTTGAGGATTTTCAACATCAAAAGCAACTCCGTATTTTAATCCGTCGCGAACACTAAAATTAATCGTCGGAGAAAAATAAGCATGAACTTTCACCTCTTCTTTACTAAAAAAATGAACGTCATATTCTACTCTTGGCGATTGTTCAGAAATTGCAACAGGCAAGATATTCGAAGGTTTTAACGTGATTCCGGATCCTGTTTTACCGATATTCGGAATCGTAGTCCATTGAATATTAGATTCGTTTATAGCTCTTGAATAATTTTGGGCATCTATCGCAATATATCCGTTATTTTCAACAAAACCCTTAACGTCATTTAATTCTTCATTTTTGACATTTACAATAACATTAAACTTTTGTTTATTTGCTGTAACAACCAATTTACTTTTTAGGTTTCCTTTTGGAGCTTTTTTCCAATCGATACCTATTACAATTCTTTCTTCTTTAGCAATCGTTCCGTTTGACTTCGAGAACGTAATCCAATTGTTTTTTGCATTTATTGTAAAGTCGAAAGTTTTTGTTCCGCGATTAAACAAATCAAGATAAGTTGTTTTATTTCTGAATGCATTTAAGACGGGCAAAACTATTTCCTGTTTGTTGTTTGTCCAATAGTTTTCAGAACCTTCAATAGCAATTCCAGCTTCCGCTTTATTGGGTAATGCGATTACTTTTGTTTCGGGAATTACATTTGTCTTAGGTTCCTGCCATGAAGTATAGCCAATGTGTGTTTGCGCCATCATATGATTCCACTTTCCTCCGGCTAATTTTGTATGATAATCATTTGTCAATAAACTGTCTTTCTCAAAAAGTACTTTTACCTGTTTTGCATAATCATTTGCTGCAGCTCTGCCTTGATTTGCATACAACTGATTCTTCGCTGTTGCTACATACAATTCATTTATATTAGAACTTGCCAAAACAGGAAATAAAACCAATTGATAAAAAGCATCTTTATATTCCGGCGCTATTTTATCGCTAATTTGATTCGCTTTCTCAACCACCTTTTTATAATCAGCCAAAACATTTTCGGCTTCATTATAATGGGTAATACTATACGTTTTAGCGTTTAGTAATTCCGGCTTTCTTCGGGCATTGTATTTAGTATATAATTTCATGATCTCCGCAATTTCTTCGGGATACTGATTCCCAAAAGTTTCCATTGCCCATCGCACATAATATTGCTCCAGATTATTAGCATTAAAAACTTCCGGATTCCAGGCCATATCAAGAAAAAACTCAATCGGAAATTCCATTGGTTTGATATCGCCTACATTCACAATCCATATTTTATCAACACCATATTGATATGCCAGATCCATTTGCTCCCATGTACGCTCGATTTGATTGGTATTAATCCATTTGTAATTTCTTGGACCGCCAACATAATCATAATGGTAATAAATGCCGTAACCGCCTTTTCTTGGTTTTGCATCAAGTTCTGGTAATTTCCTGATATTTCCCCAATTATCATCGCATAACAAAAGTGTAATATCATCCGGAACCCGCATTCCTTTATCATAATAATCCTGAACTTCTTTGTAAAGCGCCCACATTTGTGGTGTTTCTTCAATTGGCTTTTTGGTTACTTCTGCAATAATATTTCTTTGCGTTTTTACGATATTTTCTAATAAATCTATTGCTGTTCCTTGTGTCATAGGTTCGTCGCCATCGCCACGCATCCCAACAGTTACAATCGTTTCCTTATTTCCCATTCTCTTCATTCCGTCTTTCCAGAACGAAGTCAGATTATCTGAATTGGTATTAAAATCCCATTTTCCTTTTCCTAAAGCCGACCATTCGGCGTGTGCTCTCGTTAAAGGTTCATGGTGCGAAGTTCCCATCACGATTCCGTATTCATCAGCTAAAACTGCATTTTGAGGATCATCGACATAAAACATTCTTCCCCACATCGATGGCCACAAATAATTACCTTTCATCCTCAGAATCAATTCAAAAACCGTATCATAGAATTTAGCATTAAATCCGCCATATTTTTCAAACGCCCAGCCTGATAATGCCGGAGCTTCATCATTGATAAAGATACCTCTGTATTTTACTTTTGGCTCGCCCTGAGAATAAATTCCAGGCAAAACATGTAATTCTGACTGTTTCTTAACGGGAACATCTGCCCAGAAATACCACGGAGAAACTCCTATTTGACTCGACAAATCGTAAATTCCGTAAATTGTTCCCCGCTTATCAGAACCTGCAATTACCAATGCTTTTTTAACTCCTTTTACAGGATTATCTACGATTTGAGTTGTAAATTTTTCCCATTTCCCCTTAAGTTGATTGGTATCAATTTTACCTTCTTTTGCCAATTGATCTATAATTTCGCTTTTACCTAAAGTTCCAATAATGACCACATAATCCGCCTCTGAAATTTTATTAATTTGTTTTGCGTGCAAATCTGAAACCTTAAAAAGATCATTTTCTAAATGGCCTGTAACACGTAAAACTCCCTGAAAATCATTTTTACTTACTAAAATGGAAGCTATTTTTCCTTTTGAAACTAAAGGAAAATTCTCAGAAGAAGCTTTGTTTACAACATATTTCTCTTCATTAATGGCATAAGATTGCATACTAATTCCGAAGAAAAAAAGCAGCAACATTCTAAATATAAATTGGGGTTTTAGGTTCCTCATTTAATTTTTTTATTAGTTAATGTGAATGTTTAAACACATAGAAACATAGTTTTTCTTTGTGCTGAAAAAGGCATTTCATTCTAAATAAATCACAAACCATTATGTAAAATTCAAGCTTCTTCAACGTTTAAAACTTTGACAAGGCCAATCTTAACTTAGACCTGACAGGTTTTAAAAACTTGTCAGGTCTAAACCACAGACTTATATTAAACCTTGATTCAGCTTATAAGCAATTCCCATTTCTAAACCTCTTAATTCAGCAAGGCCTTTCAATCTTCCCACAAGAGAATATCCGGGATAAATTTCTTTTGTTTCATCAACAGCGTGCAAAAAACCATGATCCGGACGCATGGGTAAACTCACATTTGTTTTGTTCATTAACAAAAGAAGTTTCTCTACAATAACTTCCATTTTAGTATCACCTTTTAAATGTTCTGATTCCCTGAAAATAGTTTCGCTTTCGCGGAAGGTATTTCGCAGATGCAAAAAGTGAATTCGGTCTCCATAATCTTCTATAATTTTCTCCAGATTATTTTTAGGATTTGCCCCTAAAGAACCGGTACAATAACACAAGCCGTTTAAATTGAATGGCACAGCCTCAAAAATAGCTTTCAGATCATCTTCGGTAGAAACTATTCTGGGTAAACCCAGAACTGAAAACGGCGGATCATCAGGATGAATTGCCAATTTTGCGCCATATTCTGAAGCAATTGGAGCTATTTGTGTTAAAAAATAAATTAGGTTGTCTCTTAGTTTTGCATTATCAATATGAGCATAATCTTCTAATAACGAAAGAATCTGTTCAGCAGTAAAATTGATTTTACTTCCCGGTAATCCTAATAATACATTTTTAAAAAGCAGTGCTTTTTCTTCTTCTGAAAGCTGGCTGCCAAATTTCAGTGCATTCTCTTTTTCTGTTTCTGAATAATCAATTTCAGCGTTTGGTCTTTTTAAAAGATACACATCAAAATACGTAAAAGCATTCTGATCGTATAAAAGAGCTTTACTTCCGTCTTCATTAATAAAATTATGATTCGTGCGAACCCAGTCTAAAATGGGCATAAAATTATACGTGATGATTGTAATACCGCAATCTGAAAGGTTTTTTATACTCGCTTTATAATTTTCAATGTATTGCAAATAGTTGCCTGTCGCTCTTTTTATTTCTTCATGAACCGGCAAACTTTCTACGACTATCCACTCTAATCCTGCATCTTTTATTATTTGCTGTCTTTCCTTAATATCAGCAACAGTCCAGATTTCTCCCACAGGAATTTGATGCAAAGCCGTAACGATTCCTGTAGCTCCGGCTTGCTTAATATCTAATAATTTTACAGAATCCTGAGAACCAAACCATCGCATTGTTTGCTGCATTTTTATCATAATACTTACAATTAAGGTTAGAATCCGATACTATTCCCGCCATCGACAGGCAAAACAGTTCCAGTTGTATATTTTGATTCGTTTAGAGCGAAATAATAAACAGCATCAGCAATGTCTGACGGTTCTCCTAAAAATCCCATTGGTGTTCTGGAAAGTACTTTATTTTTTCTTTCAGGATCGTTATCAAGTGCTGTAGAAGACATTTTTGTTTTGATAAAACCAGGTGCAATACAGTTGACACGAACACCAAACGGTGCCAATTCTACGGCCATTGCTCGGGTCATGGATTCGATTGCGCCTTTACTTGCTGAATAGGCAATAACTTTTGGGATACCATATTGTGATGCCATTGAGCTAATGTTGACAATACTTCCGCCTCCATTTTCTTTCATGTTTTTTACAACTTCTCTGCTTACCGCAAAAACACTAAGAAGATTGGTATGTATTACAGATAAAAAATCCTCATCAGTAACATCCAAAAATTCCTTTTTCAGATTAATCCCTGCATTATTTACTAAAATATCAATTGGGTTTTCCTGCGTTATTTTTTCTATCATCGCAGAAATTCCTCCAATATCATTTAAATCGTATAAAACCGGAATGGCATTATCGCCAATTTCCTTACATGCTTCTTCTGTCTTTTCTTTTGATCTGCCAATGATATAGGTTTTGATTCCGTTATCACATAATTTCTTTGCGGTTGCGAAACCTAAACCCGAATTTCCTCCGGTTACAATTGCCGTTTTTGTATTCATGTTTTTTATTTTCTAAAATTAATTTCCGGGTGCATATGGAAATTTTAATGATTTGAAATATTCTAATGTTTGTGTTGGCTTCTCTACTCCTACAGGTAATTCTTTACCTGAATATTGCTGAAAATAAAGCAAACAAGCATCCCGCCACCAATTTGCCTCTTTATATTGAATTTCTAACAACATCTGAACTTCCTTAAAACGATCCTTGTCAATATACTTATCCATATTATTCCAGGTATTTTGCATTTCCTGAACCTGATTTACACCTTCTTGATATTTTAAGGCTAATCCGTTCCAAAGTGTCTGACCATTTTTCAATTTAAAATCCCAGGAAACATGATGAAACCATAATAAATCCTGCTCAGGACAAGTCTCAGGATTATCAAATATTTTTGCTGCTTCTAATGCATATTGTGCGGTAGCATTTGTTCCTGTTTTTGACCGGTCGAAACCAATTCCGTTTTTATCAGCCTTATGATAATAAGTCGGATTCCATTCCGGCCTTGATAAATTACTAACCCAAGGACCCGGCCCATAATGATGTCCCGTATCCATAATATGGTGCAAACCAAGCGGTGTCATGTAGTTAACTACAGCTTCTCTTGATTGTATCATCATTTCTTTTACCGGTTTAATAAAGTTTTCATTGTTCGAAAAAGTACATCGCAACCATTCATCAGCAATACTTTCAGAATCTAAATACGGATTCCATGCCAATCTCCCGAAGCCGTACCAATTTGCCTGCGCAAAAGGATGTCCCGTCCAGTTTATATCATTACCTATATTTGCAACTCCAGCAATTCCGGTTAACTTGTGCGGATTGAAAGAGCCATCAATTACTTTGGCAACCGTGGTACCTTTTCCTTTTTGATAGGTATCTGATTCTAAAACTTCCTGAAATAATTTTGGCAGATAAACCAAATGCGTGCTAAAACCCAAATATTCCTGCGTAATCTGAAACTCCATCATTAAAGGTGTTTTTGGCATCGCACCAAATAACGGATGAAAAGGTTCTCTGGGCTGAAAATCGATCGCTCCATTTTTTACCTGAACAATTACATTGTCTTTAAATTTTCCATCATAAGGCTGAAATTCAGCATACGCTTGTTTCGCTCTGTCATTTGCATCATGTTCAGAATACACAAACGCTCTCCACATAATTACTCCTCCAAAAGGAGCTACGGCGTCCGCAAGCATATTAGCGCCATCAACATGGTCTCTTCCGTAATTTTGCGGTCCCGGCTGACCCTCAGAATTTGCTTTTACAAGAAATCCTCCAAAATCAGGAATTTTTTTATAGATTTCTTTTGCTTTATCTTTCCACCAATTCGCAACGGTAACATCTTTTGGATCTGCTGTTTTTAAACCGCCAATTTCAATTGGTGCCGAAAAACGCGCTGTTAAATATACTTTTATTCCGTAAGGTCTGAATACATTGGCCAATGCTTCGACCTTTTCTAAATATTGTGGTGTCAGGATCAAAGCATTTGCATTTACATTGGTTAAAACCGTTCCGTTAATCCCAATTGAAGCATTCGCCCTTGCATAATCAATATAACGCTGATCTACAAAATCAGGTAATTTCTGCCAGTTCCATAAAGAAAAACCTGCATAACCGCGCTCGATAGTTCTGTCTAAATTATCCCAATGATTCAAGATTCTAATGTTAATTTTTGGCGAATCAACTATGCTAAGATTTGTGATCGGTTTATTAGTCTGCAGTAATCTTAAAAAACTATAAACACCATATAAAACAGCCACATCATTATTTCCCGTAATGATTATTTGCTGTTTATTCTTTAATAAAACAGACTTAATGATAAAACCCTCGTCATTTATTTTTCCGAAATCAGATGCTACAACTTTTTGAGCATCTGAGTTTAAAGATAACTTAGAACCAATTATAATATTATTTCCTCCTTCTATTCTGGATTTGATTTCTATTTTTTTATCTCCCATCATATTTCTCAAAGCCGATTCCAACTCACTCAAAGAAATTTTTGAAGTTGGAGAACTTCCCATAGAAACTATTCCTTCAATAGCCGAATTATATTGCTGAAAGACCTCAGGATTTGTAATCTTATCATATTGAAGCCACAATTTGTAATCCTTCTGAGCAAAAGCTGAAAAGGAAATCAAAAGAAACGAGAAAATAAATCTTAATGAAGTCATTTTATTTAAATTTTTATTCTTTGAAATCTCATTTTGAAAGAATTAGTATTTTACGTTTTGACAAAGCATTTAATAAAATTTTAATCTAAAAAATACATTATTGCAAATAAAACAACAATTGCAATCGGTTGCGTAAAAATATAGGATTGTTATTTAAGAAAAAAATTTTAGTTGACTTTTTTTCAGAAAAAATATTTTTATAACAAATAAAAGCAGGATAATTTAAAAAACTATCCTGCTTTAGCATGGTGAAATCCAAGATTGAAACACCTTGAAACTATATCATTTAAAATTTAAATTTTCATCTTTTGTAATAAGCCACGATACTCGCTTTCGCTAATGTCTGATTCCAAAGATTAAACCCTACTACTGCAGGATTTGTATTTTCATCCGTTCCCAGTTTATCTGTTTTAAGTGCATAAACCGTTATGATATACGCATGAAATCCATGACCTACCGGCGGGCAAGGTCCTCCAAATCCTTTAATACCGTAATCTGTAATACTTTGAACAGCTCCTTTAGGAATTAAATTACTCTTTGTTCCCGCATTGGTGACCAATTCATTTACATTTGAAGGAATATCAAATACGACCCAATGCCAAAATCCGCTTCCGGTTGGCGCATCAGGATCATACATAGTTATAGCAAAACTTTTTGTTCCTTCCGGAGCATTTTTCCATGACAACTGCGGCGATTGATTTTCGCCTGAACAGCCAAATCCGTTGAATTCCTGAACCTTAGAAGCTTCTCCTCCTAAATCTTTGCTCGTTAAGGTAAATGTTTTTTGACCAAAAATTGTGGTGGTAAAAATTAAGGATAGTACCAAAATTAAATTTACTTTTTTCATTTTATTTTGAATTAAAATTTTAAGCAAATTTAGATCTGGCAGGATAAAATAATCTGTAGAGAAAGGATCAAAAAGTATGGCTGGAAGCTCAATTTTTCTGGTGATGTTTTGGCGTTACACCGTACTTTAATTTATAAGCCTGTGTAAAGCTTGATAAATTTTCGTAACCAACTTCAAAATAAACTTCAGATGGATTTTTTTGTTCCTGTTGTAATAAATAATGTGCAAATTCCAATCTTTTATTCTGAAACCATTTTATCGGCGATTCTGAATAATGTTTTTCAAATTCTCTCTTGAATGTCGACACACTCATATTACACAAAAAAGCCAATTCTTTTAAAGTTAATTTACTCAAATGGCTATTCTCAATAATGTGAATAAACTTTTGCGCGGCATTATCGCTATTTACAGTTAAAGAATAAAGAAATTCCATTCCGTATTTTTCCGTTAGATATAGCATAATTTCTTCAAACTTAACTTCCAGAATCTTCTTTTGAAGATCTTTTGACAGTTTCGTAATATCAATCAAACTGTACACAAAACGCTTTAGAAATTCATCATATTCAAAAGCATAAACTGATTTATATTCGAATGATTCGATTTTACCCAATTCAATTTTCCGAATGAATTTTGACAGTATTTCATTTGTAAAAAATAAAACTACGCTTCTGTAATCGGAACCACTCGAAAGTTTTTCGGTCATCAGGCAATTCCCTGATTTCATCACAAGAAACCTCGAATTATCTATTGATAGCGCCGAATCATCAAAAATAACCTCTTTTGTTCCTTCAATTAGAAAACTAAAAATATTTTGATTTAAAATGATTTGCTGCCTAGAAATTTCTTTTGAACTGCTGTAATCAAAAACATGAACCAACTGCGAATTTTCTAAATTCAATTCATCAGGAAGTGTGATTGTATGCATAATATTACTTTACTTCAGTTCCTAAAGACTTCTTTTTATCAGAAGATTCCCTGGCAAGTACTTCTGTATTTAAAAAAGTAATTTCCTTAGCATCGTCACTTTTTTGGGATTTCAGATTTTTGATAATAATTTCAGCCGCAGCTTTTCCCATTTTTTCAGCAGGATGTGTAATAGTCGAAATATTAGGATCAATAATTTGTGATATTGGGTCATTATTAAAACCAATAATAGCGATTTCATCCGGTACTTTGATCCCTCTCTTTTTTGCCGTTTGTACAGCACTAACCGCAATAATATCTCCCGGAGCAAAAAGTCCGTCCGGAATTGGATCTAAATCAAATAGTTGATTACTCGCCTTTACCCCTTCTTCGTATGTTACAGTCTTTAAATTAATGATTAGTTCTTCATCAATCGGTAAATTATGATCTTTTAGAGCTTCTATATAACCTCTTTTTCGTTCGTTATAAAGATTTCCAAATTCTGATCCTGCAGTTAAATGTGCAATACGAATACAACCTTGTTCGATAAGATGTTTAGTAGCCTTATAACCAGCAGTATAATTATCGATAACAACTCTAAAAGTATTATAATCCTTTGGAACCCTGTCTACAAATACAAGGGGAATATTATTATTAGAAAATTGCTGAAAGTGAGATGTATCTCTCGTTTCCATAGCCAGGGAGCAAATTACTCCGCTCACACGATTACTATATAACGACTTAGCCATATTGACCTCTTCGTAATAAGAATCATGTGATTGCATGATAATTACTGTATAATCCGATTTTTGAGCTGTAATTTCGATACCGCTAATTAAAGAAGATAAAAAAGGCTGGGTAACAGTTGGAATTAAAACACCAATAGTTTTTGTTTTATTTCCACGCAGACCTGCTGCTAAGGTATTGGGCACAAAACCCATTTCTTCAGCCGCTTTTTTTACTTTCTTTATCGTTTTATCACTTATAGTGTGGTGATCTTTCAAAGCTCGCGAAATAGTCGATGTAGCCAGATTTAATCGCTCAGCAATATCGTAAATCGTTACATGTTTATTTTCTTCCATGAAATCAATAATAAGAGATGTAAATATAAACTATTTTCCCACAAGATGATCTTTCTAAAATTTACATTGCTTTTTATTAATTATTAGAATCCTAAGATCTAATCTCAAAAATAATTTCAGTAAAAAACATTACATATTCGATAATTTCTAAAATATTTATTTTTTGCTTTATATAAATTTGCCCTCTTTAGTAAACTCTAAATCGATATCATTTGCAAAATTGGCATCAAGATCTTTATAACCATAATCGATATGCGTTATTTTTTCATCAGGATAATTTTTAGCTATATAAATATTTAAATTAAGGCTATTCTTTTGCTAATTAACAACAAAGAAAATCATTCAAACTTATTTAAAAAACCTCTATTATTTTTAAAAACAGATTGATTACCTTGTAATGACCTATAAATAATAAACTTATGCAAAAATCTATTTCTATAAAAACTGCAACCCCTGACGATTTAGACGGAATAATAAAACTTCAGGAAGCAAATCAAACTTCGCAAGGCGGTACATTATCAGGAGGATTATCGGCAAAACAAATTGAAGAAATGATGACCGATATGCCTCAGATAATTGCTGTTATTAATGATGAAATTGTAGGTTTTCTATTAACAACATCTCAGCAAGTTAATAACAAAAGAGATGTGCCAATTGTCAATGCAATGTCAGCATCTTACACCGGAACTGAAAATTCTTATATTTACGGACCTATTTGTGTTAGCAAAAATCAACGAGGAAAAGGATTAGCACAACTCTTATTTAAAGAACTATTACGTTTAGAACCAAATCGCGAAGGAATTTTATTTATCAAAAATGACAACGAAGCTTCTTTAAAAGCTCATGAAAAAATGGGAATGCACAAGGTTAGCAACTTTCATTTTAATAATGCAGATTTTGATGTCTTTGCTTATTCTTTTCCTTGAGAAAAAAAAATAATACAACTGATTTAGCTGAATACAAATTCATAACCATTTAAAAAACAATATGAAATACTTCATCATCATTATGGTTTCGTTGCTAACATTTTCCTGTAAAAATGAAACAAAATCAACGACACTCTCCAATTATTTTACCTATCAACAAAGTAGCAAAGTAGAATCGGCAGGTGTGAAAATGATTCCAATAAAAACACCCATCGGAGAATTTAACGTTTGGACCAAACGTTTTGGTACAAATCCCAAGATAAAAGTATTATTGTTGCATGGCGGCCCCGCTATGACACATGAGTATATGGAATGTTTTGAAACTTTTTTTCAACGTGAAGGTTTTGAATTTTACGAATATGATCAATTAGGATCTTACTATAGTGATCAGCCTAAAGATAGCAGCTTATGGACAACGGAACGTTTTGTAGAAGAAGTAGAACAAGTACGTAAAGCCATTGGTGCTGATAAAAATAATTTTTATGTATTAGGTAACTCCTGGGGCGGAATTCTCGCTATGGAATATGCACTAAAATATCAGCAAAATATGAAAGCTTTACTAGTCGCAAACATGATGGCAAGCGCACCAGATTACGGAAAATATGCAGACGAAGTATTAGCGAAACAAATGAAACCTGAAATTTTAGCCGAAATTAGGGCTTTAGAAGCTAAAAAAGATTTCAGCAATCCCAAATATATGGAATTACTGATTCCAAACTATTACCAACAACATCTTTGCCGATTAAAAGAATGGCCTGATGGGTTAAATCGTGCCAGCAAACATATTAATAATGAGATTTATACCATAATGCAGGGACCAAGCGAATTTGGTATTAGTGGACGCTTAGCCAAATGGGATATTAAAAATCGTCTACACGAAATTACAATCCCAACCCTAATGATTGGAGCCAAGTATGACACAATGGACCCAAAAGCAATGGAAGAGCAGAGTAAATTAGTTAAAAAAGGACGTTATTTATACTGCCCAAACGGAAGTCATTTAGCAATGTGGGACGATCAAAAAGTTTTTATGAATGGTGTAATTCAGTTTATAAACGATGTTGACAAAGAAAAATTTTAAGATTCATAAAAACACATCAAATAGATCCAATCAATCGAAGAATATGGGCGTTTCCCTACGGGTCGGGCTGTACGTTATATCTTTTGCGAGATGACATTTTAGTGTTTACAGAAAATCTAATGTCTCCCAAAAGGATATCACTCCCATCCCTAACGCAAGCAGAGATCAATAGAACCACCGTTTTCAGAAATCATCAACTTTAACGTTTGATCCCACTTTTGGTTAATCCTCAACTTTTTCGTTTGATCGTCTATTTGCATCGATCTCCAAATTTTCATTTTTAAGCAAAAAAAAAACTTCAATTAGCAAAGCCAATTGAAGTTTTTAGTACTCAGAGCGGGACTTGAACCCGCACGAACATTGCTGTTCACTGGATTTTAAGTCCAGCGTGTCTACCAATTTCACCATCCGAGCATTA
>NZ_JBNNFM010000006.1:0-205578 GCF_050267765.1 Flavobacterium sp. NPDC079362 | reverse complement strand
AAGACCATTTTAGCCCAAATTTACATTTTTCAAGAAACACTCTGTAAATCTACTAGTATAATAAAAGAAAGAGGTCGTCTTTTCAGACAACCTCTTATAGTTAAACCAATTCTCTAATTATAAATAATTTAATCCTAAAAATATCTCCTGATCTAAAGGCAAATCAATTTCACTTTCAAAAAATATTAGCTGTCTTTTATAAACAGTTTCGATTAGAAAATGATTTCCTCTAAAATAAGTTCTTCTTATTTTTACCTGCAAATTTGATTCTGCAACCATTTTGAACTGATGCGGATAAACTAAAGTTTTATGGGTTTGATCTTCATAAGAAAGCATCAAATGAGTAGGAACTTCATTTACTTCTCCAAAAAGTGATGCTACATATTTAGTTTCCGGATCTTCATAGATTTTTACCGGATCCCCTTTTGCAAGGACTTCTCCGTTTCGCATGACGATTGCCTCATCTGCAAATGATAGTGCATCTGTACTATCGTGTGTTGCAATAATACACGTAATCCCTTTTTGTTTTAAGTACCTGAACAAGTTTCTTCGTAAAGCATTTTTACGAAAAGCATCAATTTGGCTAAAAGGTTCATCCAGTAAAATTACTTCAGGCTCTAAAGCCAAAACTCTTACCAATGCCACTCTTTGTTGTTGACCTCCACTTAAAAATTTTGCTTTTACATTCGAGAATGCTTCCATTTCGACCATTTCCAGCAATTCCTGAACGCGAAGTTTTTTCATATTCGCAAAACCATTCGAAAGAAATTTTCCAACATTTTCAGCTACCGTTTCAAAAGGAGACAAATCAAAATCCTGGGCCAGATATTTCATATAAGGCATTCCGGGAATCAAATTGTACTTAGGACCTAAAATTGGCTTTTCATTATAAAAAATCTTGCCATCATCTAAGTTATACAAACCATAAATAAGTTTAAGGAGCGTACTTTTTCCGCAGCCGCTTTCGCCAATAATAGCAATATTTTCGCCTTTATTTATGGTAAAAGAAACGTTTTTTATAACAGGGCTGTCGGTATACGTAAAAGAGATATTTTGAATGTCGAGCATGGGTTGTATTTGAAAGCACAAATTTACAATGTTTAATTTCTAAAGTCAAAAAAAAGCTGCTTCAATTATGAAACAGCTTTTAAGAAATTTTATTGCGTTTGAAACTTATTTTCCAGCTTCAGATTTTGCATCATTTACCATTTTGTCATTTGCAGTAATAGAAAATTCTACACGACGGTTTTGAGCTCTTCCTTCCGGAGTATCATTTGTAGCAATTGGATCAGCGATTCCTAAACCTGAAGTTTTGAATCGGCTTGATTTTAATCCTTTTGCAACTAAATAAGCTTGCACAGAAGCAGCTCTTTGTCCTGAAAGCGTCAGGTTATATTCTGGTTTTCCTGTATTATCAGTATAACCAAAAATTTGAATATCAGTATCTCCGTATTCATTGAATACAGGTACTAATTTGTCTAAATTTGCTTTTGCCTGAGGAGTCAAAGTGGATTTATTAGTATCAAAACGAACAGAATTCTCATTTAAAGTTAAGTGAATACCCTCTCCTACTCTTTCTACAGATGCACCTGGTAAAGCCTGATCGATTTCACGGGCTTGTTTATCCATTTTGTTTCCAATAAGAGCACCAGTTCCACCACCTACAGCAGCTCCAATAGCAGCTCCTAAAGCAGCATTTCCACCGCGTCCTAAATTATTTCCTAAAATACCACCAATAAGACCACCGGCAACTACTCCAATTCCGGCACCTTTTTGTGTATTATTAGCGTTTTTCACTGAATCGCAACTTGTAAAGAAACTTACTAATACAAGTAAACTACTCAAACCTAAAACTGTTATTTTTCTCATGTTTTTATCTTTTTAATATTAATTAGCTCTCTGAAATTGGTAAGTCACATCCTTAACTTGTCCACCAACATTGATGTTATCGATCAATTGAAATGAATTATCAGTCAATCCCGCTACTTTAAGTAAGTATCCGTCTCTAACTTTTTTTGCTTTTATACCAGCATCAAGAATTTTAAGTACAAACATACCCTGATTGTTAATACTCCATACAATAGGAGAATTAAATGCAGTACAACTTGGCGCTGTCAGAGCCATACTTCCCTTATTATTATTTGAAATAAAATTCCATGTACTACCAATAAAACATTTAGAATCTGCAAGATCAAAAGAGTTTACTTTGATATACTCAGAACCAGGATAAGATACATTGGTTAAAACCCAATTTCCTTTAAGAGCAACCTGGCTTGGTCGGTCAAGTTTAGTCGATAGCGTTGTTGCTTCTGTTGAAGCTGTTGTAGACGAAGCTGATTTGCACGCAAAAAACATTGTGGCAATCATGCAAATGAAAATAATTTTCTTCATTTTGTACATTATTTAAGTTAATACTTACCCATTTAACAATTATTATACCACAAAGATACAATTCATAGGAATATCTTTTGTTCCAGAATCCGATTATTTTCTTTCAAAATTAACACTTACGCCATTTTGTCACTCAAAAAACAATTGGTATTCTATTTGAAGAAATGATACTCATCACATTAAACTAAAAAATTATAAAAATATGACAACAGGTAAAATTAATGTTTCAGTAGAAAACATCTTTCCCTTAATCAAAAAGTTCTTGTATAGCGATCACGAAATTTTCTTACGTGAATTGATTTCGAACGGAACTGATGCTACTTTAAAATTAAAACACTTAATAAGCATTGGCGAAGCCAAAGTAGAATTCGGAAACCCTGTTATTGAAATCAAAATTGACAAAGAGGGAAAAAAGATTCACATTATCGACCAGGGATTAGGTATGACAGCTGATGAAGTTGAAAAATACATTAACCAGGTTGCTTTTTCAGGAGCCGAAGAGTTCCTTGATAAATACAAAGACTCTGCTAAAGATTCGGGAATCATTGGTCATTTTGGCCTGGGATTCTATTCTGCGTTTATGGTTGCAGAAAAAGTAGAAATTATTACTAAATCATACAAAGATGAGCCAGCTGCACACTGGACTTGTGACGGAAGCCCTGAATTTACTTTAGAGCCGGCTGACAAAACTTCACGTGGTACAGAAATCATCTTGCACATTGCCGAGGATTCTCTTGAATTTCTTGAAGATTCAAAAATCAGCGGATTATTAAACAAATACAACAAGTTTATGCCTATTCCGATTAAATTCGGAACAAGAAAAGAAAAAATAGAACAAAAAAAGGGAGAAGAAGTTGCTCCTGAAGATGTAGATAATATTTTTACTGAAGTTGAAGTAGATAATATCATCAACAACCCTAATCCAGCGTGGACTAAACAACCGACTGAATTATCTGATGAAGATTACAAAAGCTTCTACAGAGAGTTGTATCCAATGCAATTTGAAGATCCGTTATTCCACATTCATTTAAATGTAGATTACCCATTTAACTTAACAGGAATTTTATATTTCCCTAAGTTAGGATCTGATATGCAAATTCAGAAAGACAAAATTCAATTGTACCAAAACCAGGTTTACGTTACCGATAACGTAGAAGGAATTGTACCTGAATTCTTGACGATGCTAAAAGGAGTTATTGATTCACCGGACATTCCTTTGAACGTTTCTCGTTCTGGATTGCAGGCTGATGGTGCAGTGAAGAAAATCTCAAACTACATTACCCGTAAAGTAGCAGATAAATTAAAAACATTGTTCAGCGAAAATCGCGCGGATTTTGAAGCTAAATGGAATGACATTAAAATCGTTTTAGAATACGGAATGCTTTCTGACGATAAATTCTACGAAAAAGCCGGTGCATTTGTACTGTATCCAACGGTTGATGACACTTACTTTACTCTTGAAGAATTAAAAGAGAAACTGAAAGAAAACCAAACGGATAAAGACGGAAAATTAGTAGTTCTTTATGCTGGAAACAAAGATGCACAGCACTCTTATATTGAAACAGCAAAAGAAAAAGGATACGAAGTATTACTTTTAGATTCTCCGATTATCTCACATTTGATTCAAAAAATTGAAGGTGATAATAAAGATGTAACTTTTGTTCGTGTAGATTCTGACCATATTGATAACTTAATCAAAAAGGACGAAAACACGATTTCTAAATTATCTGATGAAGAAAAAGAAACACTAAAAACTTCATTAGAATCTTATATTCCTAAAGCATACAGTGTTCAACTGGAAGCTATGGACAGTCAGGCGGCTCCGTTTATCATCACGCAACCAGAATTTATGCGTAGAATGAAAGAAATGAGTCAATCTGGTGGTGGCGGAATGTTTGGAATGGGAAATATGCCGGAAATGTACAATCTGATTGTAAATACCAATTCAGATTTGGCAACCAGCATTTTGAACACTGAAGACAAAACACATCAGGAACACTTGGTAAAACAAGCTTTAGACTTAGCAAAATTATCGCAAAACCTATTAAAAGGAGAAGCTTTAACTGCTTTTGTAAAAAGAAGTTTTGAGATGATTAAATAATTTTTTTAGTCTAATAAATATTCTAAAATCCTGTAGGCGTTGCTTACAGGATTTTTTTTATGCTTTTACTTTATAAACAAAAGAATCTCTGTTGTAAAATGGACTGGAATTTATTTTTCGCAAAATTTAAACACGACATCATTACATTCAAACTATTTTCTTTATTTTGCAGCAAAATCTAAAAAACCAATGAAAAAATCAATTATTGCTTTTGTTACTCTCGCACTATTAGCCTCTTGTAGCAAAAAAGAATCAACCGACAGTTTGCACCTTACAGGAAATATAAAAGGATTAAAAAACGGAACTTTATACATTCAAAGAATCGTTGACACTTCTCTTGTAGCTATCGACAGCATTAAAATAGACGGAGATTCATCTTTTGAAAGTAACATAAAATTAGAGTCTCCAGAAGTACTTTATTTATATCTAGACCGCGGAGTTACTAATTCATTAGACAATAATATTTTATTTTTTGCTGAGCCCGGAAATATCAATATCGACACCAACTTAGATAACTTTATTTACGGTGCAAAAATTACCGGATCTAAAAATCAGGAATTATATAATGAATACAAAAAAATAAATTCTCGTTTTAATGACGAAAGCCTTTCTATGGTTGAGTCAAGATTTAAGGCAATAAAAAGACAAGACCAAAAAGCTATTGACAGTATAGACAAAAAACAAGAGTCTAACACTAAAAGAAAATACCTGTACGCAACAAACTTTGCGCTTAACAATAAAGATCACGAAATAGCACCTTATATTGCTTTATCGGAGATCTACGATATCAATGTAAAATTCCTTGATACAATCCAGAAATCGATGACTCCAAAAGTAGCACAGTCGCTTTACGGGAAAAAACTAACCAAGTATGTTACCGATATTAAAAAAGAAGAACAAAAGCAATAGACAACTACATAAAACAAAAAAGTCCTGAGAATCTCAGGACTTTTTTGTTTTATAGCAAATTCAAACTTTTTAGAATTCCAAATCCCAATTAAACCAATAGTATTGATTCTATCAATTGTTTAGAATTTGGAATTTTTAAAGTTTCATTTTATCTTCCTAATAAAGCTCCAAACATAGAAAGTACAAATAGTAATCCGTACAATACGAGAATTGCAATCATAAAAATCCCAATGAATTTATAATGCGATTTTAAGTAACCAAAAGAAGCCGTTAATGCTACATTATCATTGTCTCTAAAAGCTTTTTTTCCATTTGCACCAAATTTAAAAAGATAGTAAACCGGAAAGAAATAAATTGCACCAAATATAATATATATAAAAGTTATCACTACGCCAAAAGAACTGCCATAAGCCGCCATTCCTGGTATCGAACTTCCTAGTGTAGCAAAAATTGCACTTGCAAAAATTGCAAACACCAATATTAATCCAATGCCAACGAATCCTACTATTCCTAAAAAATATGCCCATTTAACGGTTTCCTTCAAAAAATCTTTTGAAGATTGATCGAGCTGTAACTCAAATTTCTCGAAAACTGAATTTTCTTCCATGTCTAATTTATGTTTTGGTTAAGAAACAAACATAAGAAAAATATTGTTACAATTTTTATTAAACTAGCTTCCAGATTTTAAATTCCAAGTAGCTTTACAACTTAAAAAATCTTAGGATCCCTCTTTCTCTACTTTTAATATCTGTTTTTACAAAAATATTTATTTTCTTTTATGAGTTTTCATAAATATTCCGCTTCTCTTTTTTAACATGAAGTAAACATTCATAAAGCTATATCAGTTTAGCAAGCTCAATGAAAGCTAGCTGATTTTAATATTTGAATTTACTAAAGTATTATCATTGTCATTATCTATACGACCAATAATATTAAAAATAACTTCTTCTGAAAAAATTCTTAATTCCTTCCAAAGTTAAACCTAGCACTTTTGCAATTTCCGTAAGTTTATATTGGTTACTAGTTTTGTTATTTTCTGTAGCCCAACAGTCTACTAATTATTTCTTTTTAGACTTCTGCCTACAGCTCCTAATTATGCAAATTTCTAAAAGACAAATATTATCTTCATTTTTAAATTATATTAAGTAAAGTTTCTCCCAGCCTGTGTAAGTAATTGATATTTCTTTTTTCTAGATAATGAAATCGGAAATAAGAAATATCAATTTTATTTCAGAGCCATCACTTTAAAGTTTTAACTACAAAAAGCCTTTTGAGAAATAACTTTACTTGTTTTTGGTATAATGTTGTTAAATAGTGGATCGCTTTTCAACAAAAAATAATCCCATAAATCAATTCATAATTAAAAAGTCATTTCTAATAGAAATACAATTACAAATAAGCGTGATAAAACTATATTTTTCTTCCATCAAAAAAGGTATAAATACAGTTAATTTTTAAACACTAAACAAATAGCTCTAATGAAAAATAAGAAAAACGCTTCTTTTTATCTTATTAGCAATGAAAAAAGCCTCTTTTTTAAAAGTTTTAGCCTGTTTTCGGTAACAACCTGTAGAACAACCTGTTGTAATTTTGTTTTCGCTCCAGCTTCAAAGAAATGAATCGTAATCAAAATGGTTCTATTTTTTTGAGTTTACTAAAATTTTAAATTTCACGATTTATATAGGGAAAAAATCAGAATGATCTAAACATTTTACAATTATAGTCAACTTAACAATCAGAAAACATGAGATTAAGTATAGTAATTAAAAATATAATCATCAACACCGTTTGTATATTGTATACATCTTTATTTGTTTATGCAGCAGTAAGTAAATTGCTTGACTTTGAAAACTTCCGAGTACAATTAGGACAGTCACCTTTATTAAGTGCTTTTGCAGGTTTCATTGTCTGGATAGTCCCATTAGCAGAGTTGTTCATTGCATTACTTGTCATGTCAAAAAAATGGAGATTAATAGGGCTCTTTGCATCTTTTAGTCTTATGATTATGTTTACTGCATATATCTATATTATTCTAAACTACAGTTCTTTTATTCCGTGTTCCTGTGGAGGCATTTTGGAAAAAATGGGATGGAGGGAACATTTAATTTTTAATTCAGTTTTCATAATTCTGGCAGCAGCAGGTATTCTGATACTGGCCGGTATGATGCCAAAAACGCATCTCATTTCAAAGCCTGCTGTTCTTGCCAGTGCTTTATCAATAACTGTTTTTTTTAGTATTGGTATTGTTGCATTTCTTTTTATCCTATCAGAAGACATCATTGAGCATCGAAATAATTTTGTACGTCGTTTTCCTGGCAATGCTGTAAAAGTAGGAGAAATTGACCTTCAGTTTAGTTCTTATTATTTTGCTGGAGCCACGAAAGAAAAGATATACTTGGGGAATTATACAGCTCCTTTACGAATCACAGCATTTAACAGCACCTTGCAAAAAAGAGATGATTTTAAGGTTCATCTAAATCGAATTGATTTTCCATTCCAATCTGTTCAGGTTCGTGTTTTATCTCCCAATTTTTATCTTATCGACGGTTCGGTTCCTGTTATTTATAAAGGTCTGATAAAAGACTGGAAGGCATCTGTAAAATGGAATGGAAGCAATACTTTTTCTCATTATCAACTCATGGATTCAATTAACTTGGCATTTCGTTCCAATTCCAATACAAAAGGCGAAAGCATACTGGGATCACTTCAATTTGGAGACAAACCACAGGTAATTTTTAATGCAAAATTATTACAGAAACAAATAGATGGAATTTTCGATGTCGACGGAACACTCAATTACGACAAAGATCTTCAAAGGCTGATCTACATTTACCTGTATCGCAATGAATTTATTGTAACTGATAAGTATCTTAATCTGAGCTATCGCGGTAAGACAATAGATACGGTCAATAAAGCCCATATCAAAGTGACGACAGTTGCCAGCAGGCAGGAAATAAAATTGGCAGCTCCTCCTTTACTAGTCAATAAAACAAGTAGCGTATTTAAAAATTTGTTGTTTGTCAATTCAGCATTATTAGGTAAATATGAACCTGCTGAAATGTGGAAGGATGCCAGTATTATTGATATCTACGACCTTAATACCAATTTTTATAAAGGTAGTTTTTATATCTATCATATCAAAAACCAAAGACTGAAGAACTTTTTTGTTCTCAATGATAATTTCTACGGTTTTATTGGAAAGTATATGGTCCATTACAAATTAAATAAAAGGCTAACGAGTGCCTATAAAAATAAAAGTCAAAAATAAAATCTCATCATGAAAATATACTGCAGTGTCAGGGAAAAGACCGAAAACCTGTAAAAGAGTAGGTCGCTAACATATTAAATTATAAATCATGAAAACAAAATTTTCAAAACAGGTTCTACCTGTTGCCGTATTTGCTCTTGCAATAGCTAGTGCTTTTACCTCCCATGCCATGAATGTGCGTTCTAAAGCAGCTACACCAATTCAAGGGTACATCAAACTGAACCCACAAGGAACATCTTGTGAGCAGCGTGATATGTGTTCTACAGACAGTAACGGATTTGTTTGTACCGTAGGACTCACAGCAGGTGGCGCCCAGTTATTTGGTAAAAATTCGGCCAATCAATGTGTTGTACCGGTTTTTAGACCATAAGGCTATTGCTTGTATAATGACAATGCAGCTCCAAATGGAGCTGCATTGTTTTTTTTATCAAATCCTATTGTTTTAGAGCCACTCAGGCTTTATATTCCCTTTTAAGTAATAGTCAAACCAATCTTCAATTCGCCGGGTCAGATCTTTTTGATTTTTTTTATCCATAAGCACATGACCTTCTCCTGGATAGAGCAGCATCGTATGTATTTTTCCAAGGCGTCTTAGGGCCAGATAAAATTCAATACTCTGATAATAATGCACCTGACTATCCTTTTCGCCTGTCCATGACAACAACGGTGTGTTCACTTTATGGGCATGGTAAATTGGTGAGTTTCTCAGATACGACGCGAAATCTTCATACAGAGATCTCCCGATCCTTAGTTGCCCAAATTCATACTGCCAAAAATTAGGTTTTTCAAATCCCCATGTTGCCCAAAGATAACCACTTACATAATCGGTAATAGCAGCACCTGCCACTGCGGCTTTAAACATATTGGTTTGCGTGATGATATAATCTGTTTCATATCCACCATAAGAGTGACCTATAAGACCTATACGGGTACTATCAATAGACGATTCACTGCCAATAACGTGCTTAGTTGCTGAAACAACACAATCTACCGCCGAAGATCCCGGGTCCCCAACTTGATAAACAATATCAGGCAAAAAAACGAAGTATCCTTTTGAATTAAAATTAGCAATATTAAATCCTGTCGGGTTTTTCTGTGATGGATTTACAAAGCGATACAATTCTTTGGATTGCTTTTCGTAGACTTGCACTACCATTGGATATTTTGCACCAGCAAGATAATTTGCAGGATAGAACAAGACACCATTTAAAATACTTCCTTTGGAATTGGTATAAGAAATTAGTTTAGAACATCCCCAATAGTATTTTGCCTGTTGCGTATTGCTTTGAAAAAGCATTTTTACTTTTGAATTTGATTTCTCTTTAATAAGCAATCTCGGCGATAAATTGTAGTTCTCTTCCTTATAAACATAACTATCATTCTTGGCTGATGCAATAAATTCACTCGTATACATCATCTTGTCTATCAAGGGCTGCAATCCAGCTTTTTTATCCCAAAAACAATAGCCTGTATATTCCAACGCTTCGGCCTTGATCAGCAATCTGTCTTTAGATTCAAATACCCCTTTATAACTTCCGTCATAGTTCATTTTGAAAGACTGCTGGGTTGATTGAGCAACAATTCTGTAAGTGGTTTTCTCTTCACGACCACTAGTTAATCGAAGTGCACATCTTCCATCTATTGCGATACTCCAGATATCATATTTATCGTAAACAAAAAGAGTTTTATCACCTTGTATCCATCCCGGATTACCAAAAGGACTGGCCTGTTCCGGCCTATCTGACTCGTTATCTGAAAAGAAAACCCCCAACTCTTTAGTAAGATTTTTGTGCTGGCCACTTACTATATCATAAGCCCACCAGTCTCTGTCTTTAAAATAAACAATGTATTTTTCATATACAGAAATAGATATTGCCGCTTCCTTACCCAACTGATTCTGCAACAAAAGTTTGCGGGTACCTGTTTCCAGATCCAAAATATAAATATCAAGAGGAGCTTCACGGTTTGCCTGCGGTTCATATTGCTCAGGATTGTAAAGAAAAGCATATTTTTGGTCAGCGCTTAACATCAATTTCGGAAATTCATTATCTGTAATACGCTTAAAACTATTCCGCTCAGGCCACCACACTGCTACTTTTGCTGCTCTGTCCCAACCATCAATCTGTACTTTAGCAGTATAAAGATATTTATCCTTTGTACTCCAAGTCTGCACCTGTGAGAGATCCACTGGAATTACAGCTTTCTCTAGTCCAAAAAATATTCTTTTGCCATCCTCCGAAATGCTGAGATAGGCAAAAGAAGATGTGATTATTTCCATATCTTCAGGAAAATGATCCTGCGCAGACGGATTAAAACTATAAAACTTATCCTCTGCTAACCTATAGTACCCAACGCAAGTACGGTATATTCTTTTACTACCTTCCAAAGGCTGTAGTAAAAAAGCTATAGACTTTCCGCCTTTTTGCCAAACTATATCTGAATATTGAAAAGCGTTAGGATTATTGTTTATTATAGTAGTGGTATTATCACGTAAATTAAAAAGCCCGATTGCTGTATTGTTTTCAGATTTTGTCGTATAGATCACAGCATCTCTGCCTGAGTTATACCAATAGTTTTCAATATCTTTTAAGAGCAGGGATTTCTTAGTGACTACATTTTTTAGTTCCAGATCTTTTTTGCCATCTGCCCTCTTTTTTAAAAGGATGATGTCTTTTGTTCCAACTCTTAAATCATATCGGATTACCTCTGCGTTAATCTCTCGCTTTGAAGTTAACAAATCAACAATTACAAGTTCCCCTTTAGAGCTCATCGCAGAAAACCAATTATCAGCGATAAACTCTCCTTTACTTGCTCCAGGAAAACTATAGGTTTTGGTTGCAGTACTATTTTTAACAAATAGGGTATCTTCGCCACTTTCATAAAAAAGAGAAAAACTTACCCATTTTGCACTTTGGCTAAGTTTGCCCACTCTAAGATTACTCCATAAAGAATAGTCCTCTTTTGTAAGCTGTTTTTTAGCATTACCTTGTGCAAACCCAAAAGACGGTGTCAAAAGAGTGACCAATATTGTACATCTGACAATCAGTGGTATTCTTCGGAATAATTTATCTATATTGTATTTCATAAAATAGAGTCTTATTTTAATAACCAGGATTTTGAGGTTTTAAATTTGGATTAAGGATTAACTCTGACTCGGGTAGCGGCAATAACTTATCTGTTGTATCCCACCCTGTCTTTAATGGCGATAGCGATTCATCTAAATGATTTGCTCTTTTTAAATCAAAAAAACGATGTCCATATTCTGTAAAGAATTCCACTCTTCTTTCTTGAAGTATAGCCTTAAGCATCTGGGACTGACTCAGAGCCGTGGTTCCTGCAAGACCTGCCGTATGTCTGATTTTATCCAAATCTTCTTTTGCTCCTGCTAGATCTCCTTGCTCAGCGCGGGCTTCACTTCGAATCAGATATTGTTCTGCCAAACGAAATACTATAGAATATTCTAATGAACCAGAAGTATTTGATCTTTGTTTGTATTTATTGGCATGATACCAAGTATCAGTACCCGTAGTAACTTTTGCTATCCAATATTCTTTGCGCTGATCACCCGGTTCAAACGCATTTATAAGGTTTGTACTTAGAGCCACAAGTGACGGCGGTCCTGCTGTAAATATAAACGTTTCACCTTCCTGCGTGTTTTGTCCATCAACACGAGGCTTAAATTGCCAGATTGTAGTGGTGCTTTCTTTCAAAAACATGTCGCTCAAATTAGTTTGCCAAGTGTATGTCTGGGTATTGTTTAATAGGTAAGATGCGGCATTGGCTGCTTCTGCCCACTGTCTGTTGTACAGATATGCTCTAGCCAACAAAGCCATCGCTACGGATTTATTGGGACGTATACGATCACTGGAAACATACTCTTCAGGCAATAGTGTTACTGCCAATTCGAGATCTTTTATAATATAGGAATACAACTCGGCACAGGGCATCTTTTTTGCTGCTCTATTTTTCTGATATTCGGTTGTGGTTATATAAGGTATATCTCCGTACAGATTCAAAAGATAAAAATGCAGTAGGGACCTAACAAATAATGCCTCTGCTGTTAATTGGTTTTTATCTTTAAGTCCCAGAGCACTCGAAGCACTTACTGCTTCAATAATAGCATTTGCCGCATAAATCTGATTGTAACTGCTACTCCATGAGTTAAAAACCTCTGTATTGGAAGGCAGGATTGCATTGTTGTAGAAATCTCGAGTGGTACCGGAAATATCGCCGTAATAAACTAGTTCATCGCTATAATTTCCCATCTGATTGGACAGCCCTGAAAGATTTCCACTTAAGATACCACTATCTCGCATTTTGGCATAAATACTCACCATAGCAGCATTGGCAGTAGCCCTGTCTTCAAAAACCCCACTCTGGGTGAGCTGGGATGACGGAAGATCCACTTCAACAAAGTTGTCACAGCCCTGTGTAAGTATCATCCCTGATACAAGCAATACAACAAGAAAGTTATTAAATGAGATCTCTATTACACGCTCTTGGATAAATAGAAAAATTGATTTCTTTTCCATAATATTTGAATTAAAGGATTAAAAAGTAAACTGAAGCCCTGTTGTAAAAACTTTCAATGGAGGAAGGGCTGTAGTAAATCTGGACTCTGGGTCAGCACCCTTAAAGGAAGTAAACGTAAAGAGATTTTGTCCCTGAAATATCAGTCTACATTTTACGCCTTTAAGCACCTGCTCAGACATGCTATACGATAAAGACAAATTCTTAAGTCGAACATAAGAGGCATCTATTATCATAGCATCACTGGCATAATATTTATAAAATGCATCAACTGCCTGGCTATTAACTCCAGTTGAATACTTTTGATGGCTAGCAATATCTCCAGGATTTTGCCAGTGGTCCATCACCGTTGCTGGTTGATTGGTCATAGTGCCAGGTAGACCTGTACCATATGATCCGCTATAGTTTAGCTGCTTGACAAATTGAAATAGAAAATCCAACTGCCATTTTTTGTAGGTAATTGTATTTTGAAGACCTCCGAAATATTTCGGATTCAGATCACGTATTACCTGTTTATCTTCAACGGCTGTAATTAAACCGTCAGCATTGTAATCTTCAAACTGGTAAACACCTGTTTGTGCATTGATTCCAGTATAATGATATACTTTTTTAATATTTAGTGGCTCCCCAATTACAAACTGATTTTGATAAGTTGATCCTTCAAGATCTGGAAAAGAGAGTAATTTATTGCGAGCAATAGTCAAATTAAAATTACTTGTCCAATTGAAGGATTGTCTTTGAAAATTGACTGTTCTAAGAGTAAGTTCAATTCCCCTATTCTCAACGGTAGCTTCTAAGTTTGCCTGGATGGAATTAAATCCGGTTGTTGCCGGAAGCGGAATGCCAACCAATTGATTTGAAGATCTATTACTGTACCATCCCACCGTTATAAAAATACGGTCTTTAAAAAATCCCGTTTCGATTGCCAACTCCAATTTTTTATTGATTTCCCATCCAAAATTGGGATTAAACAATCGTATTGGTTCCAGACCGATAACACCTCCATAATTATTTCCTGTAGCCCCATAAGTGTTTAAAAATTGATAGTCCCCAATCTGGTCATTTCCAGTAGTGCCATAACTCGCTCTAAATTTTCCAAAGCTTAGAGAATCAAAATTTTCTTTTATAAACTTTTCATTCGAAAACAGCCAGGCAGTACCTATGGCACCAAAGGCGGCAAATTGCCTACCTGGACCGAATCTGCTTGAACCATCCCTGCGTCCTGTAAAATTTAAAATATAACGTTCATTCCATGAAAAATTGACTCTTCCAAAAAAGGCTTGATATCTATAAACAGATTCACTATGCACCAAATCAAAGACATTAAAAGCGGAAGAAAGATTATAAATCAAGCTATTGCTACTAAATCCATTAGCTTCTTGTACGAGTTGAGTAGCGTTTTGCTGTTGGAAAGTCGAGCCTATTAGAATTTCCGCTTTCCCTTTTCCTATTTTTTTAGACCATGATAATTGAGGTTCTATAATCCAGGATTTTCTTGTGGTGTTATTGACATATATCGATGAAAATTCGCTTCCAACTTCGTAAGCAGGGTCATATATTGTAGAGGGCTGTGTACGACTGTCATTAAAACGAGTATCAGTAAAGCCAAAACTTGTTTTGGCTATTAAACAAGGAGTGATTTTATAGGATAACAAACCATTAGCAAAAAGATCGTTAGTTCTCGAAATGTACTCCCCTTCCAAACTACTAATGGGATTATTCCATGTACTGTTTTCCCAATTTAGATTACCTTTCTGATCATATAAGGCCGGAGCATTAGGTGCTAAAAGAATTCCTTGTTGGGTAATATCCATTCCCGGCTGATTATTCTGTTGCGCGGTATATCCCATAGAAAAATTGACCTGGAATTTTTTATTCTCGGATTCATGGTTCATATTTGCAAGCAGATTACCTTTTCTGTAATTGTAATCTCCGGGAAATACAGTTGTTTCTTTATGGAAATTACCATTTAAGAGAAATTGTGTACCGGAAGAACCTCCTGATAACGATGCCTGTACATCGTTAATCTCTGAAGTGCCACCTATAAGCACTTTCTGCCAGTTGGTATAACGATTTTGATCCCATGTACCGTTTACATCATAATCTGTTGGACCATATGCTATACCATCATTTACAAATGCTTGTCTTCGCATTTGCAGGTAATGCTCTGTATTCATCAAATCCATGAGCCGGGTTACTTTTGCTAGTCCTCCAGATACATTTGCTGTGAATTGTGTTTTTCCTGCTTTACCCTTTTTGGTTGTTATAAGTACAACACCATTAGCTCCTCGAGAACCATATATAGCCGTCGCATCAGCATCTTTGAGAACTTCTATGCCTTCAATATCACCTGGATTAATACTATTTAATGGACTCGTTGATCCTTGAAGTACAATCCCTGTGAGATCAGAACCTCCGGAATCCGAAGAATATGGAACACCATCAATAATATAAAGAGGTCTGTTTCCATTAGAACGCAAACTGTTTTGCCCTCTTATCTGAATATCAAAATTACCTCCAGATACTCCTGTATTTTGAGTTATACTCACCCCTGCCATTCTTCCCTGCATAGCAGCAAGTACATTTGTAACAGGTTGTTTTTCAATATCCTTTGAACTTATTTTTGAAATACTTCCTGTACGCTGACTTTCTTTTACAGAATAATAGCCTGCATTGATTTTGACTTCCTGAAGTGCCGTCGCATCTTCCTGCATCTGAACATTAATTGTTAAATGTCGAGCAACTGGAATCTCTATGGTTTTGTAACCGATGTAAGTAAAAATTAGAATATCAGAAAATGATACCGTTATATTATATTTACCGTCAAAATCTGTCACGACAGTATTTCTTTGGTTTTTTATAGAAATAATCACCCCTGAAAGGGGGACTACACCATCAGTCACGATACCCGTGACCCGAATTTGTTGTTGCTGTTGTACAGAAGAGAATTGCAAGGTATTCCTTGCTAGGGCTGGCGTGCAAAAGAGATAAAACCCGAAAATAAACGGATACCAAAGTAGCACCAACCCTTTGCTCAATGAAAAAATTTTCATAATTTTGGGATTAGTTAATTTGAAACGAAAGTTTTTATTAATCAGCTCAGCTCTCTATACTTGTTTGATCGCCAGTTAGAGGGCTTTTTTGCTCAAATAAAGCTGGTTATATGTGCAGTTTTAAAGCCTGCAATCGGTCTAATCTACTAATTCAAAATAAAGCTAAGACGTTACAGGCAGTAAATATTGCTTCAATTTTTTAATTCATAGTAATGGTTTTAGTTAGGCACTATTTAAATACGGAACTATGAAAAATGAAGAAGATTAGCTAAGAATATAAGTGAATTTAACAGGCCTAAAATAAGAAATGGCGCAGAACTCATCTTACTGCCTTTGAGGTACTGGTATACCGAGGAACAATAAGTGAGCCCACGCCAATAGACGTGAGCATCTTACTTATCCTCTCGTTCCTAATTAAAAATTACCAGTTTTCAAAAGCGAGATTCAAAGCGAATGCTTCAAATATTTTTATGTGAAGATCGCAAATATATAGTTATTTGCAACAAATATAACAAAAAAAAGCGATCGTGGTATTTTATTACCACGTTTTTTTAATTAAAATTAATCAAATTGCCTTAATATAAAGCGATAATGATTAGTAAAAACAAAAAAATTGAATTCTTAGCGCAATTTGGTAAGCGTTTGGGCGAAATAAAAAGAGAAAAAGGCATGTCCTATAGAGACATTGATGAAAATTGCGATCTCGATTTTAGTTTTATTAGTAAAATTCAAAAGGGAAAAGAAAATATTACTTTAGAAACGATACTCAACTTATCGATTGGTTTAAAAATACAACCAAAAGAACTATTTGATTTTTTAGTCAATTTAGAAATTGACGATAATAAAAAATAGGATCACCACCACATTCCGCAAATAAATACTAATGCTCCGTTTTCTTATTGATCACTTTTGTGATTATGCAATCAGGTATTAAAAACTTTAATATTTTTCCAACTAGAAGCCAATTTAGAGGAGTGCGTAAAGTAGATTTCTTCATTTCAGATTATCTAATCTTTTTGGCTAATCCCCAAGCTTTGCGTTTGATCCAAAACAATTTCAATTTATTCAAAAAAAAAAAAAAAAAAACCACCACTAAAAAGTGATGGTTTTCCGTTGAGCCGGCGGAGGGACTCGAACCCACGACCTGCTGATTACAAATCAGCTGCTCTAGCCAACTGAGCTACGCTGGCGACTCATTACGGGTGCAAATATAAAGTGGATTTTTGTATTTTCCAAAATAAATTTACTGCTTATTTTAATAAAAAACCACCACTATAAGTGATGGTTTTATGTTGAGCCGGCGGAGGGACTCGAACCCACGACCTGCTGATTACAAATCAGCTGCTCTAGCCAACTGAGCTACGCTGGCGACTCATTACGGGTGCAAATATAAAGCGGTTTTTCGTTTTACCAAAATAAATTTGCACTTTTTTTATACTTTTTTTGCTTACAATTCGTTGATTTTAGCAATCAATTGATTAGCAGTTTCTTCCAATTCAACATTGATTTGTTTGAAGTGTGCTTTTTTGTTTTCAACATTCTTAGCATTCACTTTTGTGATCAAAGTATCAAATGCAGCAATAGCCTGATCGATCAAAGCATTCGTTTCCGGAGTAGGATTTCCTGACGTAGACATTTCGAATAAGTAAATTGCTTCAATAATATCTCCTAATACGAAGTTGATGTCTTTCTTTAAATTTTTAACGTTTGCCATTTTTATTTTTATTTTAATTTGCGACTGCAAAAATACATATAATCTTTCTATTAAGCGCTATGAAATGTAAATTTCTAAAATAGAAGCTTTTCCGCTCAAAATAAATGCATTTATCTCAGCCGGAACTAAAACGGTATCTCCTTTTATGTACGATTGTTTAAAACCATCAAATTCAATTTCAAAACTTCCCTCGATACACATATAAACCGTAAAAGTTTCACCTGATTTAGCTACCTCAACTTTATCTTCTAAAGGAATAAAATTGGTAGTAAAATAAGGGCAGTCAACCACTACGTTAGAAGTATTCGTTTTTGTATCGTATTTCTTTTGTGTATCTACCTTATTATAATTGATAGCATCGAGCGCTAAATCTACATGAAGTTCTCTTGTATTTCCGTTAGCATCTTTTCTGTCAAAATCATACAAACGATATGTGATATCTGATGTTTGTTGAATTTCAGCCACCACCAATCCTGCTCCGATAGCGTGAACAGTCCCTGTTTCTAAAAAGAAAACATCACCCGCTTTTGCTTTTACATCATCTAAAATCGAAACCAGGGTTTTATCATTCAAATGTTTCAGGTACTCTTCTTTACTTGAATTTTCCTTAAAACCCACAATGATTCTGGCATCAGCATCGGCTTGCATTACATACCACATTTCGGTTTTACCAAAAGAATTGTGACGTTCTTTAGCCAATTTATCATTTGGGTGCACTTGTATTGAAAGATCTTCGCGTGCATCTAAATATTTAAAAAGCAACGGAAACTGTTTTCCAAAACGACTGTAAACTTTTGTTCCCAAAATTTCATTTGGCATTTTATCGATCAGTTCCATCAACGATTTACTTTTCAGGATTCCGTTCGAAACAACACTTACATCACCTTCTACGGTAGACAATTCCCAGCTTTCGCCAGTTATCTTAGAAGTGATTGGTTTATTCAGAATTGTCTTTAGTTTTTCTCCGCCCCAGATTCTGTCTTTCAAAATGGGTTCAAATTGTAACGGGTATGATTTTGGGTTCATCTTTTTAAGGCTAATGTCTTTATTATTTTAATATCAATTTGATACTATTTTCTATTTCTACAATACTAATTCTTTGACTGTTTCAAGTGCTTTCGGAATATGTTTTCCGGCATTCATACTATCAAAAATCAAAATAACAACACCATTTTTATCAATTACATACGTCACTCTTCCAGGCAAAAGACCAAATAAAGTATCGCGGACACCAAAAATGTGTCGTAATTTTTTGTCTTCATCAGACAAGAGTATAAAAGGCAATTGATGTTTGTTGGCAAATTTTTGATGTGATTTTACACTGTCGCTGCTTATACCAATAACTTCTGCACCTAAAGCTGCAAAATCTTCGTACTGGTCTCTGAAACTACAAGCTTCAGTAGTACATCCCGGCGTATTATCTTTTGGGTAAAAATAAATCACAAGAGGTTTTCGCCCCAAAACACTTTGGCTTTCAAAAACTTCTCCATGACTATCCTTTGCAGTAAAATTCGGAACTATATCTCCTATTTTTAGTGACATTTATTATTCTCCTTTATAAGTTACAAAATTACGGTCCGTTTCATTCAAAACGATTTCTAAGTCAAAATCAGGTTGAATTCTTTTTCTAATTTTATTCCATATCACAACAGCAATGTTTTCAGCTGTTGGATTCAAATCTTGAAATTCCGGAACATCCAGATTCAAATTTTTGTGATCAAACGGAATTTCCACTTCTTCGTGTATAATATCCGCCAATACTTTCACATCTACAACAAAACCAGTTTCCGGGTCAATTTTTCCTGTAACACTTACTGTTAAACCATAATTATGACCATGAAAATTGGGATTATTACATTTTCCAAAAACAGCATTGTTTTTTTCAGATGTCCAATCTTTTCTGTGCAATCGATGTGCAGCATTAAAATGCGCTTTTCTTGATATGGTTACTTTCATTTGGGTAGCTGGTTAGTCTGGTTAAAGCTTATGATCTTCTAAATAATGATCGAATTCATCAAATATTATTTTAAACCACACGGTATAAATTTCAGGATGTTTCTCAATATCAGCTTTTACATCTTCGCTCTTCATCCATTTCCAATCTTCTACTTCTTCAGGGTTTATGGCCGGATCATCATTATAATATCCAATCATAACATGATCGAGTTCATGCTCTGTTAAACCATTATCAAAAGGTGCTTTATAAATAAAATGAAAAAGCTCCTTTAATTCGGCTTTAAAACCCATTTCTTCAAACAATCTTCTGCTTCCGGCTTCGACATTTGTCTCTCCCTCACGCTGATGACTACAGCATGTATTGGTCCAGAGTAAAGGCGAATGGTATTTTTGATGAGCGCGTTGCTGCAGCATAATCTCGTTTTTATCATTTAAAATAAAAACTGAAAAAGCGCGATGCAAAACAGCTTTTTCATGTGCTTCTAATTTTGGCATTAAGCCAATTTGCTCATCGTTTTGATTTACTAATATTACGTTTTCTTCTATCATAGGGCTTATTGATTAAACAAAAATACGAAAAAAGAAATGGCTTGAAAATCCTGACGGAGATTGTGAAAAGTTTAACGAGCCTGATACTTTGCAAAAAACTGACTTACAACAAAATACAATTATTTTAAACCCTAAAATCCTTTAATAACAACACTTAAAACTAAAACTATCTATTTTACGTACATATTAAAAGTTAAAACATACTTAAAAAAATCTGAATTGTAAAGCAGACGACATTTCAAGGCGAAATCTCGTCGTATCTTTGAAAAACAGAATTAAAGCACTCAAAAAAAATGAAAACGAAAACTCAAATCTTCAGTCTTTGCTTTTTAATTCCGCTCTTTATTTTGCAGGCATGTGGACAAAGCGCGAAAAAACAAAATACAAAATCAGTGGTTATGGAAAACAAAATCAACAAACCAGGAAATCCTTATTATTCGAATACCGATACGACAAAACTCAATGTTACGAATGCTGAGTGGAAAAAAGTATTACCAGAAGATGTTTATGACGTAATGCGAAATGCAGATACCGAAAGACCATTTACGGGAAAATACTGGAATACAGACGAAAAAGGAACTTACTATTGCGCTTCTTGCGGCAACTTACTTTTCCGTTCCGGTGCCAAATTCGCCAGCAGCTGCGGGTGGCCCAGCTTTTTTGAACAGGACAATAAAAAAAGTGTGGTTTACAAAAATGATAACTCTCTTGGCATGGAAAGAATCGAAGCTTTATGCGGTCGCTGCGGAGGACATTTAGGTCATTTATTTGATGACGGACCTGAGCCAACCGGAAAACGATATTGCATGAATTCGATTGCACTAGACTTTATACCTGATTCTAAATAAAACAACGATGAAAAATATATTTCTAATTGCCATTTTCGCATTATCCCTAAACGGATTCTCGCAAAGTAACAAACCAAAAACTGCCTCAAATCTGGAAACCATCACGCTTGGCGGAGGCTGTTACTGGTGCGTTGAAGCTGTTTATGAAAATCTGGACGGCGTAAAATCTGTCGTTTCCGGTTTCTCCGGAGGTAAAGCCGCCAACCCAACTTATGAGGAAGTTTGCACAGGAACAACCGGACACGCCGAAGTAGTTCAGATTACTTTTGATAAAAACGTGACGGATATTAATGAAATCTTCAAGGTTTTCTTTACCGTTCACGATCCTACAACGCTAAACCGACAAGGCGCAGATGTTGGAACTCAATATCGCTCTGTGATTTTCTATAAAAATGCCGAACAAAAAAAAGCGGCCGAAAGTATTATAGCCGAACTAAACAAAGCAAAAGTATACAACAGCCCTATTGTGACAAAAACAGAACCTTTTAAAGCATTTTATAAAGCCGAAGATTATCACCAGAATTATTATGCGAACAATAAAAACCAGCCGTATTGCAAAATGGTAATCCAGCCGAAAATCGAGAAATTCGAAAAAGTCTTCAAAGACAAACTAAAAAAGAAATAACAGACTTTTATATTGGTTAATAATAGTTGCCGTTCATGAAAATGAACGGTTTTTTTATGTTTTTTTCCCACAGATTAAAAGATTGTCACAGATTACAATCAAATTGAACCAAGTGTTAAAAACCATTTTAATCCATTTAATCTCTGGCAATAAGAATGATTTTTACCGTACTTTGCATCTCTAAACACACTATAAATGAAAGCACTTACCTTCTCTTCTTTCGGGACTTCAGATGTTTTAGAATATATCGAAATTCCGAATCCTGAATTAAAAAGCGATGAGATTTTAGTCGAAATGAAAGCCATCGGATTAAATTTCGCTGATGTTTACCGACGCAAAGGAAATTATCATTTAAAAGGGAATCCGCCTTTTATTGCGGGCTATGAAGGTGCCGGAATTATTGTGAATGCAAACAATCATCCGGAATATAAAATTGGAGATCGCGTGGCTTTCGCCGATGTTCCTTTTGCAAATGCAGAATTAGTAGCCGTAAATACAAACCATGTTCTTCCTTTGCCGGAAGCCATTTCTTTCGAAACTGCCGCTTCCATTTTATTGCAAGGCCTGACAGCACATTATTTAGCAACAGACAGTCACAAAACCACAAAAGGCGAAACAATATTGATTCATGCCGTTGCTGGTGGAGTCGGGCAATTACTAACTCAAATCAGTAAGTCACTAGGCGCTAATGTTATTGGCCTGACCTCATCTTCTGACAAGGCCAAAGTTGCCATTGAACAAGGAGCGGATCATGTTTTTCTATACAATGAAGACTGGAAATCAGCTATTTTTAAAGTGATTGAAAAAGGTGTCAATGTCGTTTACGACAGTATCGGAAGTACTTTAATGGATAGTTTTGAAGTGACCAAAGAATGCGGACAAGTCGTTTTCTTTGGGATGGCCGGTGGAGATCCTGAACCCATAAATCCAAGAATGCTAATGGATACTTCTAAAACCCTAACAGGTGGCGACTTGTGGAGCTACTTAGTTTCTAAAGAAGAAAGAATCAAAAGAGCCAGTCAATTATTTGACTGGATTATCGAAGGAAAAATCAAAGTTTCTGAACCTACTTCTTTCAAATTATCAGAAGGAAAACTGGCGCATGATTATCTGGAAAGCCGAAAAAGTACCGGGAAAATAATTTTGATTCCTTAACAGAACTAAATATTTTTTTTTCGCCACGAATTCAAGAATTATTTGCAATGCATTTTCACGCAGATTTTGCAGATTCAAGCTGATATCCGCAGATTTAAAATTAAATTTTCAACCAATCTATAATCTGCAAAATCTGCGTGAAAATTAATTAGTAAATTGCTTCGCCTATTCGCTATCGCTCGGGTCATGGCAATTAATCACAAACTATCTACCTCAATTTTTGTCAATTCAGACAATTGTAAAATTCTGGGAACATCATTTTTATTGGCCACAAAAAACAAATAGTTATCTCCGTGAGTATCATAACTCATCAATTCTAATCCTCGTTGCTCTAATGCCGACTGAATGTAAGGAAACAAATCATGACTATAGGTTTCTTCCGGATAATCGAAATTAAGATCTTCGCCTATCATTTCCGAAATGAAATATTCTGCATCTTCAGGGTCAAATTTCCAGTCGCTGTTCCAAGCATCAATACTTTCGAAGAAATCCCATTGTCCCTGAACAATTTCGTGATATTCCGTATGTCCTTTTTTAAAATTCTTCAAAAGTTTCTTTGATTGCTTCTGAACTAATTTTTCGTCTACATCTCCTCTTGAAACCAATTTTATAAATTCTTCAAAAGTCTCCTGCGTAACCTCAACCTCTTCCGGCAATAAATTTTCCCGTGAAGGAAGCTCAATACTTTCCGGTAATTCGATATTCAGATGCTGGCAAATTCCCTGCAAAATCCTTTCAAACTCTTTGAAACCTAATTTTTGAGCATCATTTTTTGGCTCCTTTATATCAATAGCTTCCGCATCTAATATTCCTTTTGTATAATCAAGGAAATAACTATTGTTATAAAGCATCTTGAAATCGTTTGTTTCCAAACTATTCGTACAACAAAAGAAGATGACAAAATTATGCAGGATATGCTTAAAATATTTTTTCGCTTCTGCAGTTGGCTCTGTATAAAACTGAATATGAATATAGTCATACTCTAATTCCTGAAGCATTTGTTCCTCAGAAACAGGCCCTATATTAATCTTTTTATAGATTTCGTTTAAAACTTCGTAAGCATTTTTGAAACCGCTTTTCTTAATCTCAGCTCTTCCCTCGTCATGATCAAAAGAACTTGGAAACGAATACAGACTTACAGAAACCGTATCATGAACTCCTTTCATTTTAAATTCAAAATTATTATTCCCGTTATACAACTCTGAATAAATAGCATCCATAACATCAAACGAAACGATCGATTTTGGATTATTATTTCTACCAAACAAATTCAAAAAAAAGTCTTTCATCAAAATATATTATTTTAAAGTTTCAGCAATCATCAAGGCACATTTTTCGCCATCAATAGCGGCCGATATAATTCCGCCCGCATAGCCGGCTCCTTCTCCACACGGATACAAACCTTTTATTTGCAAATGCTCATACGTTATTGGATCTCTTGGAATACGAACCGGAGACGAAGTTCTGCTTTCCGGCGCATGCAAAATAGCTTCATTGGTCAGATAACCACGCATAGATTTTCCGAATTCTTTAAATCCTTCGCGTAAAATCTGTGATAAAAATCCCGGAAAAACCTGCCCCATTTCTACCGAAGTTGTTCCCGGTACATAAGATGTTTTCGGAATATCTGCTGAAACTTTATTTTGAGTAAAATCGATCATTCGCTGTGCCGGAACTCTTTGAGTTTCCCCAGCCAGATGCCATGCTTTTTGTTCGATACTTTTTTGAAATTCCATTCCGGCCAAAGCACCAAATTTTGCAAAAGGTTTAAAATCTTCCAGTTTCAATTCTATAACAATTCCTGAATTTGCCGTAACCTGATCGCGCTTAGATGGCGACCAGCCGTTTGTAACTACTTCGCCCGGACTTGTTGCGCAAGGCGCGATTACACCTCCCGGACACATACAAAACGAGTACATTCCACGGCCGTTTACTTGCTTTACAATAGAATACGGTGCAGGAGGCAAATGCTCGCCACGATAATCACAACTGTATTGAATACTATCAATTAATTCCTGCGAATGTTCTGCACGAACTCCCAAAGCAAAAGGTTTCGCTTCGATAAAAATTTTCTTTTTATCTAATAATTCAAAGATATCACGCGCTGAATGCCCTGTCGCTAATATTAGTTTGTTCGAAAGAATCTTATCTCCGTTTTGAGTAACAATCCCTTCTACTTCATTATTTTTTACCAAAATATCCGTTACACGGGTATCAAACAAAACCTGTCCGCCAAACTCGATGATTTTATTTCGGATATCTTCGATAATTTTCGGCAATTTATTGGTTCCGATATGCGGATGTGCTTCTACCAATATATCCTCAGAAGCACCAAAAGCTACTAAAAGCTCCAATATTCTCGTTACATCGCCACGTTTTTTAGAACGTGTATATAATTTTCCGTCAGAGTAAGTTCCTGCACCGCCTTCTCCAAAACAATAATTAGAATCTTCGTTGACCAAATGATCAACATTTATTGCTTTTAAATCACGTCGGCGACCCCGAACATCTTTTCCGCGTTCGATTACAATTGGCTTTAAACCTAATTCGATTAATTGCAAAGCGGCAAAAAGTCCCGCCGGACCGGCTCCAACCACAATGACTTCCTGAGCCGAAGAAACGTCCTTATATATAGGTAGCTCTATTTTAGTTTGCTGAAAAGTCTCTCCTTGTAAATAGATGATCACTTTCAGATTGATTTTTATCGCTTTTTGACGCGCATCAATAGATCGTTTTAAAATAGAAATATGTTGAATTTCCTTTGGAGAAACCTTTATTTGTTTAGACAAATAGTCTTTTAGCAGCAATTCGTTTGCCGCTATTTCCGGAGTTACCTGAAGTAAAAGTTCTCTTGGCATTTTGTTTTATTTATTCAATTAGCTTTTCTATTTATGAAAAGAACATGCAAAAATAACATTTTGAAATGAAATATACCTTAACTGTAAAATTTGCACGCAGATTTACAAAGATATAAGCAAAGTTAGCAAAGCTTTATTTTTTTATCGCGCAAAGTCGCAGAGTCGCAAAGAAAATAAAAAATTTGTCTGTATATTAAACAAAATTTACCCTTAATTCTACAGTAAGTTATTAATCTTGCCAAGAAAGACTTTGTATCTTTGCAACTCCGAACCTTTGCACCTTTAAAAAAAATGTCTAGAAAAATAAAACTAATTTGGGATTTTCGCGGTCCGGCTGCTGCAAAAACAGCTGAGCATCATGAAATTCATTTGAAAGAATATATTGTGATCGAAAAACTTCCTTTAAATATTACAGGATTTAAAATCGTAAACGATATGCATGCCACCGCTTTTATGGTAGCAACTGACGAAAATATGATTCCCATAAGAGATGCTTTAAAACCGCATCGCGGGGAAGTTTATACTGAGTAAAATGTGAGATGATCGTATCGATACTTTTTACATCTCACATTTAACTTATAACTAATTCGCTACTTCACTAATAAACTTAATTCGCATTAGTCGTAACTCATCAATATCATAATCGCCATCGAATTCTTTAAGAGCGTCTTCGATTTTATCCGATTCTGATTCCATGAAATAATCGTGAATTTCTTCCTGCTGATCTTCATCAAGCATATCATCTACCCAATATTTGATGTTCAGTTTCGTTCCGGCATACACAATCTGCTCCATCTCTTTGATCAAAGCATCCATCGAAAGTCCTTTTGCAGATGCAATATCACTCAATGGTAATTTTCTGTCTATATTCTGGATGATGTATAATTTATTTACCGAATTAACTCCGGTAGATTTCACGACTAAATCATCAGGACGAATAATATCATTATCGTCTACATAACGGTTAATCAAAGTAATAAACTCATTACCATACTTCTTGGCTTTTCCTTCTCCAACACCATGAATATTATACAATTCAGGTAAGGCAATAGGATATTTTAAAGCCATATCTTCAAGAGAAGGATCCTGAAAAACAACAAACGGAGGAACCCCAAGTTTTTTGGCTACTTTTTTACGCAGCTCGCGCAACATTCCCATTAAAACTTCGTCTGCAGTTCCTGAAGATTTTGATGCCGTTACGATTGCTTCATCTTCAGATTCATTATACTCATGATCTTCAGACATCATAAATGAAACTGGTTTCTTGATAAAATCCAAACCTTCTTTAGTGATTTTCACCACACCATAAGTCTCAATATCTTTAGACAAATAACCTGCTACGAGAACTTGTCGCAATAATGCCATCCAGTATTTCTCGTCATGATCTGAACCTGAACCAAAAAATGATTGCGTGTCTGTTTTATGGGCTTTAATCACAGCGTTTACACGACCTATTAAAGTAAACACAATTTCTTTTGACTTATAAATATGCTTGGTATCACGAACAATTTCCAGCAATTTAACAGCCTGATCTTTCGCTTCGACTTTGGTTTTAGGATTACGAACGTTGTCATCCATATCAGCACCTTCACCGGTTTCGCTGTCAAATTCTTCACCAAAATAGTGCAATAAGAATTTTCGGCGTGACATAGAGGTTTCGGCGTAAGCCACAACTTCCTGCAATAATGCAAAACCAATTTCTTGTTCTGCCACAGGTTTCCCGGACATGAATTTTTCGAGCTTTTCTACATCTTTATAAGAGTAATACGCCAGACAATGTCCTTCGCCTCCGTCACGTCCCGCGCGACCGGTTTCCTGATAATAACTTTCTAGTGATTTTGGAATGTCATGATGAATTACAAAACGAACATCCGGCTTGTCTATTCCCATACCAAAAGCGATTGTTGCCACCACCACATCTACATCTTCCATCAGAAACATATCCTGATGTTTTGCACGGGTTTTAGCATCTAAACCTGCATGATAAGGAACAGCACTGATACCGTTTACTTGTAAAACTTCGGCAATCGATTCTACTTTTTTACGGCTTAAGCAGTAAATAATTCCGGATTTGCCTTTATGTTGTTTGATAAACCGAATAATATCCGATTCTATATTTTTAGTTTTTGTACGAACTTCGTAGTATAAGTTGGGTCTGTTGAATGATGCTTTGAAAGTATTGGCATCAGACATATCCAGGTTTTTAAGAATATCTTCCTGAACTTTTGGGGTTGCAGTTGCAGTAAGCCCAATAATAGGCACCTGCCCTAATTGTTTGATAATATTTTTCAGGTTTCTGTATTCCGGCCTGAAATCATGACCCCATTCTGAAATACAATGTGCTTCATCGATAGCCACAAACGAAATAGGCACACTTTGCAAAAAAGCCACATACTCTTCCTTAGTCAGAGATTCCGGCGCCACATACAAAAGCTTGGTCAAACCAGAAGTAATGTCTTTTTTTACCTGTGCAATTTCTGTTTTAGTAAGAGAGGAATTTAATACATGCGCAATTCCGTTTTCTGAAGAAAGACTTCTAATAGCATCAACCTGATTTTTCATCAAAGCAATCAAAGGCGAGACAACGATAGCTGTTCCGTCCTGAATTAAAGCGGGTAATTGATAACAAAGAGACTTTCCTCCACCAGTAGGCATAATTACAAAAGTATTCTTTTGACTTAAAATACTTGTAATGACTTGCTCCTGCAAGCCCTTAAATTGGCTAAAGCCGAAATACTTCTTTAATTCCTTGTGTATTTCAATTTCGTTTGAATTCATTCTTTATATTAAGGGTATTTTGTATAAATTTGCAACACATAAAGATACAACTTTCTTTTATACATACAAATTTAAAATATCCTGTTTTGATCACAAAAGAAAATATATTGGCGATTGCCAAGAAAACCATACTCTCTGAAAGTGAAGCAATTACAAAGTTAATTGATTTTTTGGACGAAAATTTTTACGAAGCTGTCCAGCGTATTTACGAAACTAAAGGTCGTCTGATCGTTACCGGAATCGGAAAAAGCGCGATAATTGCTCAAAAAATGGTAGCCACTTTTAACTCTACCGGAACGCCATCTATGTTCCTGCATGCGTCAGAAGCCATTCATGGTGATTTAGGAATGATACAAAACGAAGATATCATTATCTGCATTTCAAAAAGCGGCAACAGTCCCGAAATAAAAGTTTTGGTTCCGTTATTAAAACGCTTCGGAAACACCTTAATCGCAATAACAGGAAACACAACTTCATTTCTGGCAAAAGGTTCTGACTACGTGTTGAATACAACCGTTGAAATGGAAGCCTGCCCAATAAATTTAGCACCAACAAACAGCACCACGGCACAACTCGTAATGGGTGATGCGCTGGCAGTTTGTTTGATGGAAATGCGTGATTTTAAACCGGAAGATTTTGCTGTTTACCATCCGGGCGGAGCTTTAGGCAAAAAATTATTGCTTCGTGTAAAAGACATGATTGAACATTCGTTAAAACCAATGGTAACGCCGGATACCTCAGTTAAAAAAGTTATTTTTGAGATCTCTGAAAAACGATTAGGTGTAACAGCTGTTATCGAAAATGATAAAATTATCGGAATTATTACTGACGGAGACATCCGAAGAATGCTAAATGACGTAGATACTATTGCTGACTTAACTGCAAAAGATATTATGTCAAGAAATCCTAAATCAGTATCCTCAGAAACTATGGCCGTTGACGCCTTAAATATTTTAGAAGATTTTTCGATTACGCAACTGATTGTTGCAGATAATGGTGAGTACAAAGGAGTATTACATTTACATGACATTTTAAAAGAAGGAATCGTATAATGGCAAAAAAGAACCTTGGCGAGATGTCGTTTTTAGACCATCTTGAAGAATTAAGATGGTTATTAGTAAGAAGTACCATTGCAATATGCATCATGGCATTTTTCACTTATTTTATCAGTGATTATTTATTCGATCAGATTATTTTAGGCCCAATCCGACCAACATTTTTTACTTATGTATGGTTTTGTGATTTATCTCATGCACTGGGTTTCGCTGACAGTATCTGTATTACTGAACTGAATTTTATCATTCAGAATACAGAAATGGAAGGACAGGTAAACATTTTTGTATGGATGTGTCTTTTAGCCGGTTTCATCCTTAGTTTCCCTTACATTTTATGGGAACTTTGGAAATTTATCAGCCCCGCTTTATACGAGAAAGAAAGAAAAAATGCCAAATTATTTATATTCACTTCTTCCCTGCTTTTCTTTTTAGGAGTGTTATTTGGCTATTATGTCGTGATTCCGATGTCTGTTAATTTCGTTGCCACTTTCTCTGTAAGTGATGTGGTAAAAAATCAATTTACACTTGATTCTTATATGGGAATGGTAAAAACAAGTATTCTCGCAAGTGGATTGTTTTTTGAATTACCAATTATTATTTATTTCTTAACCAAATTAGGATTAGTTACTCCTGATTTCTTAAGAAAATACTGGAAATATGCTGTAGTAATTATATTAATTGTTGCCGCAATTGTAACTCCTCCGGATGTAGTTAGTCAAACTATTGTAGCAATACCAATGTTGATTATCTACGAAGTGAGTATCCTGATTTCAAGGATTGTCTATAAAAATAAATTGAAAGAAAATGTCTGATATCATACAAGAATTTAACGATTATCGTTCTAAAATGAACGAAAAACTACTGGCTGACAACAACAAAATTGTAAAGCGAATTTTTAACCTTGACACGAATGCTTACGCTCCCGGAGCTCTTGACGTAAAAACAAAAGAGCTTTTAGGATTAGTTGCATCTGCAGTTTTACGCTGTGACGATTGTGTAAAATATCATCTGGAAACCAGCCATAAAGAAGGTGTTACAAAAGAAGAAATGATGGAAGCAATGGGAATCGCAACTCTGGTTGGAGGAACTATTGTGGTACCTCATTTACGCAGAGCTTACGAATTCTGGGAAGCTCTTGAGGAAGCTGAAACTAAATAATTGTTAATAGGTTTATTTGTTGAATCGTTTATTCGTTAATTTGTGGCGAATAAACGATTCAAACGTTTAAACGATTAAACTAAAAAAATGAAATTAAGAGCCGATAATTTAATCAAAACCTACAAAGGCCGCAGCGTCGTAAAAGGAATTTCTGTAGAGGTTAATCAAGGAGAAATTGTTGGACTTTTGGGCCCTAATGGTGCCGGAAAAACAACTTCTTTCTACATGATCGTAGGATTGGTAAAACCAAATTCAGGAAATATCTATCTGGACGATCTGGACATCACCGATTATCCGATGTACAAACGTGCGCAACAGGGAATTGGCTATTTAGCTCAGGAAGCTTCTGTTTTTAGAAAACTAAGTATCGAAGATAATATCCTTAGTGTTTTGCAATTGACAAAACTTTCTAAAGAAGAGCAAATTGCAAAAATGGAAAGTTTAATTGAAGAGTTCAGCTTAGAACATATTCGCACTAACAGGGGTGATTTACTTTCAGGTGGAGAGCGTCGCCGTACTGAAATTGCACGTGCTTTGGCAACAGATCCTAAATTTATTTTATTAGATGAACCTTTTGCAGGAGTTGACCCTGTTGCAGTTGAGGACATTCAGAGAATTGTGGCACAATTGAAAAATAAAAATATCGGAATCTTAATTACGGATCACAACGTTCAGGAAACCTTAGCAATTACGGACAAAACCTACTTAATGTTTGAAGGAGGAATTTTGAAAGCCGGAATTCCGGAAGAATTAGTTGAAGATGAAATGGTGCGCCGTGTCTATCTTGGTCAAAACTTTGAACTTCGTAAAAAGAAACTTGAATTCTAAATCAGTATACAGTCGCAGTTTTTAGTTTACAGTTTTCTGAAATTGAAAATAGTGACTGAAAATTACAAAAAAATGATACCACAAAAACCAACTCAACAAGATTACAATAATTGGCATAATGACCCAAACAACTGGCATTTGGGAATGTTTTATCACAACAAACAAGACAAAAGAATGTTTGTTCCTAAGAAATTAAAATGGGCCGGTTTCACTATTAATTTTGCAAATCAGAAAGCGATCCTCATTACAATTGCATTTCTTTTTTTCCTATATACGCTTACACAGCTTAAATAAAAAAGTTTTCAGTCTCAGTTTACAGTCTCAGTGAAAACTGTAAACTGAGACTGAATACTAAATTAATCCACTGTTATAAACTGCAACTGCTGCAGATCACCGTTGTAAATATTCACATCTACACGATGTTTGATTCCCGGCAATGATGCTTTTTCTGTGAATTGCCAAAAAAGCCAATCGTCTTCGATTTTCTCTCTATAGAAATTGTAATTGGCAATCCAAAACAAGTATTCCCCAAACTCTTCTTTCAGAAAATCACTATAATAGCGCTCTCCGGAATAAATTATAGGACGCACCTGATAATGCGCTTCAACTTTATTTAGCCAGCGTTTTAAACCCTTTTTTAAACTATCCAAAGGTTGGTTCTTAGGCAATCTTTCGATATCTAAAACCGGAGGTAAATCGCCTTTATGCAATTTTACTGTTTTAATAAAAAGATTGGCCTGCTCGATAGAATTTTCGTTTGGCCTGTAATAGTGATAGGCTCCACGTATAATTTTATACTCTTTTGCTCCTTCCCAATTTTTCTTAAATTGCCTGTCCACTCTGTCATTTCCAGCAGTCGCACGGATAAATACAAATTTTACAGGATATTTTTCATCCAGAACTTCTACTTCATCCCATTGCACTTTTCCCTGAAATTCAGATACATCAATGCCTATTACTTTTCCTTTATGATTTTCGAGAACCCGGATATTACGAACGTCTGAAAGATGTTTATCAACCGCATCTTCATCTAAAACTTTATTCGATTTAAAACCCAAATAATACGCAAGTCCATCACGATAATGATACACCGCAGCAAAGAACAGTAATACAAAAAAAGAATAAATAATGAAACGAATTACTCGCGCTAAAATCGATTTCTGAGGTTTCGCTTTCCGGGAATATGGAGTTCGTCTTGTCGTTTTTCTTGCCATTAAAATAAGACTACTTTTTCAAAAATATATTATTCACAACTGATAACAACACGTAAAAAATGATAATTAACGGAATTGCAATATATTGAAGCGTAATTAACAATAATAATGAAACCAGTAAAAACACAATCTGAAGGACATTATCTTTTACCGTAAATTTCTTTATTTTTAAAGCAAATAAAGGAATTTCAGCATTTAAGATATAAGCGCTACATAATGTTATACCTAATAAAACCCAATGATTGCTCAAAATTTCGAAAATCACTAAAGAATCTGAAAATTGTAAAACCAAAGGAAGGCTCAGAATAAACAAAGCATTTGCCGGCGTTGGCAGTCCAATAAAAGAATCTGTCTGACGCGTGTCAATATTAAAATTGGCCAGTCTGTAGCAAGAACCCAAGGTTACAATAAATCCCAAAAAAGGAATAATAGAGGATGCCATCAGATCATTAGGGTTTGCACTTTTTAAAAACATAGTATACATAATATAACCCGGCACAACACCGCTGGTTACCATATCTGCCAAAGAGTCCAATTGCAAACCAAGCGGACTGGAAACCTTGAATAATCTGGCAAAAAAACCATCAAAAAAATCAAAAAAGATTCCTAAGCAAACCATGTAAAAAGCCATTAAATAATCGGCTTGTGAAACAAAAACAACGGCGACACAACCACAAAACAAATTGATTAATGTGATTAAATTAGGAATGTGTTTTTTAATATTCATGGTCTAAAGTTTTATTTTTTGCAACGACAAATTTCGCATAATTATATGAACAATTCACACTATTATCTAAAATAATCAAACTAAAATCAAAATGAATTCATCAGAAAGATTACGTGATTTTAACAAAACCATTTTATAATAAGGAGTTTTTGATTATAAATTTCGACTTTCGGAATATTTATCAAAAGGAAGAAGTTTGCTGACTAAAAAATTATATTTTTGGTAAAAATTAGAACACACTCACGTTTACTAAAAATAACCGCCGAAGTACGTTTTTGCATTTTTATTGTTTTTTAAATTGTACATCACAATACGGACAAAAAGTTCCAAAAATATATTTAGCTATCTTTAGATAAAAATTATAAAACCATAAACTTCTTAAAATTTTAAATCATGAAAAATGTCATTTTCAAAAAAACAATTTTTAGTTTACTATTATTACTAGGTTTTATTGGTTTTAGCCAAAGCTTGCCTTTATCGAAAGAGGCAAAAATAAGCGTAATTACATGCGGATTAGGGAATGAAACCTATTCGTATTTTGGTCATACTGCTGTACGCGTTGCAGATCCCGAAAACAATATTGATATCGTTTACAATTATGGGAATTTTGATTTTAGGACACCCAATTTTGTTGCCAAATTTGCAAAAGGAGATTTACAATATTTTGTAAGTGTGCGTTCGTTCTCTGATTTTATAAATGATTATACCACTGAAAAAAGAAGCGTTTTCGAACAGGAACTTCTTATTTCCCAAGATCTAAAACAAAAACTTTTTGACAATTTAAATGCTACTTTAGCTCTTGAAAACCGCTATTATACTTATAAATTTATTGATAAAAACTGTACTTCAATGGTGGCAGATATTATCAATAAATCACTAGACGGGGAAGTCATCACCAAAAAAGGCGATACAGACCAAACATACCGTTCGATTTTATTTCCTTATTTCAATGGCCATTTTTACGATCAGTTGGGGACAAGTATTATTTTTGGAACAAAAGTAGATCAGCCCGGCACTAAGATTTTCCTGCCGTTTGAATTAAAAAATAGCTTAGAGAAAACTACTTATCAAGACCACCCTTTGGCTGCTAAGACTAAAACTTTATTGACTTTCGAAAAAGAAACCGCGGGCTCATGGTGGAACAACGTTTATACTTACCTCATCATATTAGGTTTTGTAGTTCTGGCGCACAACAAAATAGTGGACAAAATCTATCTTTTGATTTTATCTTTTATCGGAATCTTTTTTGTTGTAGTTGGATTTTATTCCCTTCACCAGGAACTGGCAATGAATTATAATGTACTTTTATTTAGTCCATTATTGTTGATTTTGATTTTCTTCTCTCTTATAAAAAACAAAAGATGGACGTATCGCTTCGCGGTTTTACATCTGTTATTCTTAATCTTTTACACCATTTTCCTGATCAACAAAGCACATTTTCTGATTGTTTTACCAATGATCATTACCAGTGGATTTGTTCTGGTAAGAGTGGCGATTCGAAATAAAAAACGTATTCCGATAATTATCTAAACCGTTTATGGCTTTTGTAGAATAAACTTTTAAAAATTACGAATTGGTGTAATCGTTTTAACACATACAAACATAGCTTTTTTTGTAACTAAAAATAAGGCGTTTCACTTGTTTAAAATACACAAAGCACACTATGTAAAAGAAATATGTTTTTTTTTCGCATTCTCTTTTACACACATTACCTATGTTTCTCCTATGTTTGCGAAGTTATGGATTTTTAGAATTAAAGTCAATAAATTTGAAAAGTGAAGTGAAAGAGAATGAGAGCACATATGTATTTAAATAGTTCAAAGAAACATATTGTCACATAGAAAAAGCCTCATTCTTTTTTATCTTTTAGAGTCTGAACAGAATGTAAGGAATTAGGTAAATCTTAATATCCAGAATATCCAATTAGGAGAAAAGACGAAGGAAGATTCATCACTTTATAAAATTAAACTTTAAAGTTATGAAAGAATTAAAACAAGTAGTAGGTATTGATGTGGCTCAAAAAGAATTAGTAGTTACCTTAGGTAGAATGTTTGATGATTTATCTACTGAATTGTATGCTTATAAGGTTTTTAAAAACACAGAAAAAGGTTTTGTATCTCTTACAGACTGGGTAAAAAAGCTAAGCGATGAATAGGTAAAAGTTATTTATGTAATGGAAGCTACAGGAGTTTATCATCAAAGATTTGCTTATTATTTAGACCAAAATGATTATCAGGTTAGTATTGTATTGCCAAACAAAATTAGTAATTATATCCGAAGCTTAGACCTTAAAACTATTACTGATAAAACGTGTTCACAGGCAATCGCTCAATTTGGATTAGAAAGGCAATTAGATTTATGGAAACGCCCAAAAAGAGTTTACAAAAATCTACAGCAATTACCCCGTGAAAGAGACCAGATAGTAACAGAACGAGTTGTAGTGAAAAATCAGTTACATGCAGAATTATCAGAAGCTGAACCCAATGAGAATAGTTTAAAACGAATAAAGTCACGCATTCGATTTTTGACTAGTCAGGAACAAGAGATTAAAGAAGAGATCAACGATATTGTGAGAAGCGATGAAAATCTAAAAAAAGAAATAGACATCATTTGCACATTGCCTGGGATTGGAGAATTGACAGCAGTGATAATTTTAGCAGAAACAAATGGGTTTGAATTGATAAGAAACAAAAAACAATTAGCAAGCTATGCCGGACTTGATGTAAAAGAAAAACAATCTGGAACCTCTATAAAAGGGAAATCCCGAATATCTAAAAGGGGAAATAGGAGTTTGCGCGGAGCCATGCATTTTCCAGCTCTATCGGCTGTGAAATGGGATGATAATTTTAAAGAGTTATATTCTCGATTAGTATCAAAACATGGAATAAAAATGAAGGCATTGGTAGCGGTTCAAAGAAAACTATTAGCCATGACTTATGTTTTATTCAAAAATAAAATGACTTATAACAAAGACTATGAAAAACAAAAAATAGCGTGTAAAGTTAAAGAATAACTTAAACACGCTACAGAGTCTAGCTTAAAGCTGACTTAGAGACAAAAATATAAAAAATTATAAATATAATTTGGAAATCAACACAGAATCTATGTGTTTAATCAAATATTTATTAGTATCGTATTAAACAACCTATCAGCTGAATACAACTAATAAACACGAATTAGTACTGATTTTCTAAGATTGAAAAGTTTATTTTTTTCCAAAAAAGTCAGACAATATTCGTGCTGTAAAAATTTTAGCTCCGGCATCATTCATATGCCCACAAGAAGAAAAGTATTTATCTTCCTGCACTACGTTTTCATAATTATGAATTTCAGGATATGCTTTTTTTACTTTATCAAAATAATTCATTCCTTTTACATTCTCGCACATCGGCGTCATTACCGCGATAAAATTAATATTATTCGCTTTGCAGATATTTTTGATTTCTTCGTAATACTTATTCTTCGGCAACGGATTGAGATTAACAATATTATTTTTCATATTGCCGTTCTTATGCTTCACCAGAGGATAATATCCCAAATTGTCTAAAGCATTTGTCAACTCGCCTTTTATGATCTTATAAACCTCTCTAAAACCTATTTTAGAATCGTATTTTATATACCTGTAGAAAGGCAGATAATACAATTCATTAAAATTATCCTGAGCTGAGAAATGTTTTTCTATCACTTTTGAACTATGAATGTACGGTAAAAATTTTGCCGCAACTCCATCAGATTCCTTATCGTTAGAAAGATTCAAATCAGCTTCCAGAATAACGTTCTTAATTTCATATTTTTTTTCGATCATTAGCTTGAGCATTAATGATGCTTCAAACAAATGTCCGCCACTCATTCCGTAATTAAATGTTTTCAAACCTTTGTCTTCGAACATTTGCGATACAAAATGATTATTTGCACGTGATGATCCCAGGATAACTACATCAAACTTTTTTGCTTTAGAATTAAAGACCGTTTCAATTTTTCCTCTGTTTTTAGACTGCAAAAAAACATACGTATACATACCATCCAATGCAACAGCAATCAAAAGTGTGATGATTAAAATTCGAAGCGCATAAAATAAAAACTGTTTCATTAAAACTGAAAATATATAAATTCTTTATAATCCGAAAAGGTCCCAAGAGCTATAATAGCTGCAATTGCCAAAGCTACTTTTAGCATGCTTCTTTTACCTGAAAGAGGTTCTACTTTGGTTCTGTTATTCCACTCCACTAAAACAAACAAACCAATTACAAGCAGTAATTCATAACTGTAACGTTCATTATCCAGATATTGAAAACTAAAATCCCGGTTCACAATCATGCGTTTTAAATACAAAACAGCATCTGTAATTGTCCTGGCCCGAAAAAACACCCAGGCAATACAGGTTATCGAAAAGGTTATCAAAATATTAAAAATCACTTTTACCGAATCAAAATTCCAGGAAACTTTAATTACGTCAATATTATTCCGATTACTATTTGATAACAGTAACGGTAAAAAATAAATTGCATTTATAAATCCCCAGGCCAAATACGTCCAATTGGCGCCATGCCAAAACCCGCTTACTACAAAAATGATAAACGTATTTCGAATTTTCATCCAGATCCCTCCTTTGCTTCCGCCTAAAGGAATATACAAATAATCGCGGAACCAGGACGAAAGCGAAATGTGCCAGCGTCGCCAAAACTCCGCAATATCTCTTGAAAAATAAGGGTAATTGAAATTACGCAGTAAGTCTAACCCAAACAATTTTGACACTCCTAACGCGATATCTGAATATCCTGAAAAATCGCCATAAATTTGAAAAGCAAAATAGACTGCCCCAAGAATCAATGAAAACGAGTTCATAGTGGTATAGTTATCAAAAATAGCGTTAGCATAAGTCGCGCACGTATCAGCAATAACCACTTTTTTGACCAATCCCCAGATGATCTGATAAATTCCTTCTTTAGCCGTTTGAAAATTAAATACTCTTTTTACTTTTACCTGAGGCAACAAATGTGTTGCTCTTTCTATTGGTCCGGCAACCAGCAGTGGAAAGTAACTCACAAATAAGGAATAATCTATAAAGTTATATTCGGCTTTTATACGCTTTAAATAAATATCGATGACATACGACAATCCATGAAACGTATAAAACGAAATTCCGACCGGAAGAATGACATTTAACAATATAGGACTGGCTTGTATCCCAACCGAGTTTAATAATTCTGAAAAAGAGGCAGCAAAAAAATTGTAATATTTAAAAATCCCAAGAAAACCTAAATTGGTTAATACACTCAGCCAAAACCAAAATTTCCTGCTTTTATCTGATTTTCCTTTTTCTATCTGAATTCCGGTATAATAATCAAGAAAAGTAGAAAAGACCAATAAGAACAAAAATCGCCAATCCCAACAAGAATAGAAGTAGTAGCTGGCAACGATTAACAAAGCATTTTGGGTGCTTTTTGTTTTATTAAAAACAAACCAATACAGAAAGAATACGATTGGCAAAAAAACAGCAAATGCTAAAGAATTAAAAAACATATTTTACTTTAAAAAATGGAATTTGAAGTTGCAAAGAAAAGAATAATTCTTTACAAATAATTCTTTTATCGCTATGTGAGCAGCTTTATTTATTTGTCTCCTATACAGAGATACTACTTTAAGAACTACACTAACAACCTCCTTTAAGATTTAATCTAAAAAACAAAAAAGGCGTTTTCCTAAAAAAACACCTTTTAATATCATTTGAATCTAAAATTCAATTTACAATAAGAAACTACTTATCCAGAACTTCAAAAGCAGAATTCATACTTTTAAATTCAGGAACAATTTTTTTCATTTTGGTTACAATATCATCGTTATCGTAGAAATCGGCGATACCAATAAGCTCATCAATTTCAATATGCAAGTTTTCATATTCGTCTTGTATTTCCTGGGCAATCATAATTTTATTATGATAAGTTGGTAATGTTTTTGACGTATCATTCAATAACTCTTCGTAAAGTTTCTCTCCCGGCCTTAATCCAACAATTTTAATCTTGATCTCCTTATCAGGAATAAATCCTGCGAGTTTAATCATTTTCTTGGCCAGATCAATAATTTTTACCGGTTTACCCATATCAAAAATATAAATCTCACCTCCGTTACCCATAGCACCGGCTTCTAAAACCAATTGACATGCTTCAGGAATGGTCATGAAATAACGAATAATATCCTGATGGGTTATAGTAACAGGTCCGCCTTCAGCGATTTGTTTTGTAAACAAAGGCACTACGGATCCGTTTGAACCTAAAACATTTCCAAAACGGGTTGTGATAAATTTAGTAGCCCCATCAATGTTTTCTCTTTGATTTTTCAAAAATAAAGATTGAACATATTTCTCTGCTATTCGCTTACTCGCTCCCATTACGTTGCTAGGATTAACCGCTTTATCAGTAGAGACCATTACAAACTTCTTTACATGATATTTACAGGATAAATCAGCTAAATTTTTAGTTCCCTTAATATTGGTCTGAATAGCCTGCGATGGATTCTCTTCCATCAAAGGAACATGTTTGTATGCTGCAGCGTGAAAAACAACATGCGGACTATAGTTTTTAAAAACTTTCTCTAAAGCTTTTTTACTTCTGACATCAGCAATCACTGCTACGATTTTTGATTCAGATCCAATTGTTAATGTTTCTAAACATAAATTATGAAGCGGTGTTTCTGCATGGTCTAATATAATCACCATTTTAGGATTAAACCCTAAAACCTGTCTTACTATTTCACTGCCTATTGATCCTGCAGCTCCGGTAATAAGAACCGTTTTATCTTTTAATTGTTTCGAAATCGATTTACTATCCAGAACTATCGGTTTTCTCTCCAGTAAATCTTCAATCTGAATGTTTTTTACTTTTTGGGAAATTTCTTTTTGATTCTCCCAATCCGAAATTAGTGGAACTGTATATACTCTATAATTGAATTCTAAACACTGATCGACAATAATTAACTGTTCTTCTTTAGACAAACTTTTGTCTGCTATGATTACCCCTTCTGCAGCTACAGATCGCATTAGAGCCGGTAATTTTTTTCTTAAAATCAGAATAGGCAAATCTAACATTCGCTTAGATGCATTCTGATTATTTTTATCTACAAATCCAACAATTTTAAAACGGGAAGGAGTTTCAAATTTTAATGCATTGGCTACCGAAATCGCATTTGCATCTGTTCCGTAAATTACTGTTCTGATTAACTTAGAATTGGTTTTCTCAGAAAAGTACAACTCAAAAGTTTGCTTTACTATCACACGATACAAAAACAAACCACAAAATGACAATACCAGGTTAATAAAAAGCGCCGTATTTAAAAAGGCTTTGTGTCCTGTATACAATTCAAAAACTAAATTGAAAAATAAAAAAAACACCAAAACCGACATTTGAGAAAACAACAATTTTATTGCATCAATATACGAAGAGTGCCTAATAATACCGGAATAGGTTCTAAACAACCAAAAGAAAAATACGTTTATAACAATTAGACTAGCAACAAAATAAAACTGATGAGACGTAATAATATACCCCAATGCAGTTCCTTCAAACAGCATATAAGTAAATGTAAACGAAAAAATCAACACCATCACATCTATTGCAATGATGATCCATCTCGGCAAATAGCTAAGATTATTTATGCTCGTTCTTAAATTTCTTGGTGAGAGAAAATTATGTAACAAAGAGGTCATTTTGGTTTGTTTATCTGTATCCAATTTGGTATAGTTTAATTTTGTAAACTTTGTCTGTCTTACAAAAGTACAAATTAAAGGTTTTAAAAAATTATTTCCTGATCTAAATTAGATTTTAACACCCTTTTTCTTTTGTTTCAAAAATTCCAGCAAATAAGTACCATATCCGGATTTTACCAAAGGTAAAGCTAATTCTTCAAGCTGAGTATCATTTATAAATCCCTGTCTCCAGGCAATTTCCTCAATACAACCTACTTTTAAACCTTGTCTTTCTTCCAAAACCTGAACAAATTGTCCTGCCTGCATTAAACTGTTAAAAGTTCCGGTATCCAGCCAGGCGGTTCCTCTGCTCAAAATACCCACTTTTAAATCTTCTTTTTCCAGATATACTTTATTCACATCCGTAATTTCATATTCACCACGTGCACTTGGTTTAATATTTTTAGCGATCTCAACCACCGAATTATCGTAAAAATACAATCCGGGAACTGCATAACTGGATTTTGGCTCCTCAGGTTTTTCTTCGATAGAAATAGCTTTGAAGTTTTCATCAAACTCCACTACCCCATATCGTTCCGGGTCTGACACATGATAAGCAAAAACAACTCCTCCATTTGGTTTTGTATTTGACTTTAAAAGTTCCTGCATATTAGATCCAAAAAAGATATTATCTCCCAGTATTAAAGCTACATCATCATTACCGATAAACTCCTCCCCAATGACAAAAGCCTGAGCCAAACCGTTAGGAATTGCCTGTTCTGCATAACTAAATTTACAACCTAGAAACGAACCATCTCCTAATAGTTTTTTAAAATTTGGCAAGTCATGCGGAGTAGAAATAATCAATATTTCACTGATCCCTGACATCATCAACGTAGACAATGGATAATAAATCATTGGTTTATCGTACACCGGCATCATTTGTTTGCTCATCGCAAGAGTCAATGGATGTAAACGTGTGCCAGAACCTCCGGCTAAAATAATTCCTTTCATATATTTTGATTTTAGATTTTAGACTTTAGATTTTAGATTTCTTAATTATCGAAATGCTAAAATCAAATATTAAAATCATCTTTACTTATACAAACATTTTTTTTAAACTCTCTTTATAATTTGGAATTTCTAAATTATAAGTGGCTTTAATTTTTTTCTTATCCAATAATGAAAATTCAGGACGTTTTGCCGGAGTTGGATAGGATGCTGATGGTATCCCGCCAACATTACAACTGTATCCTCCCAATTCTTTAATGCTCAACGCAAATTCATACCAGCTTATTTCACCTTCATTCGAATAATTGTAAATTCCTGGAATCCATTCCGGAAATTCCAAAATAGCAATCATTGCCTGGGCTAAATCAGCTGCATAAGTAGGTGAACCAATTTGATCGTGAACCACGTTAATAGCCTCTCTTTCCTGCATCAAACGTTGCATCGTTTTCACAAAATTATTTCCAAATTTACTATAGACCCAGGAAGTTCGTATAATAATTGAATTTGGATTTTCTTTCAAACAAGCAATTTCTCCGGCTCTTTTACTTGCTCCGTAAACATTTACAGGATTAGTTTCCTTGTCTTCATTTAAAGCAATAGAAGAAGTACCATCAAAAACATAATCTGTCGAAATATGGATTAATTTTACATTATTGTCCTGGCTATATTTTGAAATTAATTCTACCGCTAAATGATTTATCGCAAAAGCCTGCTCTTTTTCATTTTCGGCTTTATCAACTGCTGTATAAGCACCACAATTGAAAATCACATCCGGTTGAATTTGATCTAACTGAGTCTCAAGAACATCTAAATCATTTAAAGTAATTTGAGTTCTGTCAGCAAAAAACCATTGATATTGATCATAATTTGATGATAAAACTGCTAATTCAGAACCTAACTGCCCGTTTGCTCCTGTTACAAGAATCTTTTTCATTAAAACAAACTATTACAACTGTCAATAAAAGGAAGTATTTGATCTTTTTCAGAAACAATTGCATCTTTGAGATCCATTCCCCAATCAATATTCAATGATGGATCATCAAATTTAATTCCTCCTTCAGAAACTTTATTATAAAACTGATCACATTTATACATTACCGATGCTGTTTCGCTAACTACAGAAAAACCGTGAGCAAATCCCTGAGGAACTAATAATTGTTTTTTATTCTCTGCAGTCAATAGAATGCTGAAAGCTTTTCTATATGTCGGAGACTCTTTTCTTAAATCAACCGCAACGTCTATAATTTCTCCTTCTAAAACACGAACTAATTTAGTTTGTGCAAAAGGAGGATTTTGATAATGCAAACCTCTTAAAGTTCCTTTTTTTGAAAAAGATTGATTGTCCTGCACGAAATCTATATCAATTCCTAAATCTTCAAATTTAGTTTTACTATAAGATTCAAAAAAATAACCTCTTTCATCTCCAAAAACAGTTGGTTCTACAACTACTAAGTTTTTTATAAACGTTTCTTCAATTTTCATATTAATATTTATTTTTTAAAAAAGTCAACTATAACTTCTCTAATTCTCTTTTTATCTTCTATCGACAAATTTGATCCCGAGGGTAAGCATAATCCTTTTTCAAATAAAGTTTCGGCAATCTTACTACCGTAATAGGGGTATTTTTTAAAAGTTGGCTGTAAATGCGTCGGTTTCCAAAGTGGGCGACTTTCTATATTTGCATTTTCAAGTGCAAGTCTCAAACTTTCTTTATTTCTATTTTTATAAGGTTCAACCAGAATAGTACTTAAACAATAGTTCGAAAAATAATTTTCATTAATACTCTCAAAAACATCTACTCCATCAATATACCTAAATATCTCCTTGTAAAAACTATTTATCTTTCTTCTGGAATCTACATTTTTATCTAAAATTTTCATCTGCCCCAATCCCACTCCGGCACAAATATTAATCATTCGGTACTTATACCCTATCTGACTATGTTGGTAGTGTACCGCTTCGTCTTTAGATTGTGCTGCATAAAAAATGGCTCTGTTTTTTAATTCTTTTGAATTAGTGATTAAAGCGCCTCCACTTGATGTTGTAATTATTTTATTTCCATTGAATGAAAATATTCCAAAATCTCCAAAGCTCCCGCATTTCTTCCCTTTATAAGAACTTCCCAAAGCTTCAGCACTATCTTCAATAATTGGAATATCATACTTATCAGCAATAGCATAAATTTCATTCACTTTACAAGGATTCCCATAAAGATGTACTGCTATAATTGCTTTTGGCTTTTTGCCTATTTTAATTCTATCTTTAATTGCAATTTCGAAATTTTCAGGACAAATATTCCAGGTGTCCAATTCGCTGTCTACAAAAATTGAGATGGATCCCTGATACAGAATTGGATTGGCCGAAGCCGAAAAAGTCATAGTTTGACAAATAATCTCATCTCCTTCCTTTACTCCTAACAAAAGTAATGCTAAATGAATAGCCGATGTACCTGAATTGAGTGCAGAGACAAATGATTTCTTACCAAGATAATTTTCTAAAGCACTTTCAAATTCATTTACATTTGGTCCGCCGGAATTGATCCAATTTGTTTGTAAAGCTTTTTAAATATACTCTTGTTCAAAGCCGCTTTGTTCAGATAAGGATAAATAAATTCGTTTATTATGCATTAATTTTCCAATAATCTGAAGCATAACGAATATCATCGTCACCAACATTTGCAAGCGGCAATGTTGAAAAAGAAATTAGTTTTGAATTATTCTCTAAAGATTCTATAGCATTAGCATAACCTGCCGGAATATGCACTATTTTACTATCATCTGCAGAAACAAAAATGGTTTCCACCGTTAATTCTTTCGCAGGATTTTCCCAATTATCAATTTTTACAAAATGTATATTGAAAGAACCAGTTAAGCAATAGAAATTTTTAACATCTAATTTGTGTCCTTGCCAGGCACGAATAGGATTCTCATCAGAATTACCAATGATGTAGAATCTCTCGATATCCTTAAACTTAAAATCATTAACATATGAAATAGTTCCGCGATGATCGGAGAAATTACCTCCCTGAATTATTTTTGGAATCATGCCTTTAATTTTAAATCGCTTTTATTTAACAAATAAAACTTAATGGTATATAATAAAAGTAATGGTGACATCACAATTACAAATAATAGGATATCATTAACTCTTTTATATAAAAATATAACTAAAGCTGAAACTGCACTTTGAGCGATTGCGTAGTATAAAGACACCAAACGGTGTTGAATTTTATATTCATTACTTAAAACCTGATACAAATGAAGACGATGTGCTTCGAAAATATTTTGTTTTAAGTATAATCGATGGAGAATGGTACAAATGGCATCAACACCATAGATCGCTAAGAACAAAAGCCATACAAGCGAATTTGTTACTAATATCAATTTCAAAACCAAATAAATAACCCAAAAAGCAATAGCGATACTGCCAATATCCCCGGCAAAACATTTTGCCTTTTTTCTATAGTTAAAAAATAAGAAAACTAAACTAGCGATCATCGCATACTTTATAAAAACAGCATCAAAGAAAAATTGAATGTTTTTGTTAACATATAATAATGCGCCCATAACGACCAAAGTATACAATCCTGTGATACCATTAATCCCATCCATAAAGTTATAAGCATTTATCAATCCTATGGCCAGGATATAGGCAATAGCAACTCCATAAAAAGGCATTAATGTAAATACATCTAAATCATAAAAAACCAAGGTAATTGCTAAAAAGTGAATTGAAATCCTGATTTTGTTAGACAAACTCTTAATATCATCCCAAAAACTAACTAAACTGACCAAAGTAATCCCAGTAAAGAAAAAGTAATTGGTCTGAATATTTTGCAAAAAATAAATTAAGGCAGAAAACCAAAAAATAATTCCACCGCCTCTTAAGGTAATTTCAGTATGTGAACTTCTTAAATTGGGTTTATCGATTATATTAAAATGATTTGCGGCTTTAAAATAAATCAGCATTAAAATTGTTAAAAAGAAAAAGATAATTACATACTCCATATATTCATAAATAAAATTTCTTTACATTACGTACCTTAAAAACTTTCAGTTTTAAGATAATCGATAATTGACTCTGGTTTCCAATTTAATAACTTACGCGCTTTTGAATCATCAAAAGTTAAATCAGAAGTTATTTTATTTACTTTTAATGAAGTTAATGGAGATTTATCACCTACCAAATCACCTATTTTTCCAACTATTTTTGCTAAAAATAATGGCAAACTAAAACTTTTTTTCTTAGAAATAGCATAACTTAGTTCAAAAAAACTAGGATGGATTCCATCGGTTAGGTTAAATACACCACCTATAGGTGCAACTACACTTATAAATGAGGCTACATCTTTTGTCAATACCATACTTTTTCGTGCTTTTCCGTTAGCAATATTAAAATAATATCCCCTTTTAATTGCTTTAATCATTGCTCCCAAATTGCCTGGAGGATTTTTACCTACTAATAACGGTAAACGTAAAATTGTGCAAATAACATTATTTGTTATACACCAATCTGTAACAATTTTTTCTGCTTCAATTTTACTTCTTCCATAAGGTTCTTTTGCTACTAATGGAAATTCTTCTTTTATATCTCTGCCAAATTCCTGTCCATAAACTGAAACGGAGCTGATAAAAACAAATTGTTTAGGGAGTTCTTTTTTTTCTAATCCGAGTAAAAGATTATTAGTCCCAATAACATTTATATCATGAAACTGTTTTTTTTCTTCTTCGCTCCTTGGAATACTATGTGCTTTTCCAGCAGCATGAATTATTAAATCAAAAGTCTCTTCAAAAATAGGTATTTTATGTTCAAGACTTATTAAATACTTTCCAGAAGTTCTTGACAAACAAAAAAAATTAACCTCATCTTTTGACAATTCATTTATAATTGATTTTCCTAAAAAACCATTTGCACCAGTTAATAATATCTTAGTCATCTAATAAATACTTTTTAACCAACCCCATTTATTAAAATAAATAAAAGCACTTTGAACTGTTATCAATTTAAATTTTAATTTTTTATGAGTAAGTTTTGCAAAATGATGAAAAACATGAGCATCTGGATAATACGCTGTTCGAGAAACTTCTAAAAACCTTCTTGTTAAATCTGCGTCTTCTAAATACATGAAAATTTTATCATCAAAAAAACCTACTTTTTCCAGAACGTCAGTCCTTAAAAACATAAAACATCCTGATAAATAAGGTATATCTAATATAATCTTGTTATAATCATAATTCTTATATTCATATTTATCCATTCTTTTCTTAAAAATCCTTTTAAAAAATGAAGGCATAAAACCTCTAGCAAACAAATCAAAAAAAGTAGGATTTGTCTTACATAAATATTGAAATTCGCCATTTGGGTAGGTAATTCTAGGCATTACCTGTCCAATCTCTAGATTAGAATCCATGAAACTACAAAGATATTCTAATGTACCTTTCTCAAAATAAATATCTGGATTAAGAACTAAATGATAATCTGACTGTAAATCATATGCTTTCTTAATTGCAATATTATGAGAAGCTCCAAAACCAGGATTAGAAGGGTTATGAATATATTCAATTCTAGAATCAGTAACAAGTACTTCCAATTCATTAGTTGGAGAATTGTCTACTAAATAGAGTTTTACATTTAATGCAGTTTCTAAAAAAGAGCTGATCGTCTGTTGCAACATTTTAATATCATTTTTGAACAAAACAATACAGGAGGTAATTTTTATTTCCATTTGATAATTAACATTTAAACTTTTTCCCATTTTTGAGTGTTAAAATTAAATTTTTTAATCACTTTTGCAGGTACTCCAACTGCTATAGAATAATCTGGTAGATCTTTCGAAACCACTGAATTTGCTCCAACAATAGTTCCTTTACCTATAGTTACTCCAGGCAAAACAGAAACAAATTCTCCTAGCCAAACATTATCTTTTATGATAACAGATTTACTATACAATTTTCTATTATTAGGAGGAATATCAGGCGAATCATGTAAGTCTTCGTTGCCATATCTGCCGTGGTTAAGATCTGAGATAAATACTTTACTTGCTATCAAAACATTATCTCCGATTGTTATATTTTTCATTGCTGCAATATGAACATAATCATTTATTTGCACATTTTTACCAATAAAAATTACTTTTTTATCTCCGTCTGAGTGTGCTTCAATTCGGCAGCCTTTACCAGTTGTAAAATTTTTACCTAATTTTACGTGCTTCCTATTTCTTATATCAAATGGCAGCCTTATTAATCTAGCTTGTCTAAAAAACAATTTAGTATATATTAGTGAAACCAATAACTTGAGAGATCCAAAAAAACCATATCTTTTATACATATCTTAGTTTCTAATTTTAACAATTAATAAACGTCTTAAATATTTTGCAGTTGAATATAGAAATAACAGAGCATATTCAATCTTGTTAATTATCTTTAAGTTAAGCGCATCTTTTAAATTCTTGTATTCTCCTTGCTGCATTCCCAGTAAATTTCCTGATAAACCCGAATGACCAAAATGAGGTTTACCATCGCCAGTGGTTACAAGACTTTCATTGAGAAGTGCACAACAATTTTCACTGCATACTCTAAGCCAATAGTTACCCTCTTCAGCATATTTTTGACTTTCATCAAATTCACCAACAGAATCAAATACTTCTCTCCTAAAAACAACTGTTGGAGTTATAAAGAACCATTTCAAAAGTAAAAGTCTAGCACTAATATAAGTTACATCATCAAAAAATTTTAACAGGAAACGTTTCAAATGTTCATTGTTTCTATTTGTTCCTAAAAAATCTATTTCAGGATATTTAGAAAATATTTCCATTTGTCTTTCCAATTTATTAAATGCCCAAAAATCATCGGAATCTAGCAAAGCTATAAAATTTCCATTTGCATTTCTCATTCCTACATTTCTTGCAGAAGAAACTCCTCCATTTTCTTTATTAAAAAGTTTTATTAAAATTTTTGATCTATTATTTTCGATTAGAGACTCAACAATTTCCTGTGATCTATCTCTTGAGCCATCATTGACAATAATAATTTCCATTTCACCGCGATAGGTCTGCCTCATTACTGAATTAATACAGCCCTCTATAGTTACTTCAGAATTATACATTGGAATAATTACGGAAACTAACATTTTTGTATTCTTTTATTAACTAACATTATCAATTTCTTGTGTATTAGGATTAAAAAGTCTTAATTTTTGCAAAATCTGCACTATTATTTTATAAACAGGAATAAACATTTTAACAAACAGAATTGTTAAAAAAGATGAATATAATGTGATAACAACCATAACCCAATCAAAAAAATAAATCAAATTATAAAAGGTGGATAATAGAGCTATTATAACAAAAGGTTTATTTCTGAAGATAACTAACAACTTGTAAAAACCTACAATATATAAAACAGTAAAAAACAAGCCCAAATAACCATATTTTAAATATAAATAAATAGGCAGTGTAAGATTTACAGACATATAATTTTCAAAGACAAAAGATTCCGAGTAACCCATAAATATAGCACGATAATAATTATTAGGCATAACATCAAACTCGAAAATTTGACCTGGCAATAAAGTATCAATAGATAATTTTAACTGATTCCAAAAATCATATTTAGAATAAAACAAGGTTAAATCTAAATTATGGCTTTGATAATAAAGTGGCAACATAGAAGTTTCTAATGTTGATATCCTTCCTATTATTTGATTCATTATAAAATCAAAGCCAACTATTTCATCAAATCCCCGCGAAATTGTAACGTATACAAATAAAATTGGAGCCAATAACATACCAAACTTCAAAAAATTTTGTATTTTAACTTTATAATATTTAAAAACTTCGAAAGCCATCCCTATAAACAAAACAAAAAATATTGAAATTATCCCACTTCTACTACCTGACAATGAAACACATACAACATAAAAAAATATTGCGAAAATCACATTCGATTTTCGTTTCTGAACAAATAATAAAAGCAATAACAATGTAAATGGATTTAGGAATAGCGATATGTAATTTGATAATGATCCTGAATTTTCACCTGATAGCATGCCTTCAAAGCCACCGGTCATATAAAATGTTACTAATTTAAATACTACTGAAAAGTAATATAAAAAATTTATTGGACGTCCATCGACAATAGGCATCACAAATTCATGCTTAGCAGAAATTAATTTTAAACCAAAAACACTAATTATTAATGGAACAATGATTATTAGAGTAGATTTATTTAAAGATGGATAATCTATTATATCTGAATAAACAGGAGTGAAACCAACTATAAAATAATATAAATACGGAATCAAAATATGTAAAATAATTACATACCAAATTATAGCAATCACCGCCTTTTTCATCTATTTATCACTTTACTAAAAAACTATTTCTTAAATAAATTTTTCAAAACAATTCTAATTACTCCCCACTTTATAGCAAATGATCCATAACAAAAAGCATGAACCAAAAAACTACCAGATTTGTCTAACTTTTTTTTATTAGCATAAATCCAACCTATATGATAATTTAATGTAGCTGAAATTTTCTTCTTACTCTTGCGTTTTTTTTCAGCATCAATATACTTTTGAAACAAAAATCTATACCGAACTATCCGACCATCGTCATTTAATGAAAGATTTTCATTTCCTAAAAAATAATTTCCTAATGATAATGGAATATATTTAAAGCGTGTGCCTGTTTTAGCTAATTCAATCCATAAATGATAATCTTCTAAACCTACTAATTCACTTAATTCTGCAAAACCTACAGAATCATTAAATATTTTTTTTCTTACACATACTGAAGATGTAGGAATACCATACGTACTATATAACAAATCGTGATAAGCATCTTTTTTACTTAAATTTTTCGATTTCATTTTTCTTAACATTGCTCCATTTTGAATAATGTTCAAATCATGATAAATAAAATCAAGATCATCTAAAGTTAATTTTGATATGTATTCTAATTTATTACTTGAAAACCAATCATCAGAATCTAAAAAACAAATCCAATCTCCTTTAGCTTGTCTTGCACCAACATTTCTAGGTCTTGCTGGTCCGCCAGAGTTTACATCCAAATAAATATGTTGCAAATCCAGAATGTTTTCATACTGTGCAATTACTTCTTTAGTATTATCTACAGATGCATTATCACAAACAATAACCTCAAAATTTTTATAAGTTTGAGATACTAAAGAGTCTAGGCATCTTACTAAATCTAATGATCGATTATATGTAGGTATTACAATCGAAAAAAAAAGAGCTTTATTATCCATTATTGTCTTCTAAATAGTCAAAAAGTTCATTAATTCCATCTTCTAAACTCCACATAGGCTTAAATCCAATACTTACAATCAAACTATTATCTAGCAAATATTTATTAACTTCTGTTTCAGAACTACGTTTTTTCGCATTTATAGGTAAATTAATATTATATCTGTCAAAAAATATGGCTTTTATCTTCATAGCAATTTCCATTATAGATAACGTTACACCAGAACTTAAATTATAAACAGAATAGTCTTTATGTGTCTCAATAATAGTCAGAACACCATTGCAAACGTCCCATCCATGAATAAAATCTCGTAATGGCGTACCATCAGACTGTAAAACTATTTCCTTATGATTATAAGCTGACCTACATAAATCATTAACGACCAACCACCAACAGTTATTTTCTTTAAAAATTGGAGAACCATAACTGTTTGAAAGTCTAACAATCCGGCAATCAACATTAGAAACCCTGTTATAATGTTCGCAGATAACCTCTCCTATATCATGTGTTAAACCATAAGCATTTTGAGTATTAGTTTGATGAGATTCTGTAATAATATTAGTATTAAGTGCTCCATACACCTGTGCTGTAGAAAAATATATAAATTTTTCGAGCCCTTTTTTAGAAAAAGCATCTAGTATAGACCATACTGGTGCAATATTTAAAGCACTAACCTTAGATGGCAGACCATTAGATTGATTATGATCTAGAGATACCAAATGAATCACTATATCATAATTTTCCTCTGCTAACTCAGAAAGTAATTTTTCATCTCTAATATCACCTACCACAATTCTATGCATCTTAGAAACCCAATTTACATCATAAGGTACATTAGAATAACAAAGGGGTGTCACAACATATCCGTGCTCTACTAGATATAAACAAAGCCTTGCACCAATATATCCACTTCCTCCAGTTACAAGAATTTTCTTATTTACCATAAATAAGAAATTTCAGACAAAGCCTCTTTACGCTCTATTTCATTAGGATCATGCTCTAAATTAGCTAAATTTAGTAGTAGGTTATATACTTCCCCTACACCATTAAATGCCACCCAAAGACCTGGGGGGATTGTAATTCTTTGATAATTATTTTTTCCTAGAGTTACATCAAAAAAATGATCTTTTGTCTTGCTACCTACTCTATCATCATAAATAACAAAACGAATTTCTCCTACTGGAACAACAAAATTTAATGTCATTTGAAAATGTTTTTTCCATGGTTTTGTATCATTGTGATTTATTGTTGAGAAATATGCTTCTCCAAAACCAGAAAATCCTTTGTCGGATTTTTTCATACCATGAAATATATCACCTTTCGGATGTTCAATTTTTTTTAAAGGACTCAACAAAACCCCTTCTATTGTTATTTCGTCCATGATATATTTGCAAGTGTTGCTAAATTTTCGTATTTCTCAATTTGTGATTTTGTATATGAAAACATTTTATTCTTTTCTACATAAAACTCATAATACCAATCACTTGTAAACTCAATTAAGGTTTTATAATCAAGAGTTGGTTTCCATTGAAAGTGAAACAAAGCCTTATCGCAATTTAGTTTCAGCAATCCAGCCTCGTAAAACTTTATATCTCCCGTAACCTTGTAAGCATCTTTAGAATCCTGAAAATGCCAACGAGTACTCATATCTTCTAATATTTCCTGAACTGTATGATTATATTCTGGTTTAGGACCAAAATTAAAACTTTCGCCATTTAAAGAATGATCTTTATACAGTTTTTCTCCTAATTGCAAATAACCACTTAATGGTTCTAATACGTGTTGCCATGGTCTGGTAGCTTTAGGGCTCCTAATCTCAACTACCTTCTTATCACTCCAAGATCTCATACAATCAGGAATTATTCGATCCAATGCCCAATCACCTCCTCCGATAACATTTCCTGCACGAGCTGAAGCTACTTGAACTAAGCCATCTGATTTTTTAAAAAATGAGTGGTAATATGACTTAAAAATTAATTCTGCTGCACCTTTACTACCACTATAAATATCTTTTCCTCCAACCGCATCAGTTTCTTTATAACCGTAAATCCACTCTACATTATCATAGCATTTGTCACTAGTAATAATTATTGCAGAACAAGGCTTATAATAATTGCGTAGAACCTCTAAAATATTTGCAGTCCCCATTACATTCGTCGTAATGGTATCAATAGGCTCTTGATAAGATAATGAAACAATAGGCTGTGCAGCTAAGTGAAAAACAAAATGTGGTTCAATCTGGTTTATTATTTTGGTCAAAGAATCTAAATCACGAATGTCAGCAAAAAAATGATTCATTTTTTCTCCTAATTCCAATTCTGAAAACATAGAAGGTTGAGTTGGAATTTCATTAGAGATTCCGTACACTTCTGCACCTAAAGCAATTAGCCAAGTACATAGCCAAGATCCTTTAAAACCAGTATTCCCTGTAACTAAAACTTTTTTATTACGATATATATCGCCAAAAATTACTTTTTCTCCCATTTTACCCATGGTGCTTGATTGTTATTATAAAGTTCATTTAATAAAGAAAATTCTCTAGAAGTATCCATTGGTTGCCAAAAACCATCATGTTCGAAAACTTTTAATTCTCCTAATTCAACCAACCTTTTCATTGGTTCTTGTTCTAAAACTAAATCTTCATCCTCACTTAGTATATCTAAAAATTCTCTTTTGCAAACAAAATAACCTCCATTTATACGACCTCCACTTGCTTGTGGTTTTTCGTTAAAACCAGTTATTGTTGTACCATCTTCAGCAATACCCAACTCTCCAAATCTTCCAGGTGGTCTTACACCTGTAAGCGTAACCATTTTTCCATGTTTTTTATGAAAAGCAACTAATGCTTCAATATCAATATCTCCCACACCATCTCCATATGTTAGCATAAAGTATGGATCATCACCTATATATTTTTTAATACGCCGAACTCTCGCTCCAGTCATTGCCTTAATCCCAGTTTCTGCGAGTGTTATTTTCCAACCATCTTCATCATGACTTGCTTCTGATATAATTTGTTCAGATTTTTTACCTAGCTTTATTGTTATATCCGAAGTTCTAAGTTCATAATTTATAAAAAAATCTTTAATTACTTCACTTTTATACCCCATGCATAATACAAAATCATGATACCCATGATATGCATAAGTCTTCATAATATGCCAAATAATAGGTTTTCCACCAATAGGTATCATTGGTTTAGGTATATCATCTGCTACATCACGAATTCGTGTTCCATAGCCTCCACATAATATAACTGTTTTCATCATAATCTATATATTTATTGTATTAAATAATTCTAGTTTGCTTTTTATGTTTTTGATTTTTCCCATTCAATTGTATCTTCTATCGCTTTTTCAAATTTTGTAAACTTAAAATTCACCAATGATTTCATCAATGAAATATCTAAGCAGAAATCTTTTACATCAGTTATTTTTGAAGCAACATAATTAATTTTTAAAGCTGGCAAATGTAATTTAATCGTATGCAATATACTATTTAATTGATGGATTTCTCCCGATCCTACATTGATCGTTTTATTAACAACACCTTGCTTTAGAAACTTAAAAATAATTTTTACCAAATCATCCACAAAAATATAATCTTTAGACTGTGTGCCGTCACCCCAAACCTCAACAGTTTCATTTTTCAATGCTCTTCTTATAGCAATATTAATAACCCCTTGTTTCTCAGAAGCATGAAATTTACCAAAAGGATTTGAAACCCTTAAGATCAAGTAATTAATTCCATATTGTTTTTGGTAGAGGCGTAAATAATTTTCTATGGTTAACTTTACAACTCCATAAGAACTAACCGGATAACAAATTTCATTTTCTGAAATTGTGTTCATTTTTTTTTCCCCATACACAGCACCTCCAGATGATAAGTACAAAATATAGCTACATCTATATTCTTTCATTATATCTAATAAACAAATCGTTGCAATTAAATTACCACTAACATCATTAAGAATATTATTCCCTGAAGACAATGGAGTGGTTGAAGTCGCACAATGAAATACTTTTGTAAAATTCCATTTCGAGAATAAACTAATTAAAACGTCCTTATCTTCATAATTCCCAAAAACATATTCAATTGGTGCAACTGTATCGCTTTGAAAAGTTCTAGACAAAACAACAATTTGATAATTTGACAAGTCATTCTTATTTAAAATATAATCAATTATATTTTTACCAATAAATCCTGTACCTCCAAGCAATAATATAGTTTCCTTAACTGGCATAAATTTGCTCATAAATTTGCTTTAATTTCTCTCCATAAGCTTTTGGACTAAAATTTACATATGTTTTTTTTGCACTTGTACCCAATTCTTTTCTTAATGCACTATCAATATATAGTCTATAGACTTCATTTGCTAAACTATTGGTAAAAGTCTCAAGCTTGTTCTCTATCAATACCCCATTAACATTCGTTTTTATCACCTGTGAAATCCCTGCAAAATCAGTTGAAATAATTGGCTTCCCATATCCTAAAGCGGATAGTACTACCAAAGGCATATCTTCATCTCTTATAGAAGGTAATACAAACAAGTCGCAAGCTGCGATGAAATCTTCACTATTAGTTCTATATCCCAAAAGAAAAACACTGGAGCTTAAACCTAATTCATTGATATAATTCCTTAAAAAAGCTTCCTGCTCACCATTACCTATAAAAGCACAATATACTTTTTCGGCCGAAATCAACTGTTTTTTATATAAAGAATTTAGAGCATCTATCAAAAATTTTTGACCTTTCCTTTCCGAGAGGAAAGCAACCTCCACAATCAAAAAGCTATTCAAAGGGATATTTAATTCTTTAAAAACATGTTCTCTATTCATTTTTACTTTTGGTAAGGGCACACAGTTATCTACCAAAAAAACTTTATTGGAATCAAAATTTCGTTTTTCAACTAACTGCTGTTTGGCTCTAAGAGAAGCATTAATAAAACAATTCACATTTTTATGAATAAAATTATCATAAATTCTTTCAAAATAACTGTTACAAGATAAAGCCTGATTATTGACTTGATAAATAACCTTAGTACGAATTGTCAAAAAATTCGCAACGACCAATGTATTACATGTTATAGCGCCAGGATATCCTCCATTATTGACATGAATTAAATCTGGCTTCGTTTTAATTAACAAGTAAATAAAAGTTAACAAATTCCATAAAAAATAGATTCTAAATTTTTGTGCTAAAAAAAAAGGAACTTTTATCGCTCCTTTCCAATATTTTGAAATGCTAAGACAATTAATTTTATAAAATAAAGTATTGTTAGACATTAAAAACAAAGGAAAATTATTTGCTCTTGTAGAAATATTTTCGTTTTTCAGTCCAACTTCATACTCTTTATGCGTTCTATAACTATATAAAAGAGTATAATTTTGTTTTAAAACTTCATTTTTCAGTAAGAAAGCCATTAATTTTTCACTACCTCCATAAATGTAGCAATCACTAAAAATGAGTATCTTTTTCTTTTCCATGTTTTTTGCATTAAATAAAACTACTTTTTTTTAAATTGCCCTAAAATTTTCCTTACTTGTTTTCTCCAATTATCCGACACAAAATATTGAATTCCAAAAGAAAACATTATTAATACACCGATAAAAAAAGCTATCACTAATAAGTTAATCTTCGACTTTTCCTCTGGCAAATAATCCTTTATGGCAAAAGAAGTTAAAATCAGGAATAAAACTGGCCACAACATTGAGCTAAAAACCTTTAAAGAATTTATAAATCTTAAGTCTAAATATTCTATCATCAGCCTATAGAAATATACGGCCGAGAATAAAAAAGCTATTAATTTAAAAATAGCAAAAGAGTATACTCCCCAAAATTTAATTGTAACAATTATTCCTATCCAAAAAACAAAAGGCAACAATATATTAATCAAATAAAGGACTTTTTGACGCTCTTTTGCAATCAACATGAAATTAGTTGGATAAGTAACAAATGCTAAAATATTACAGAAAACCAAAAATTGAATAACAATAATTGATTCTGAATAATCTGAGCCTACCCATGAAAACACAATTGGGCGCGCCAGTATAGCAATGATTATTATTGGAAATACGACAATCGGTGCTAAAACAGAAACGACTTGCAAATAAAAAGATTTTAATCCTTCTTCATCTCCATGTCCAATAAAGTGGTTAAACCTAACACCAAATGGAGAGAAAAGAATTCCTAAAATACTTCTAAAAAAAGAAAGCACCATTAACCCTATAGCGTAAATTGCAACCTGATTCGCTCCTAACAATTTTCCAATAGCCACCGAATCGAGTTCATAATACAATATCCATGAAATTGTGATAAATAAACTTGCAAATGCTAAAGATTTGGTTTTAGCAAATACAACTTTACTAAAACAAATAGAACGAAATAAACCTCTAAAATTATAATTGTATCTTTTTCGTGCTATTAATAATGTAATTAATGTCGCTATTAAATTAATAATTTGTGTAAAGAGAAAATATCCTACTATGTCATATTGTCCTTTTCTAAAAAACCACAGGACTGAAAGAATTTTAAATACACTTCCTATAATATTGCTTCGCTGAATTATAAAATCCTCCATTCGAATTCCAAATATCATTTGCAACAACCTCTGCAACAATGTAGTTGGTGTAAAAATTGCTAAGATCAATAATAACGAACTTGCTACATTTCCTTGTTGAACTGACTCAATATCCCTAACCAATAATTGAGGGTGTGTACTCAAAATAAAAAAACCAAGCGAGAATAATAATAAAAAAATTAACAATATAAAATTGGTAAATCCTATAACTTTAATTTCTTCTTCTCTATTTCCTTTGGCAAAATATTCGGCGGCATATTTTTGACCCGCTCCCAAAAAACCTAAGTCAGCGTAAGCAAGAAATATAGAAAATGAAATACATACCGAATAAATACCATAAACCGTAGGCTCAGATGTAAGATAGGGTATCACTATAAACATCGAAAGAAAATTTAAAACTAACGAAAGACCTTGCCACAGATAGATTTTAACGTAATTTTTTGTATAAGATTGCTGCATTAAGAGTCTAGAATAAATTGATGATGACTGATGAACTTATTTTATATATTTAATTATTTTTGCTGGAATACCTCCAACTAAAGTATTAGCTTCAATACTTTTATTAACAATTGAACCGGCAGCTACAACAGCATTATCACCAATGCTAACACCAGGTAAAATAACACTTTTTGCACCAATCCAAACATTATTCCCTATTGATATTTTTTTAGCAAGATTAGCTTGTTCTCTTACCAAAATATTTGTTTGAAAATCGTGATTGCTATTAATTATCAATACGTCAGGGCCCAAAAGACAATCGTCACCAATTACAATATCTTCCTTATTTGCGCTAAAAAAACAATTATAATTTGCGAAAAAATTATTCCCTATGATTATTGAGCCCTTATTTTCCGTAAACAACTTAACATATGGACATACTCTAAAAGAACGTCCAATTTTTATATTTTTAATGTCTGAAATTATTACATTCTCCGGAATAACAAACTCTGAGTGAAGAAAAAATCTCTTATAATATAAATTTCTAATTTTATTACCCCCGAATACCGAGGGTAATTTTACGATGAACCACAAGAATAAAACTTTTAGATAATCCATTTTTTTCTAAATTATATCTGATGTATAATAAACAATTAAAAATTTCTCTTAACTAAAGAATAAGAATCTATATCTCTGTTTTCTACGCTTGTCATATAAGAAAAAATAAAATTATTATATCTTTTTTTATCAATTTTTGTATCAATTTCAGAGACTACAAATGAATCTATATTAATTAGCTGCGTATTGAATATTTCTGAAAAATATTTAATTATATTATATTGAGACCTCATTATTCTATAGAGATCATAAGTATAGATAAAAATCATTTTTTTTTCAAAGGTTGCTGCGAAACCAACTGCCGTACTCATGTGAGCAATTACAAATTCTGAATTTTTAACCAACTCTACTGTCTTACCGAAGTAAACCTCTCTCCCTTTAAAAAAATTTTCTTTATTATATTTATCTGCTTTAGGGTGAGCTGCAATAATAACTTTAAGACCATATTTCTCTTCGACTTCTGCGAAAAAATTATTTAAGGACTCGTAATATTTTGAAGCCTCTAATGTCTCAATTTTAAACATTTCCCAATCTGGATGAAATGGCAAATACTCATCTAAAAAAACTACATATTTTCCAACGAATTCTGGAATGGTAGATTTAGTTTTTAGATACTTTTCATAATCGGAAGAATTTATTGGAATTAGATTTGCTGATTTTATATCCGTTTGAAAACCAGTTCCAAGAATTTTTAGTGACTCATTGCCTGTATAAAACACTAAATCAAAAGGCTTAATAAATCCATTTTTTTTTAATAAAAATGAAATCTTATTTTGAGTGAACTTAACAATTTTCTTAAAATTTAATTTCAGCAGAAAATTCGTTAAAGATAGATCGTAGCTAAAAGAGGGCAATGGTAACATTCCTCTAGCTATTATGCCTGTTTTCACATCATACTTTGTAAGTAATTTAAAAACTTTAATTACAAACCATTCATAGGGAAAATTAATAAAGTAAAAACATTCTTCATCTTCGTTATCTAGAAGCCTCTTTAATTGTGAAATTTCACATACTTTTACAATCCAATTTTCATTAATAGCATTTAAAAAATTAACTTCCGGAAAATAAATTTCAGATAGGTCCCAATATTGAACATTATAACCATCGAGGATAAAATCTTTAATAAAAAAATCTTCCATCACCTTTTGTGTTAAAGGCTGATAACCGATATACACTAGATTCTTCATAAATAGTTTTATTAAATTATACTCCATCCACCATCAACAACCAGATTATGTCCGGTTATATATGAAGATTCATCTGTTAAAAGATAGAGAGCTGCTGACACGATGTCCTGAGGATTTCCCATCCTTTTCATTGGAACTTTCTTGTTATAATTATCTACAAATAATCGTGGTTGATTATCAAAAATCCCCCCTGGAGAAACGGTATTCACACGAATTTGATGTACTCCATAATACGAAGCTAAATAACGTGTTAAATTATTCAGTCCGCCTTTGATTGCTGAATAAGCAGCCGGCATAGTCATTTCTGTACCTTCATAAACTGTAAAATCAGGCCCGACTAATCCGTAAATAGATGACATGTTAATAAGCGAACCAAATCCTTGCTTTTTCATTTGCTCCAGTACCACTTGGCAACATAGGAAATACCCATTTAAATGCATATCTACATTATTACGCCATGATTCAAGAGGTATATCTTCAAATTTAGTACCCCAGTCTTTTGTTCTAGGGTAAGCATTGTTTACCCAGCCATCAATACGATCGTATTTCTCAACTATAGTCGCTATTCCATTCTTTACTGAATCTTCATTAGTGATATCAATTACGAAATCATAAGTATATTGTTCCTCAAAAAAAATGTCAGCTGCTATAACGACTGCTCCTTGTTCGCGAAAAGTAGAAACCATCTGCTTTCCTAATAATCCATTACCTCCTGTTACAACTATTACTTTATCTTTTATTGAAAACATCCTTGTATTCTTGTTTATTATTTATAGAACTCTTTATAAATGGTATTCTGCCTGTCTTTTTTAATTGGAAATTTTTTTCGATATTCTATCGCTTCATCTAAATTCAAATCAAATATTTTTATTTCTTCACAGATTTCTAAAGGTTCTAACTTTTCTCCTGTAGGCGAAAAAACACAAGAACTTTCTTCGTACTCCAAACCGTTCCCATCAAGACCAGTTCGATTAACACCAATCATAAAACTTTGATTTTCTATAGCTCGAGCATTCAGTAAAGCTCTCCAGTGACTTACTCTTCCTTTTGGCCAATTAGCTATATTAGCCAAAATTAAATTCTCCTTTGACAATTCTTGGTAAAGCTCTGGAAATCTTAAATCAAAACAAATACTTAATCCCCAACCACCATTCCACGGAAGGCTCCTAATCTGATTACCTCCTACAATCAATTCATCTTCTCCAGCATAAGAAAAAAGATGTATTTTTTCATAAGTCCCAGCTATTTCTCCCTTATTATTTACAGCAATGCAACTATTATATATTTTTTTATTTTTAGAAATCATCAATCCAAATACAATATTCATTCGGTGCTCTTTAGCTGTTTTTTGGATAGCTATAAGTGAACTTGAACTTTCCAAATCTTCCGCCAAAGCCAAATTAGAAATAGAGAAACCAGTCAAAGACATCTCAGGAAAAATAACGTAGTCCACCTTTAGGCTTAAAGACGCAACTATACGTTCAACCTCTTTCAAATTGGATTGTTTATCCTCCCAAACTGAATTTAAAGAAACTACAGCTAACTTCATTAATTATATTTTCTGAATACTGGTTTAATGACTGGAGATTTTAGATATACTTCCAATCCACTTTCTAATGCTTTTTTATAAATCGTCAAAGCATGTTTCGCTGCAGATAATGTCATATCCAATTCTATCTCCTGATGCGAATAAGAAACTGCTATATATGGCATCATTATCTTTTTTTCTAACATTTCCTGAGCAAACAAAGTACGCATTGCCAACGACACATTACGATCCTTATCTTTTGCAACATAGTTTGGAGAACAAGGATATCCTTCTACATAAAATTGCTCATGAATTCCCAATTCCTTAGAAATATTATTTATTCCGGTAACTAATTTATTACCATAATTCCAAAAATGATCTACTACGAGGTCTCTTTTTAATATTTCCATCGTTTTAATAAAAGCTCCTAATGCACTCATTTCTGCACCATGAGTTGTCGATGTCAAAAATATTCTCTCGGCTCCTTCATCCAATATTCCTCCAATCTGCATAATTTCTCTTTTCCCTGCCAAAGCTGCAACAGCAAAACCATTAGCCATAGCTTTTCCAAATGTACACAAATCAGGTTCTATTCCATAATAAGTTTGAGCACCTTGCAAGTCCCATCTGAAACCAGTAATCATTTCATCAATTATAAAAACTGTTCCATTTGCTTTGCATAAATCTTGAACTTCCTGAAGGAAATTGGTTGTTGGCTCTACCGTAGTTGCCGCTTCAAGCATTACTCCCGCAATTTGATTTGGATATTCATCAAAAAGTGCTCTTAACGAATCTATATTATTATAATTAAATTTAAGAGTAAGTTGACTCGCTTCTTCAACCGTACCTCTAGTAAGAACTGTTGACCCTATGAACCAATCATCATATGAAAAAAAAGGCTGTTCTACAGGAACTGCGACCATCTTTCTACCAGTATAGGCTCTCGCTAATTTCATAGCTGCTGTTGTAACGGCAGAACCATGTTTAGCAAATTTGACCATATCTACAGACGGGATTAACTCGCACAATAATTCAGCTGCTTTCAACTCTGTCACAGAAGCTCTTGTAAGATTATTCCCTTTTAAAATTTCTTCATAACACGCATCGGCTATTTCCTTATTTCCATAACCAATATTAACCGATCGTAATCCCATTCCATAATCCAAGTATTTATTCCCTTCTGGCGAAAAAACGTAAGCTCCTTCTCCTCTTTCTAAAATAGAAGGTGCATTTGATGGAAATTGATCATCACCTCTTGAATAGGTATGTGCTCCTCCTGGTATTACATTATGCAGTCTTTGCGAATATGATTTTTCCATATCAAAAAAATTAGTTTTCTTCTTGTTTTTGTTTGTTAAAATTTGACCAATAAATATCATCTAGATGATTATTTAATTGATCCCACTCGTTTTTAATTATCGAATCAATCAAGACTTTGTCAGAAACATTTAAAACATCAATATTTGATATCACCTTTTTAAAAAAGTCAGCATCTGGTTCATAATCTAAAGTCATTCTAATTTTTGCTACTTCATCTGCAAATTTTAATTGAATAATATCAATCTCATCTTTATTAAAAATTTTCCCCCATCCAGTTTCTAATTTATTAGATTCAATTCCTTTTAAAGAATTCTCTAAAAAGTCCTTGCTATAACCAGTACTATTCATACCTAAAGGCAGTCCAGAAGTATATACCATTTTTGAACCGTTCATCAAGCTATCTATTACTAATTTTGATGCTTCAGTGGAGCATAAGATATCATCTCCATCTATGGAAACTATAAAATCTACATCAAATTTACGAGCACATTGCAAATGACGAAAAGGAATATTTTCGTCAGAGCCATAAAATACTTCTACATCATTTTCATCAAATATTGTTTCAAATTTTTTGTTTTCAGGCTTTATCGAAGTTGTAATAAATATTTTCAATTCATTTTTCTCAATAATGTCTTTAAAGGCAACCGAAAAGCGTTCTACAAGATGTTTTATCAAAGGTTTTGAATTTACTTCTATCAAATGCTTCTCACTTAATCTGGTTGACCCTAATCTCGCGGTAATAAAAATTCCTATCATTACAATTTTTCAATGACATTATTATCATCCGAACTTTCAACAGCATATAAAACTTTCAACACCTGATGATCATGTTCTAATGTATTTGGAAAGTCACCTTCTCTTTTGGCCGCCTTTAAAAAAGCTGCCATCTCATCTATATACATCTGCTCTGTTATATTTTTATTATATCCTGTTTGAGCAGATATAGTTTCATACTTTATTTCATCCCAATTACTTGTTTCAGGGTCATAAATTTTAATCATATTATCATCCCAATTCCAATATAACTGTTTTTTGTCTCCATTGATAGTTAATCGCCTGGTTGCATATCTAGAAACAACATCAACTGATAAATTAAATATTGAATTACCATAATCCATTAATAAATTGTATGTTTCATCAATATGCTCTGCCCCTTTTATTTCAATTGCATTTTTATAGAGACCAACAACTCTCTTTGGAAATCCCAAAACTAAAGTAATCCATGTTAATTCAAAAGGAACAATCTCTCTTCCTCCACCTGTTTCTTTATTAGAAACATAATAATCATTAACCTCTTCATACGTATGCCAATCAGGAAGATATTGTCCTGAATGATATAAAAAGTTAGATATTATACCAAGTTCCTCGTTTTTTACAATTTCAGCTATTTTTTTTATTGCCGGATGAAAAAATAAAGTACATGATGGCGCTAAACATATACCTTTTTCTCTAGATTCTATAATCATTTCTTCAAAATCAGTATCAACTACACTCGCTTCAATAAAAGCTGGTATATTTAATTCTAAAGCCTTCTTCATATAAATATGATGAATATCTGGTGGTAAGGAAATAACAAAAGCATCAATTTTAAAATTTGATAGAGCATCTTCTAAACTACTCACAACTTCTATTTGATACTTCTCCACAGATTCGCTTCTCCTGTCATCTCTTTTATCAAATCCGATTATATTATTTATTCCTAGAGCTTTTAAATTCCTCACCCTTCTTTTACCCATGGAACCTAATCCAATTATGAGTATAAAATTTTTCATCACTTAAATTTTATATAGTTTATATCTTTTTGTGCCTTCTCAAAATCCTCATGTTTACCAACATCTAACCAATACCCAACAAATGGATAGGAAATCACTTTTAAATTATTTTTAATTAGTTCTTCCATCAAATCTGTGGCATTAAAGAAAATATCCTCCGGAATATATTTAAGCATTTCTTTTTTCATTAAATAAATCCCTCCATTGGAATAGTAAGTATATGTTGGCTTTTCTTTAAAACTTTTAACTAGACCATTATTAGTTTCTAAAACGGCATATGGAATACTGACCTGATATGGAATAGTCAAAACTGCCAAATCAGCATCTTGTTTTATAAATTCTAAAAAAAATTGTTCGTAATCTATATTTGTTAATAAATCAGAATTAGTAACTAAAATATAATCATGTTCGAAATTATTAATTTTAGAAACAGCACCAATTGTACCTAAGGGCTCACTTTCCCAAACATATTCTATTTTAATGTTTTTATCATTTCCTTTTCCAAAATGGGTTTCGATTTGTTCTCCTAAATATTTTACAGATACCCAAAAATCATCGATTCCAAATAATGTTAAACGGTCAAGGTTATGTTCCATAATTGCCTTATCACCAACTTTTAACAATGGTTTTGGCTTAGAATCAGTTAGAGGCTGTAAACGTTGTCCTCTACCACCTGCCATAATTACCGCATCAATAGGTAAATAAGACCTAATATTTCTAAAATTAATAACATTTACAACTTTATGGTTTTCGTCAACTACCGGTACAATTCTGAAATCCCCTTCACGATACTCAATAATTTTTGCTAAATTATTTTCACCCTTAGTTATATATCGTGGATTATCCTGAATAATTTCATCAATATAACTATCAATTGTGAAACCTTTAATCAATCCCCTTCTTACATCTCCATCAGTAAGTGCACCAATTAATTTATCCTCTTGGTTAACTACAAAAAGAATAGCATCTTGCGACAATTCATTTAACAAAAGTAGTGCTTCTTTTACTTTACTTCCAGAAAGAATTAGATGGTCTTTGTAAATTCTCATAAAAATTCCTTTATAATATTAATTATATTATTGGCTGCATGATCTTTAAAATATATATTTTCACCCTCGTACTTTTCCAACTTTAATGCTTTATCAAAAGCTAAAACAATACATGATTCTTCAAACTTACAGTCTATAATATTACTACTTTGAGCTCTTCCTTTCTGTCTATCTCCAACATTTATCACATATTTACCAAAAGAAGCTGCTTCTAAAATACCACTTGAAGTATTGCCAATTAGAATTTTAGAATAATGCATTGCGGAAAAATAATTAATCTTACCAAAATTTTCAATTAATAGGACTTTTTCAGGTTTTTCGGTCTTTAGTTTTTGAATTTCCTTCCTATATATTGATCCTTGTGTATCTGCATTTGGCATTGTAATAACTACAAATATTTTCTCAGAAATAGTAGCTAAAGCATTTTTCATTTCCTGCGCGTATTGAATATTATCATTGGACGAAATCGTTTCCGGATGAAAGGTAACTAATGCAAATTCTTCACTAGGGATAATAAACTTTTCATAAAAAGCTTGTTTTTCTACAGGGATAAAACTCTTAATGTCGCTCAAACTTAACGCTCCAACCGTAAAAATGTTGTTATCTGAATTTGTTAAAGACCTAACTTTATCAGTAAACGTTTCTGTAGCAGTAAAATGCAAAAATGATGCTAAAGTAATTTGATGGCGATAAATATTATCTATTGCTCCTAATGTAGTTTCTCCTCCATGCAAATGAGCAAATTTTACTTCAAAAGGAATTCCTGCCTGTACGGCCGCACACATTTCAAAACGATCTCCTAAACATAGGACTAAATCGTATCGATGCATTTTCCAAAAATCTGCAAACTTTAATACCGTTAATCCATAAGAAGAAGCAATCGATTGCTCGTCATCATTTGAAATTAGAGAAGAAATTTTATGAATACAATTGTATTTGTCTTTTTCTATATCTGTTAAGGTATATCCATGCAATCTTGACAAATGAGTTCCAAAAGCTATAATCTCTATTTCAAAAAAATAATCATTTTTCATTTTTTGAAGCAAAGGAAGATATATTCCGTAATCAGCTCTTGAACTAGTTAATACACCTATTTTCATCCTATATCAGAAAATAAAAGTTTATCAAACTCATTTTTATCAACGACCAATTTTTTTCCAACTATATTTTCCCATTCCATCGGAGATATTCCATCTCCAGGTCTCAATGAAACTATATCACTATCAGTGATTGTATGTCCTTTTTCTAATCTCTTATTTATAAAAATACTTTTCCTTGCAATAGCAATATTTTTAGTCTCGCTTTCACTTGGTTTTTTGTCTCCATCTCCACTGATAGCCAATTCTATATTACGAATTGCCTTCACCATATTTTTCAATTCATCAGGCTCTAAAGATGCCACATGATCAGGTCCAGGTAATGTTCTGTCTAATGTAAAGTGTTTTTCTATTATTCTGGCTCCTATTGCAACTGCCGCAATTGGTACTTCAATACCAAGTGTATGATCTGAATATCCTATTTCCACATCAAAAGTCTTTTGAATAGATAACATTGCTTTTAGATTTACATCCTTCATTGGAGTCGGATATTCTGTATTACAATGCAGAATTGAAATTTTTTCTTTACTAATACCAAATTTCATTAATACCTCTAAAGCATTCTTTATTTCTATTTCTGAGCACATACCTGTCGACATAATAACGGGTTTTCCACATAAAGCAACCGCTTTTAAATAAGGATAATTTGTTATTTCTCCACTAGGAATTTTAAAAAAAGAAAGGCCTAAATCATTTAAATAATTCACTCCTTCTACATCAAAGGCCGTTGAGAAAAATTTAATATTTCTTTCAGAGCAATAAGACATTAGCTGTAAATGATCTTCATGACTTAACTCTAAATTTTTCAACATAGTATATTGAGAATCATCTCCGTCATTAATATTAACATTCTGATATTCTGCTTTTTTAGCCGATTTACTAACTAAACTATCTGCTTTAAAAGTTTGAAACTTTACATAATCAACACCGGCATCTACTGCAGCATCAATTAATTTCTTTGCTACATTAATATCACCGTTATGATTTACTCCAGCTTCAGCTATAATAATTACTTTATTCATATTTAAATTATTCGACCAGGATTACCAACTACTTTTTTACCGTCAGGCACATCATTGATTACAACAGTGCCTGCGCCTATTATAACATCTTTACCAATTACAATACCTTGCTTAATTACAGAGTTAGCTCCTACAAAAGTCCTTTCTCCAACTGTGACATTACCTGCTAAAACAGCTCCGGGTGCTATATGTACTGCATCATACAAAACACATTCATGCTCAATTATACAACCTGTATTTAAGATTACATTTTTTCCTATTGATGTAAATGCATTAACAACTACATTTTTATTAATAAAAGTTCCGCAACCTATTGAAGCATTCTTTGACAAATGAGACGTTTTATGAATAATTGTTTGAGTTGTTTTTCCTCTGGTTTCAATTAAAACGGCAACATTTTGTCTAATCTTATTATCTCCTATACCAATTGCGAAAGAAGCATCAGTTCTCCATCCTGTAAAAGTTTCTTCGTTTTCAAATCCTAAATACAACAAGTTATAAGGATTACTTTTTGATTCTTCTTTTTCTGAATATCCAATCAATTCATAGCCATTTTCCAAAATGGTTTCTGCCACAACATAAGCATGTCCTGAATATCCTATAAGAATTATCTTTTTATCTGACACTACTTGGTATATTTACAATTCTTTCTTCTAAAAATTCAGCATTAACTTGTTGGTCTCTATAACAGTGACTATACATTGGTAAACGATACATCAATTGCCAAATTGGCCTAGTCATTACATTGTTTTTGTTTGTTGTTTCCAAAAATAAATCTCGTTCGATTTTATTTTCTAACTCAACACACATTAACCAATAATTAGCTTTGGTTTCTGGAGTTTCTGTTCTAAACTTTATTCCCCTGGTAGCAAAAAAAGATTCATATTCTCTTGCTAACTTTCTTTTATTTTCTAAAAAACTATTCAACTGTTCTAATTGGGCACATGCCAATGCAGCGTTTAAATTTGGCATTCTGAAATTATATCCCATTTCGTCATGAACATATTCATAAGGGTGTGGGATCTTAGCTGTCGTAGTTAAGTATTTTCCTTTTTCTCCCAATTTAAGATCATTGCTAACAATCGCACCACCACCTCCACAAGTAACTATTTTATTTCCATTGAATGAAAAAGCACCTAACTTTCCAAAACTCCCGGTAGGTTTTCCTTTGTATTCACTACCTAATGATTCTGCAGCATCTTCAATCAATGGAATTTTCCAAGCATTACAAATTGCTAATAGTTCATCAAGATGTACTGGAAACCCAAAGGTATGCATTGGTAAACAAGCACTTATTTTATTTCCCGTTTTTTTATTATAACACCCATCTTCACGTAATTCACCAAATTCTTCCAAAAACGAGGAAATTGCTTTAGGCGATAAACCCATAGTATCTAAGTCTACATCTAGAAAAACAGGAGTTGCGTTTTGATATGCTATAGCATTGGCAGTTGCAACAAACGTTAATGCTTGTGTTAATACTTCATCTCCTGATTTAACACCCAATAAACGCAAAGCGACCTGAATTGCTGCTGTACCGTTAACAACTGCAACCGCTTTTTGAGTTTGCGTAATAGTTTGCATCATTATCTCAAATTGATCTACATAAGCACCAACTGAAGATACAAATGTAGAATCAATAGTTTCTAGAAGGTATTTTTTTTCGTTACCTCCAAATTTGGGAACATGTAGAGGTATAAAACTTTCTGTTTTATATTGTTCTTTTATAAAAGATATAACTGAATCAATTGAAGCCATAATCACATTTTAGAATCTAAATATTTACCTGTTTCCTTATGTCCAAAATTTGGAATCATTTTATGAAACAAATCAACTATTTCATCCTTGCTCCAGCTTTTATTTGATTTCATAATTTTAATTTTAGTGCTGAATCCCTCTAATTTTAGTGCATCATAATTAGCTTCATTTTTTATCACTCCTAAATTTTCAAATCGATCCATATCTAATACTTCAGTATCTGTAAAAAATTCTTCAAAATCTTTTTCTCCTGTTGTATCACTACTAGTAAACAGACATGGCCATTTTTTCTCTTTAATTAGTGCTTCAGACTTATCTCGAGCTTCTTCTTCAGAGCTGCAAAGATAGGCCTTGTAGCCTAATTCGTTCAAATATTTAACTGCAATATCTGCAAATGTAATTAAATGCAAATTTTCACTTAATTTAGGAAAGAAAACATCGCGGTTGTCCCCAAAAATACAAGACATTAAACAAAGCTCACCGGATTCTTTAGGTGTAACAAAATATCTTTTAATATCGCTTGGTGCTACGATTGGTTGTTTTTTTATTATTCGTTGATTAAAACCATGTAATAATGATCCATCTGAAAAAGCAACATTTGCAAAACGAGCTGTCGAAATTTTAATATGTTGGCTTTTACGCATCAAATACATTTCCATGATTCTTTTTGAAGCACCCATCATATTAACTGGATTAGCTGCTTTATCTGTAGAAACACAAAAATATTTTTTAGTCCCATTTTCGATTGACTGCTCTAAAGTTTTTTCTGTATTAAAAACATTTACATCTATCATTCTCATTAAAGTAAAAGGATCTTTTTCACTTCTAACATGTTTCAATGCTGATAAATTCAAAACATAATCATATTTCCCATCAGATTTAATAAAGGCATCATATTCAATTGAGCCAATATCTAAAGCAAATGTTTGAAAATCACCATCAATATAGCCAAAAGAACTTCTAATATCTCTTACAAGTTCTACCATATTATTTTCACTAATATCAACTACATGTAATTTAGCGGGATTTCTTTTGAATATTTCTTTCGTTACAGCTTGACCTATTGAACCTGCACCACCAATCACTAAAAATGAAGAAGACTTAACAATTTTGGACAATTGTTTTTCATAAATTAAAATATCACTTTCAAATATCTCTTCCTTCCTGCCTATCAATTTTAGAATGTTCATTAATATTTACTATATGTATTTATAATTTGCTAATCAATTTAAAAAATCTTCTTAATATTAAAGCTAAAACGGTAAATAAACCACCTAAGAAACCACCTAAGACTCCCCCCTTTATCTTACCGAATTTAACTTTATTCAAAGGCATTATTGGTTTATCAATCACTTGGATTAATGGAGTTTCCTTACGAAGAGTAACCTTTGCTAGTTCTGCCTGCTTTACTAACTCAGTCAAAATAGCTGTATTTGCCTGAACATCAACTTGTCTTCTCGCAGAAGGCGCTCTTCTAACATTAAGAGCTGGATTTAAATTAAAAGTATTATCATTAGCAATTGCCACACCAGTAATTGCACCGTTTAATTCTCCTCTAATAGAATCCACTTGACGCTCTAAAATAGCCATATTCAATCTTGCCTTTTTACTTTTAGTTTCAATGTAAAATTTACTAACTTGATTTGCTAAAGTTTCACAAAAGAGTTTAGAAAAAAGTTCATTTGTAGAGGACACATCGATACTTATAATACTTACTTTTTTATCTTTTTGTGCAACATTTAGAGCTCCTGTAGATATGTTTCGATAAATCAATCCCATAATACTATCTTGTACACGAGTAAATTTTTGTCGATTTGAATTTGGCAAAAATTTTATTTTAGACAATTTAGAATTCTTATCCCAATCTTTTCTCCATTCATTAATATCAATATACATGTCAACTAAGGACACAATCTTTCCATTTATATTTACTGGAGACAACATGGTTTTCTCGACCATTGATCTCGATTTAAATAATTCTGTTAGATTAGAACCTGTAAAAATTCCACCTCCACTTCCTCCTAAATCTAATCCAAATGAACTAGCCAAACCTAAAGCTCCACCTAACCCTGCTCCACTCTTTTCATCTTCCAATGCAAAAGATAACGTTGCGGTGTAAATTGGTTTTTTAATAAATGAATATGTTAATCCTAAAGCTGTTCCAATTATTCCAGCTAAAACAATGACTTTCCATTGCGATAAAAGATAAGAATACCACTCTCTACCCTTTTGTATTAATTCTTTCAACGAAATTTCATCGTTTTCAACAGGTGTATTATTCATTAAAAAATATTTTATTTAAAAGCTGTAACAATTAACAATGCTAAACTAGTCAAAACACTTCCGATTCCCACCCACTCTCCTGTACTCATCTTCTTAGTTTCCGGTTTTTCTGGAACTACAATTTGAGAGTCAGGTGTTACTTTTGGGTATGATCGAAAGAATAAAAATGAACTTGTAACGGAAGCATTCCCATTTGGATAAATAATATAAGCTTTTTTCTTCCAGCCTTTACTATCTACACCTCCAACTGCATTAATGTAATATTTAAAACCTTTTCCACTTCTATATGGAATCTCAGAAGTCAATAATACGTTTCCAGTTACTTTTACACCCTCATTATAAACAGCAACTTTAATCTCATCGCCAGGAAACAAAGTAACGTTTGAATAATGGTTTTTATCTTTTACAATTTTTTCCCAGTTAACTGGTATGATAGCAAATTTTAAATCTTCTTTAAGCTTTTTAGCTAACTTACCCTTTACTGAATCATTCTTTGATAAATTTAAATCTATACTTTCTAATTGATCAATTTGTTCTTGTTTGAATGGTCTTTTTATTTTCATACCATCTAGATTGGCAATAGAGGTTAATCCTCCTGCCCTCATCACAACGTTATAGACTGTTTCTTTTTTATTTGCCAAAACATATTTACCCGGATAACTTACAGCACCACTAACAATGACCATTTCCGGCTTTTCATAAATCGCCATTCTTCGAATATTAATAACGTCAAAAGGTTTTAAGACAAAATTTTTAATTTGTTCATTATTGCCCGCTGTAATTTCAAGTTCCACTAATTCAATACGCTTAGGATCAGCATCATCAATAACATCAGACTTTACCATTCTTGCAATTTCAACTCTCTTAGAGGCAGAACCTGTTAAACCACCAACCTGAACCACCAAATCATTTAATGTCAAGTTTTCAAAGTATTCATACACACCTGGATTTTTTACTTCACCATCAATAGTAACCTTATATTCTTCTCTAAAATCCAGAATAGAATATACGGTTACAATATCTTCTCTTTTTAGCTCTAAATCCGCACTCAAATCACCTGATAAAGCAGCACTTAAATCAACATTTACAATCTCTGTAGTCAAATCTGTTTTTAAACGAATAATTCTTGCTCTTTTTGTATAAGCATCTTCTTTCAGACCTTCTGCTCTTGTAATAAGATCAGAAATCCTCATTCCTTCACTATAAGAATAATAATCTGGTCTAAAAACAGCTCCCTCGATTTTAATACGATTTTCGAATCTGTTTAAAATTTTAGTCACTCTGAAGACATCACCAGATTGTGGTAAATAAGTATTGTATTCACTTTCGTTTATATCATGTACTTTGAATTCTTTTCCTGTTTTCTGCATTACATTTACTGATGCAGTATAAGCAAATTCATTAAAACCAGATGCAAAATTCAACAGGTCGGAAAACTTTTCTCCTTTTTTCATTTCGAAAATTCCCGGACGTTTTACTTCTCCTTCCACTGTAACTCTTTGACTATATGCAGGAATTCGAATAACATCATTATCTTTCAAACTCACATTATCAGATTGATCCCCTTTCACCAAAAACTTGTAGATGTCAACATTTTTATAAACTTTATTATTTCTAATTAATTCTATATTTCTATAACTTCCATTTTTTCCAGGCCCTCCAGCCAAATGCAAAGCATTATACACTGTTGCCAAAGAAGAAATAGAATAATTTCCTGGCTGTTTTCCTCCTACAATCGTTATTTTTATTGTACGAATTCGACTTAAACTTACACTGACTTGAGATTGGCCAGATGAAACTGTACTGTAGACTCTTGCAATAGATGCTTTAATTTTTTGAGTAGCTGCTTCAATTGACATTCCGGAAACTAAAATTTGCCCAACGTAATCTATAGTTATCTTTCCCTCAACACTAACAGGTATACTGGCATTGTATTCCTGAACACCATAAACGCTTACCTGCAATTCATCTCCAGGTCCCAGAATATAATTCATAGGAGTTGCCAATTTTAAATCAGGTTCAAAATTTAAAGTAGGATTATCAAACAATTCAGATCCAAAAATTAAAGCATTTGCTGAATCTTTTACTTTATTATTTTTAATTGTCTCTTGTTTTCTACCCAAATCGGAATCCTTATCTACTATTTTTGGCTTACTATTATCATTTGCAACTCCTTTACCATTTTTCTTTTCATATTCAGTAAGCTTAATTCTAAGCTTATTAAACTCTGTTTGACTCATCCCTTTTGACAAAGCGATTGGCTCCGCACTATCAATTGTTGCATTATTACTTTTTAATTGAGCACTAATTTTAGCCAAATCATCATCTGACAAATAATCGACTTTAACAGTACTTAAATCTTTAGATTTGAGTATGTCCTGAGCATTTGCATTAACTGACAATACTAAAATAAAAAGGAGCGTAAGAACGTATGTTATTTTTTTCATATGAAATTATAATTTAACCTATTTGGTTTAAATAAAATTACTTGCTTTTATGAATATTGTTTTTGATAATACTCTTTATAAGAACCAGAAGTCACATTTTGCAGCCACTCTCCGTTATTAAGGTACCAATTGATTGTTTTCTCCAATCCTTCTTCAAAAGTCACGGATGGCTTCCATCCCAATTCTTTATTAATTTTTGAGGCATCTATCGCATAACGTAAATCATGTCCGGGACGGTCTTTAACATAAGTAATTAATTCCTCAGAAGTACCTTCAGACCTTCCTAATTTCTGATCCATAATTTGGCACAGTAATTTCACCAAATCAATATTTTTCCATTCATTGAACCCTCCAATATTATAGGTTTCATGATTTTTTCCTTCATGAAAAACCAAATCTATTGCAATAGCATGATCTTCGACAAAAAGCCAATCACGTGTATAGTTTCCGTCTCCGTACACTGGTAATGGTTTGTTGTTGATAATATTGTTTATAAAAAGGGGGATTAATTTTTCCGGAAAATGATAGGAACCATAATTGTTTGAACAGTTCGTTAGAACATAAGGTAAACCATACGTTTCACCGTACGCTCTCACAAAATGATCGGAACTTGCCTTCGAAGCTGAATAAGGTGAATTAGGATCATAAGAAGTAGTTTCTGTAAAAAGACCTTCTACTCCAAGAGAACCATATACTTCATCAGTACTGATATGGTAAAAACGTTTCCCTTCAAAATTATCTTTCCATTGATTTTTGGCAGCATTCAATAAATTCATTGTACCAATTACATTTGTTTTTACGAATGCTAAAGGATCTTCAATAGAGCGATCGACATGGGATTCCGCGGCCAAATGAAAAACACCATCAAAATTATGCAATGAAAAAAGTTCATTGATAAAAGCCTCATCAACGATATCCCCTTTTATGAAAGTATAATTGGGTTGATTTTCGATATCCTTAATATTCTCCAAATTACCGGCATACGTCAAAGCATCTAAATTGAAGATTTGGTATCCCGGATATTTATTTACAAAACGTCTTACTACATGGGACCCAATAAAACCGGCTCCGCCAGTTATAAGAATTTTTTTCATTTTAAATTTCAATTAATTTAATAAATCTGAATTTATTTTTTCTAACTCACTATAAATATCTTTTACATCTTGTGAGTTTTCTTTTTGTAAAATTAAATTTGCCGTGTCGGTATATACGAAAATAGTGTTTTTCAAACCAAGAAAAGTAGTGTATTTACCAGAACCAATGACCATATTACCATTTTTATCAACTGGGTGATTTTTTGAAACCAGATAGTCATAAACTGATTCAAATGACCCTAAATCTGACCAAGAAAAAGAAGCAGGAACTACTTTAATTTTTTTACTTCGCTCCATCACGGCATAATCAATGCTAATGGATGGAATCTCTAATGATAAATTCAAATCTAAAAATCCATTTTCGCTTGCTTCCCAAACTGCTTTAGATTTTTCATATACATCAGGCTGAAATTGTTTTAGTTCCTCTAAAAGGACGATCGCTTTGAAACAGAACATTCCACTATTCCAAAGAAAATTTCCTTTTGCAATGAATTCTTTTGCTGTAGTTTGATTGGGTTTTTCACGAAATGAAACGACTTTATCTCCTTTTGATTCAATATATCCATATCCTGTTTCCGGTTTGGTTGGTATAATACCGAAAGTTACAATAAAACCATCCTCTGCTTTTGAAATAGCCTCATTGATTGCTTTATTATAATCTTCTATTTTATCAATGATATGATCAGAAGGTGTTACAATTAAGATATCATCAGGATTTGATGCAAATGCAGCAAAAGCAATCGCTGCTGCAGTATTGCGAGGTGTGGCTTCCACAATATTCACATAAGAAGTTTTGGTTTTATCCATTACTTCACCGCTCAAATGATGATTATCTACATTCCCCACAACCATCACCTTATTCGCTAAATAACTATTACGATCAACAGTCATCTCGAATAAAGATTTACCTTCAAATATCTCCAAATATTGTTTAGGTCGGCTTTTTCGGGAAAGTGGCCACAATCTGCTTCCTACTCCTCCTGTCAAAATTACATGTATGATTGAATTCTTTGCTTCCATTTTTTTTTAAAATAAAAACGAACTTTTAAATACTACAGCCTATTATCAGCTATACTACCCAAAACTCCTTTTACATCGTATATTAAACTATTCTCATTTTGCAACTCCGCAAAATTCAGCTGTAAAAATTCAGCATGTGCTACTCCTAAAACTAACGCGTCAAATTTATCGTCTGGAACACTATCAATTGTTATTAGATTATATTCTTTTTTTACATCATTCGCATTCGCAAGCGGATCAAATATGGTTACTACAATACCGTATTCTTTTAATGCTTTTACAACATCTACAATTTTTGTATTACGAACATCAGGACAATTCTCTTTAAAAGTGATTCCAAGCATTAAGAGATTGGCTCCGTTAACGGAAATTCCTTTTTTGATCATTAGTTTTACGATTTGTGAAGCCACATATTCGCCCATGCTATCATTCAAACGTCGGCCTGCTAAAATAATCTCAGGATGATAACCAAATTCCTGAGCTCTTTGTGCTAAATAATAAGGATCGACACCAATACAATGTCCCCCTACTAATCCTGGTTTAAAGGGTAAAAAATTCCATTTTGTAGAAGCCGCTTCTAATACTTCCTGGGTATCAATATTCATTAAGTTGAATATTTTAGCCAGTTCATTTACAAAAGCGATATTAATGTCTCTTTGTGAGTTCTCAATCACTTTTGCCGCTTCTGCCACTTTTATACTTGGTGCCAAATGTGTTCCAGCAGTAATTACTGACTTATACAAAGCATCGACTTTTAAACCAATTTCTGGCGTTGATCCTGAAGTTACCTTCAAAATCTTTTCAACTGTATGCTCTTTATCACCCGGATTTATTCTCTCAGGTGAATATCCTGCATAAAAATCTTCATTAAATTTTAATCCTGAAATTTTTTCTAAAACAGGAACGCACTGTTCTTCTGTAACACCCGGATAAACGGTCGACTCGTAAATTACGATATCTCCTTTTTTTAGTATTTTACCAACGGACTCACTCGATTTATACAAAGGAGTTAAATCAGGTCGATTATTTTTATCTACCGGAGTTGGAACTGTGATTATAAAATAATTACAATCTGCCAAATGGTTTAAGGAAGTGGTACAATACAATCCTTTTTCAGTGTTTGGATTCTCAACCAGTACTTTTTGCAAAGTAACATCATCTACTTCTAATGTTGTATCGGTACCTGATTTTAAAGACGCTACTCTGGATTCATTGATATCAAAACCTATTACTGAATATTTCGTAGCAAATAATCTGGCCAAAGGCAGACCAACATAACCTAAGCCAACAATAGCTATTTTTATATTTTCGATCAATTTGTACTCTTTTTTATCTATTTCAGTCATAACAATTCACGGCTTCGCCCTTCTGAGTCACAAAGGTTTGACACAGCTACTCTAAATTCATTTTCGGCAAATATAACATATTAAGTCAATTTATTCAATACGGTTTCCCGTAATACAGAAAAAACTAACAAATAATAAAAAATAAGAAATGCCAACCCCTTACCAATCAACACATAAAAAACGTCTTATAATAAAAAAACAGACGATAAAATTTCTATTTGGAGAAATTTTACCTTCTGTTGAATGCCAATAGTTACACAATATAACTAAATTATTTGTATTTTATTTTAAGCACACAGCCTAAAGATTCCAAAACCAGCGTATAATAGGTATTTGATATTTCCTGAACTACTGCATCCTGATTACTAAATGCTCCTGTCTCTAATTTTATACGGTCTCCAACCTGAATAGAAGCCACCGAAATATCACTAATATTCGGAGCTTTAAGACTAGTCTTTATAATTTCGATTTCCCCGTCTTTTACAATTGCAGGTTTCCCTAACCAAAACAAATAGCGAACCACACCGGAAACCTGAAAAACCGAATTTCTATTCCCGTCTTCTAACTGAACAAATACATAGGAATTAAAAAGAGGTACCTCAATAGCCTTTTTTCTGTCTGACCATTGCTTCATTTGAGTAATTAACGGGCAATAACATTCTATCCCAACCTCCGTAAGTTTTTCTGCAACTTTTTTTTCCCATTTGGGTTTTGTATACACTACATACCAATTCTTCATTTTTTCTTTTTATTGAAACAAAATTGCAAACCTATTTTCTTTACCTTCCATATTAGATCTTAACTCAATAGTTACTGATTAAGCGCCTATCCCTCTGTAAATAAAACCTATTGATTCCAGTTCTTTTGTGTTCAAAATATTTCTTCCATCAAAAAGAAAAGCAGGCTTATGCATCGAATCGTAAATTTTTTGCCAGTCGTAAGTTGTGAACTCATCCCATTCCGTAAGAATAGCAATGGCATGCGCTCCTTCGCAGGCTTTGTAAGGATCATCTAATATTGTTAATGCATTACTATTTTCTTCTCCCGATCTGGTTTCTAAATAATCTAAATCACTTAACATTTTATTTCTCGAAACTTTGGGATCATAAACAGCGATTTTAGCCTGTTCGTTAATCAAATCATCCGCCACATAGATCGCGGCAGATTCACGGGTATCATTGGTATCTTTTTTGAAAGCCCATCCTAAAAATGTGATTTTCTTATCAGCAACTGTGTTGTATAGAGTCTGAACAATTTTATTCGAAAATCTTCTTTTTTGATGATCATTCATAATAATGACCTGTTCCCAATAATCGGCCACTTCATTCAATCCATACGATTTTGCAATGTAGACTAAATTCAAAATGTCTTTTTGAAAACAAGAACCTCCAAAGCCAACTGATGCTTTTAGAAATTTCGGGCCAATCCTGCTATCCATTCCAATTGCTCTGGCTACTTCATTTACATCAGCACCTGTTTTTTCACACAACTCAGACATCGCGTTTATAGATGAAATACGCTGTGCCAAAAATGCATTTGCTGTTAACTTAGATAATTCTGACGACCAGACATTAGTGGTCAATATTTTATCTTTACTAACCCAATTTGCATAAACATCAACTAAAGCATTAATTGCTTCTTCACCTTCCGGAGTCGTATCACCACCAATTAAAATTCGATCCGGATGTAATAAATCGGTAACCGCTGTTCCTTCAGCTAAGAACTCCGGATTTGATAAAATCTGAAACTGAACTCCATTTCCTGTATTATCTAGAATACTTTTTATGGCCTCGGCCGTACGAACGGGTAAAGTCGATTTTTCTACTACAATTTTATTTTGTTTGGCAACTTTGGCAATTTGCCTGGCACAAAGTTCAATATATTTTAAATCAGCAGCCATACCTTTTCCTTTTCCGTAAGTTTTGGTTGGGGTATTAACTGATATAAAGATCACCTGAGCCTCATCAATAGCTTTTTCTACTTCTGTGGAAAAGAAAAGATTTCGTCCTCTTGCCTCAGCGACTATTTCTGAAAGTCCCGGCTCATAGATCGGAATATTATCTGTATTTGGATCATTCCAGTCTTTAATTCTTTGTTCGTTCAAATCGACAACTGTCACTTGAATATGTGGGCATTTTTGAGCAATTACTGCCATTGTCGGACCTCCAACATAACCTGCACCAATGCAACAAATTTTTGTAATTTTCATCTTTTACTATTATCTTGATCCTTATTTTAAATTATTCCAATACCAGCTGACCGCTTCTTTTAATCCGTCCTGCAAAGAGAATTTCGGATCGTAACCCAGCACTTTTTTTGCTTTATCGATACTTGCCAATGAATGCGGAATATCACCCGCTCTGTTGGCACCATAAACAATTTCGACATCTGCAATTTTTGAATCAAATTCAGCTAAATATTCTTTTAAATACCCCACCAAATCGTTTAATGTATTTCGGTCTCCATATGCAGTATTATAAACTGTATTTACCGCTTCCGGATTCTGACTTGTCATTGCCAATTCATTCATCTGTATCACGTTATCGATATAAGTAAAATCACGCGAATAATTTCCGTCACCGTTGATCACGGGACTTTCATGTTTCATCAATTGCATTACAAATTTTGGGATTACAGCCGCATAAGCGCCATTAGGATCTTGTTTTCTGCCAAAAACATTAAAATAACGCAATCCTATAGTTTCTATTCCGTACGTTCTACTGAAAATCTCAGCATATAATTCGTTTACATATTTTGTAATAGCATAAGGCGATAATGGTTTCCCAATGACATCTTCGACTTTTGGCAGTCCTTGCGAATCTCCGTACGTAGAAGAACTTGCTGCATATATAAACCTTTTCACTTTTGCATCGCGCGAAGCTACCAGCATATTCAAAAAACCGGAAACATTTACATCATTTGTTGTAATTGGATCGTTAATCGATCTTGGAACAGATCCTAAAGCTGCCTGGTGCAAAACATAATCAACACCTTGGACCGCTAAAATACAATCGGCAATATTTCGAATATCTCCTTCAATTAATTTATAATTAGGATTCTCTATAAAATCTTTCAAATTATGACGGTGCCCTGTCGCAAAATTATCGAGACAGATTACTTTATGCCCTAATCCTAAAAAATACCCGGACAAATTCGAGCCAATAAAACCAGCTCCGCCTGTAATTAAAATTGTATTCTGAGTTGATGTTTTCATTTATATAATCTATCTAATTATTTTTAAAAGTTTTTTCAAACGGAACACGATGCAAAATACTTCTTCCAAGTGTAATTTCGTCTGCATATTCTAATTCATCACCTACAGAAATTCCTCTTGCAATTGTAGAAATTATAATTTCTGATTTGGCAATTTGTTTATAGATATAAAAATTTGTGGTATCTCCTTCCATGGTTGAACTGAGCGCAAAAATAATTTCCACTACTGCGCCGGATTTTACCTTTTCTACTAAAGTTGAAATATTTAGCTGACTTGGCCCCACGCCTTCTATTGGGGAAATTTTCCCTCCCAAAACGTGATAAATTCCTTTGTACTGCCCTGTATTTTCGATCGCCATCACATCACGAATATCTTCCACTACACAAATCGTCTGATGATTTCGGACCGGATTTGCACAGATTTCGCAAACTTTTGTGTCTGAAATATTATGACAGCTTTCGCAAAATTTTATATCTGCACGCATATTGAGTAACGCCTGAGATAAAAAACCTGTTTGTTCTTTGGGCTGCTTTAATAAATGCAAAACCAATCGCAATGCAGTACGCTTACCAATTCCTGGTAATTGAGACATTTCGTTGACTGCCTTTTCTATTAGTTTTGATGAAAATTCCATGACTACAAAAATACTATTTTAATGTTTCTTTTTAGCCCCGATAGAAGTGGAAATCCTTTTTGTTTTTTTTCTTTAAAAAACAAAAAGATTGCAACGAATTGCTTCGCCAATTCGCACTTTCAGGCTCGGGTGCGGGATGAGCTCCTAAAAAAGTTTAATATTGATTTGTAGCTAATAAAACCAAAGTACAAGCTACTTCAGCCTTAATATTGTTTAATTCCAGCAACTGATAGAATTCCGGATTTTCTGTCCCAGGATTAAAAACCACTCTTTTAGGCTGCGCTTCTATGATGTAATTATAATAATCACGCTGGCGGGCAGGATTTAAATATAGCGTCACTGTATCAATGTTTTTTACAGGAATTGCTTTGGTATAAATTTTTACACCTGCAACTTCGCCTGTATTCTGACCAATTGCTAAAACAGTATGTCCTTTTTCTACTAACATATTTATAGCTCTAAAAGCGTAACGATCTGGTTTTGTGGTAGCACCCAGAACTAAAGTTTTTTTGTTTTTCATCATTTTAAAATATGCTACAAAAGTAATCAAAAAGAATGAGCTTACTTTAGGTTATTGATATAGAATTAATAGCATCAAAAAACAATATCCTAATATGAATTTACCCTGAAATATTAAAAATTGACTATTTTTACTTCACTAACTAAAACAGTATGGATATATTCATTTATTTATTTGCCGCTCTTTTTTCGGTATTAAACCCAATTGGCACTGTGCCAATTTTTGTTGGACTAACCCAACATGACTCTCAAAAAGAGCGTTCACGCATTTCGCTTTGGACGGCCATAAATGTCTTTATCATTTTGATCGTTTCCTTTTTTATTGGCCAATATGTTTTATCTTTTTTTGGAATCAGTATTGATGCCCTTAGGATCGCCGGAGGAATTATAATTGTAAATTCAGGATTCTCATTACTTTCCGGAAAATTCAACAAAAAACGCGGAATCAATAAAAAAATAGAAAACGAAATACAACAACGAAACGATATCGCCCTTACACCATTAGCCATACCAATGCTGGCTGGCCCAGGCTCCATTTCTTTATTGATTGCTTTTCATCAGGAACATAGCGGAATGAAAGAAATGGCTTTTTCGTCTTTAGCCATTTTTGCCATTGCAGTCGCAATTTTCGCTATTCTTAAAAGCGCACATTACCTGGCCCGAATTTTAGGCGCTTCAGGAATTGTCGCTATTTCGAGAATTGTTGGCTTTATTGTTATCTCTATCGGAATACAATATATTGTAAGCTCAATAATTAATATCGTAAAAGTAAATTTGATGTAACTTATTCCCTATTTTAAATAAAAAAAATCCAAACTCCAAAAGCTGAATATTTCAGTATGGAATTTGGATTTTTTTTTGAAGTTTCTAAAACTTAATTTCTCGGCAGGAAAACTTCGGCCATCATACATCTGGCGCTTCCGCCTCCGCAAGCTTCAATCGTATCAAGACTTGAACTCAAAATTTCAGCATGGTTTTCTAACTGAGCAATCTGTTTTGGGGTCAAACTCTGATGTGCAGATGCACTCATAACGATATATTTCTTATCATCTGTACCTCGAACTTCAAGCATATTACCGGCAAAATTATTTACCTGAGCTTCTGTAATCAGAATAATTTCTTTTTTATCAGCTTTTAAATTATCAAGAACCATTTTGCGTTCTTTTTTATCATCGATACAATCTGCACAGATAACCGCAAAAGTTTCCCCAAGGCACATCATAACATTGGTATGATAAATCAATTTACGTTCTGCGTCAACGGTTTGAAAAGCTTCGAAAATAACCGGCGCATAATCAAAATCTTCACAGAATTCAATAAACAATTCTTCATCAGCACGAGGCGATAAAGCGCAATACGCCTTAGCATTCGCTCTGTCTAAAAGCAAACTTCCGGTTCCTTCAAGAAAAAAACCATCTTCTTCTGCAGATGTATAATCCATTATATTAGCGATCTCAAAACCTTTGTCTTCAAGAATATCTAAAATATCTTCGCGACGTTCTGAACGACGATTCTCAGCAAACATTGGATATAGCGCTACATCTCCATTTTCATGAAAAGAAACCCAGTTATTTGGAAAAATACTGTCCGGAGTATCTGTATCTAAAGAATCATCAACAACTGTAACATCAACACCAACGGCTCTTAACTTTTCAACAAAAGCATCAAACTCTTGTTGCGCTTTTGCATTCACGGTACTTGGCAAAAGTCCGTCTAATACTTTTTGGTAGTAATTATTCACCGCAGTTTGCTCATTCATTCTGAAGGCAACTGGCCGAATCATCAAAATTGCATTTGTAGTTTGTTTCATTTTTATATTTTTTTCTGTTTCAGGTTTCAAGTTTCAAGTTTGTTGCAACGTGAAACCTGAAACTTGAAACAAATATTTAATCTCTAATTAATGGAAGCGTCGAACATCTCAACAACCCTTCCTGCTTTGCAATTTCGGCATACGGAATTTCTTCTACTGTAAAACCATTTGCACGAAGCCAATTGTTTAATCTTGTAAAGTTTTTCTCTGAAACCACTACATTCTCATCAATAGAAAATACGTTAGAAAACATATTATACATTTCGTTTCTTTCGATATGAAATAAGTTTTCTTTCCCAAAAAGATTCACTAAATACATATAGTCAGCTTCTTCACGAAAACCTCTTTTATAGATAATCCCTTTATCTTTTCCAACGGGCTGAAAACAGCAATCTAAGTGCAATGCATTATCACGAGCCTCAATTTTGGACTTAACCAAATCGAATTCTTTGACAATTTTATTGGGGAACAATTCTTTAATAAAATTAACACCATGCATATTTGTTCTTGCCGTGATGTAATCTTTATAATCACTTCCTTTATAAGTTCCGATAAAAATATGATCATTCCAAAGCATCACATCACCACCTTCGATATGAACTTCCACAGGTGGACGAACTACTTTCGAGGGATCTATCTGATCAATTATATACCCAATAGCATCTAACTCACGTTCTCTGTCAGGAAGTATATTTGATTTTACAAAAGTATCATCTATTACAAAACCAATATCTCTGGCAAAAATCTGATTGTAATTTTCAATCATTTCAGGACGATAGACCTTTACATCATATTTTTGAAAAACAGCATTAAAAGCATCCATTTCAGCAACCATATCCTTCTCGATAGGATATGTTCCTGCTTTAATATGTTCCAATGATTTAGGATCATAGGCTTCATCTAAAGATGGAGTTGGCCCATTATGAACAGCAGAACCCAAAACTACAGCACGTAATCTTGAGGTTTCGTTCTTTACATTTAATTGCAACATAACTTTATTATATTTTGACCAAAGATAAAAAAAGCTTCACAGTTAAGTGAAGCTTTAAAATATTTTTATTTGTTCGACTTAAAGTCTCTCAGCGGATGTCCAGTGTAGATTTGTCTTGGTCGGCCAATTGGTTCTTTGTTCTCACGCATTTCTTTCCATTGCGCAATCCAGCCCGGTAATCTACCAATAGCAAACATTACTGTAAACATATCTGTAGGAATTCCTAATGCTCTGTAAATAATTCCAGAATAGAAATCTACGTTTGGATATAAGTTTCTTGATTTGAAATACTCATCCTCAAGAGCTGCTGTTTCTAATTTTTTAGCAATTTCTAAAATAGGATCTTCAACGCCTAACGTCTCTAATACTTCTTTAGCTGCTTTTTTAATGATTCTCGCTCTTGGATCGAAGTTTTTATAAACTCTGTGACCAAATCCCATTAAACGGAAAGGATCATTTTTGTCTTTTGCTTTGGCTAAGAACTTCTCAGTATCACCACCATCTTTATTAATTTCCTCTAACATTTCAAGTACTGCCTGGTTTGCCCCTCCGTGAAGTGGTCCCCAAAGAGCAGAAACTCCTGCAGAAATAGAAGCAAATAAACCAGCATGAGATGAACCTACCATCCTTACTGTAGATGTAGAACAGTTTTGCTCGTGATCTGCATGAAGAATAAATAATTTATCTAACGCATCTACAATAACCGGATTAGCTGCATAAGGTCCTGTAGGCAATTTAAACATTAATTGCATAAAGTTCTCTACATAACCTTGTGTATTGTCGTAATAGTTCAACGGGTAACCCATAGTTTTTCTATAAGTCCAGGTTGCAATTACAAGAAATTTACCCATTGTTTTACAAATGGCTTCGTACATTTCTTTTTCGTTTTCAACGTTTACCGCTTTTGGATTAAATGCTGTTAAAGCACTTGTCAAAGCTGATAAAACACCCATTGGATGTGCTGTTTTAGGAAAACCGTCAATGATATTTTTCATCTCTTCGTTTACCAAAGTATGTTTTTTAATACCATTCTCGAATTGCTCCAATTGCTGAGCTGTTGGTAATTCTCCAAAAATCAAAAGATATGACACTTCTAAAAAGTTAGCTTTTTCAGCTAAATCCTCAATTGAATATCCTCTGTAGCGTAAAATTCCTAATTCTCCATCTAAGAATGTGATTTCACTTTTGCAAGAACCAGAATTTTTGTATCCGGGATCAAGAGTGATAATACCAGTTAAATCACGTAATTTGTTAATATCGATAGCGGACTCATTTTCACTCCCCGTGATTACCGGAAGTTCAATTTTTTGACCATCTACTTCTAATGTAGCTATTTTTGACATAATATATCGGAAATAAATCTTTAAAATAATAATTTATCAAATCTAAGGAATTTAAGACTAATTAAAAAAAGAATACTGCTATGAATTTGTTAAAAGTCCAAAAAAAAACCATTCGCAAAAACGAATGGTTTAATTATAACATATAACTCTTACAATTATTTGATCTTGAAAGCGTTTAATCCAGGAAAATAAGCAGTACTTCCTAACTCTTCTTCGATTCTTAATAATTGATTGTATTTTGCCATACGATCAGAACGGGAAGCAGAACCTGTTTTAATTTGACCACAGTTTAAAGCTACAGCTAAATCAGCAATAGTATTATCTTCTGTTTCTCCTGAACGGTGAGACATAACTGAAGTATATCCTGCATTTTTAGCCATGTTTACAGCTGCAATAGTCTCTGTTAAAGTTCCAATTTGGTTTACTTTTACCAAGATTGAGTTTGCAATTCCTTTTTCAATTCCAGTTGATAGACGCTCTACATTAGTAACAAACAAATCATCACCTACTAATTGAACTTTGTGTCCAATTTTCTCAGTAAGCAATTTCCATCCGTCCCAGTCATTCTCATCCATTCCGTCTTCAATTGAGATAATTGGATATTTAGCCACTAATTCAGCTAAATATTCTACTTGTTCAGCAGAAGATCTTACTTTACCAGTTTCTCCTTCAAATTTAGAGTAATCGTATTTACCGTTTACATAAAATTCAGCAGAAGCACAGTCAAGAGCAATCATAATTTCGTCACCAAAAGTATATCCGGCATTTTCAACCGCTTTTTTGATAGTATCTAAAGCATCTTCAGTACCACCAGCCAAGTTTGGAGCAAAACCACCTTCGTCACCTACAGCAGTGCTTAATCCTCTGTCATGTAAAACTTTTTTCAGGCTATGAAAAATTTCAGTTCCCATTTGCATAGCGTGAGAAAAAGAAGTCGCTTTTACAGGAAAAATCATGAATTCCTGAAATGCGATAGGAGCATCAGAGTGAGAACCACCATTGATGATATTCATCATTGGCACAGGTAATGTATTGGCAGAAACACCACCAACATATCTGTATAAAGGCAAGCCCAGTTCATTAGCAGCAGCTTTTGCAGCAGCCAAAGAAACTCCTAAAATAGCATTAGCACCTAATTTAGATTTATTTGGAGTACCATCTAAATCAATCATCAATTGATCAATCGTGTTTTGTTCGAAAACAGAAGTTCCAACTAATTCTTCAGCAATAACAGTATTTACATTGTTCACTGCATTCAAAACTCCTTTACCTAAGAAAGCTTTTCCTCCGTCACGTAATTCAACAGCCTCATGTTCTCCAGTTGATGCCCCGGAAGGAACAGCAGCTCTACCTAAAACTCCGTTCTCAGTAATTACATCAACTTCAATAGTAGGATTACCTCTGGAATCAAAAATTTGTCTTGCGTGAACTTTAATTATAATACTCATTATTTTTGTTTTTTATTAATAAATTATATTTTTTTTCGAAATTATAAAAATTTTTAATAGTAAAAATGCATTTTAACCATTAAACAGCTTTATTTATTAACTATATCGTTTTAGCAGTAGCTAGTTTTATATTCTCAACAAACTGATCAAACAAATATGATGAATCATGAGGTCCAGGACTTGCTTCGGGGTGATACTGCACTGAAAAACAATTCTTATTTTTCATACGCATACCCGCTACAGTCCCATCATTTAAATGAAGATGTGTTATCTCTAAATCCGGGTGATTATCCAATGCTTCTTTATTAACAGCAAAACCATGATTTTGCGAAGTAATCTCACCTTTCCCTGTTATTAAGTTTTTAACAGGATGATTGATACCTCTGTGACCATTAAACATTTTGTAAGTCTGAACACCATTTGCCAAAGCAATTACTTGGTGCCCCAAACAAATACCAAACAAAGGATTATCATTAGCCAAAATTTCTTTTGCTACTTCAATAGCACTAAAAAGCGGATCCGGATCTCCAGGGCCATTTGACAAGAAATAACCATCCGGGTTAAACTCAGCTAAATCTTTATAAGTTGAGTTATATGGAAACACTTTAATATAACAATCTCTTTTAGCCAGGTTTCTTAGAATATTTTTCTTAATCCCTAAATCTAAGGCAGAAATTTTATAGGTAGCATTTTGATCACCAAAAAAATAAGGTTCAGTAGTTGATACTTTCGACGCCAACTCCAGACCTTCCATGTTTGGCACATTGGCCAACTCTTTTTTCAAATCTTCAATAGAAGTACCATCTGTACAAATAACAGCATTCATCGCTCCATTATCACGGATATAACTTACCAATGCACGGGTATCAACATCAGAAATACAGATTAGATTTTCTTTTATAAAATAATCTTCTAAACTTCCCGAAGAATCTTCTCTTGAATAATTAAAACTAAAGTTTTTACAAACTAAACCTGAAATTTTGATGCTATCTGATTCAATTTCTAAATCATTAACACCATAATTTCCAATATGAGGATTAGTTGCAACCATAATTTGACCAAAATAGGAAGGATCTGTAAAAATCTCCTGATATCCGGTCATTCCAGTATTAAAACAAACTTCACCAAAAGTTTTACCGCTAATACCGATAGATTTTCCGTGAAAAATAGTCCCATCACTTAGTAATAAAATGGCGCTTTGTCGTGTAGTGTATTTCATTATTTAATTTGTATTGTTTTTAAACGTCCTGTAAAACCAGTAAAGCTTGCTTTATTTGTAATTAGATATTTTGCAAATTTACTTCTTTAAAACAGTGCTTCCAAGATTTTTTAAAAATTTCATTGATAAAATTAAAACCTAAGTTTCAAAATAAGTTATATTTCAAACTAATTTAAAAAAAAAAACCAAAAAAAAAGGATAAACTAAAAATTAGCTTATCCTTGATTTCTATAGAATCATTACTTTCATAATTATTCAGAAGCTTCAGTAGTCGTTTCTGACTCAGCAGCTGGAGCCTCAGAAGTCTCATCAGCTTTTTTTGCTTTACCACCACGACGGCTTTTTGCTTTTTTAACTTCTTTTTTACCTCCATTGTAAAGTTCATTGAAATCTACAAGTTCGATCATTGCCATATCAGCATTATCTCCCAAACGATTTCCAACTTTAATGATACGAGTGTATCCACCTGGACGGTCTCCAACTTTAGCAGCTACGTCTCTGAACAAGTCAGTTACCGCATATTTACTACGTAAGTAAGCAAAAACAATACGACGATTGTGAGTCGTATCTTCTTTTGATTTTGTGATTAAAGGCTCAACGAATTGTTTAAGCGCTTTAGCCTTAGCAACAGTAGTGTTAATACGTTTGTGCTCAATAAGAGAACAAGCCATATTAGCTAACATAGCTTTTCTATGTCCAGTCTGTCTGCTTAAGTGATTGAATTTTTTTCCGTGTCTCATTGCTATTTTAAATTTAATCCCGCGAGCGGGATTGAATTATTCTTTATCTAATTTGTATTTAGCTAAGTCCATTCCGAAAGTTAAATTCTTAACCGCTACAAGTTCATCTAGCTCAGTTAAAGATTTTTTACCAAAATTACGGAATTTCATTAGGTCATTTTTATTGAACGATACTAAATCACCAAGTGTATCAACTTCAGCCGCTTTCAAGCAATTTAATGCTCTCACAGATAAATCCATATCAACAAGCTTAGTTTTAAGCAATTGTCTCATATGCAATGACTCTTCATCATACGATTCTGTTTGTGCAATTTCGTCAGCCTCGAGTGTAATTCTTTCGTCAGAAAATAACATGAAGTGGTGAATTAAAACTTTAGCAGCTTCAGTAAGAGCATCTTTTGGATTAATAGATCCATCAGTTTTGATTTCAAAAACTAATTTCTCATAATCTGTTTTTTGCTCAACACGGAAGTTTTCAATTGCATATTTTACATTTTTTACCGGAGTAAAAATAGAGTCTGTAAAAATGGTACCAATTGCAGCGTTCTGTTTTTTGTTCTCCTCAGCAGGAACATATCCTCTACCTTTTTCGATTGTTAAATCGAAGTTCAATTTGATTTTAGAATCTAAATTACAGATAACTAAGTCTGGATTCAGAACTTGGAAACCTGAAATAAATTTCTGAAAATCACCTGCTGTTAATTGATCTTTACCAGAAACAGAAATTGTAACTGCTTCATTATCGATATCTTCAATTTGACGTTTGAAACGTACTTGTTTTAGATTAAGGATAATTTCGGTAACATCTTCAACAACACCTGAAATAGTAGAAAACTCATGATCTACACCTTCGATACGAACAGATGTAATTGCATAACCTTCTAATGCTGAAAGCAAAACTCTTCTAAGTGCATTACCAACTGTCAATCCATAACCAGGTTCTAAAGGTCTAAATTCGAATTTACCTTCAAAATCGGTTGAATCGATCATGATAACTTTATCGGGCTTTTGAAAATTAAATATTGCCATAAATTTCGACTAAGTCAATTATTATTTGTTGTACAACTCTACGATTAATTGTTCTTTAATGTTTTCTGGAATTTGAAGTCTTGCAGGTACAGAAACGAAAGTTCCTTCTTTAAGATCATTGTTCCATGTAATCCATTCATAAACATGACTTGAATTTGATAAAGAACGTTCGATAGCTTCTAAAGATTTAGATTTTTCACGAACTGCAACTTTATCACCAGGCTTAAGGTGGTAAGAAGCGATATTTACAACTTCACCATTAACAGTAACGTGTCTGTGAGAAACTAATTGTCTAGCACCTCTTCTAGAAGGAGCGATACCCATTCTAAAAACAACGTTATCTAATCTTGCTTCACATAATTGTAAAAGAACTTCACCAGTAACACCTTTAGTAGCTGATGCTTTTTTGAATAAATTTCTGAATTGTTTTTCTAAAATTCCGTAAGAATATTTAGCTTTTTGCTTTTCCATTAACTGAACAGCGTACTCAGATTTTTTACCTCTTTTTTTAGCCATCCCGTGTTGTCCAGGTGGGTAATTTCTTTTTTCGAAAGATTTATCATCTCCGAAGATTGCTTCGCCAAATTTACGAGCAATTCTAGTTTTTGGACCAGTATATCTTGCCATTTCTAAAAAAATTTAAATTTAAGGTAGAGATTATGAATTCAGGTCAAATCCTTCGATAATCTATATTCTACCTTGTTATACTATAATAAATAAATTAAACTCTACGTCTTTTTGGAGGACGACATCCGTTGTGAGGCATTGGAGTAACATCGATAATCTCTGTAACTTCAATTCCACCGTTATGAATAGAACGGATAGCAGACTCACGTCCGTTTCCTGGTCCTTTTACATAAACTTTCACTTTTTTAAGTCCAGCTTCAAGAGCTACTTTACTACAATCTTCTGCTGCCATTTGGGCTGCGTATGGAGTATTCTTTTTAGAACCTCTAAAACCCATTTTACCAGCTGAAGACCAAGAAATAACTTCACCTTTTTTGTTAGTCAAAGAAATGATGATGTTATTGAAGGTAGCAGAAATATGAGCTTCTCCCGTTGATTCAACGATAACTTTACGTTTTTTTGCAGTTGCTTTAGCCATATTACTTATTATTTAGTTGCTTTTTTCTTGTTAGCAACAGTTTTTCTTTTACCTTTTCTTGTTCTAGAGTTGTTTTTAGTTCTTTGCCCTCTTAACGGAAGACCAGATCTATGACGGATACCTCTGTAACAACCAATATCCATTAAACGTTTGATGTTTAAAGAAACTTCAGAACGTAATTCTCCTTCAATTTTGAATGCTCCAACAGCTTCACGAATTGCTCCGATCTCGTCATCATTCCAATCTTGAACTTTTTTGTCTTGGCTAACTTGAGCTTTTTCTAAAATCTCAATAGCTCTACTTCTTCCTAATCCAAAGATATAGGTAAGTGCTATAACACCTCTTTTATTTTTTGGGATATCTACCCCTGCTATTCTTGCCATAATTATCCTTGTCTTTGTTTAAATCTAGGATTCTTTTTGTTTATTACGTACAATCTCCCTTTTCTACGCACAATGATGCACTCGGGACTTCTCTTTTTTACTGATGCTCTAACTTTCATAGTGAATATCCTTTAATATCGATAAGTAATTCTTGCTTTTGACAAATCATAAGGACTCATTTCTAGTTTCACTTTATCACCAGGTAATAACTTGATGTAATGCATACGCATTTTTCCAGAAATATGAGCAATTACGATATGTCCATTTTCTAACTCCACACGGAACATCGCATTTGATAATGCTTCGATGATTGATCCGTCTTGTTCTATTGCTGATTGTTTTGCCATATAAAAATTAAGCTACTGCTTTTCTATTTTTACCAGTCTTCATTAAACCATCATAATGTTTGTTTAACAAGTATGAATTGATTTGTTGAATAGTATCTATTGCAACTCCAACCATAATTATTAACGAGGTACCTCCAAAAAACATTGCCCAAGATTGTTGTACATCCATAATACTTACAACAATAGCTGGGAACACAGCAATCAAAGCAAGGAATAAAGATCCTGGGAAAGTTATTAAAGACATCACTTTATCAAGAAATTCAGAAGTTTCAGCTCCCGGACGAACGCCAGGAATAAAACCACCACTTCTTTTCAAATCATCGGCCATTTTGTTAGTAGGTACAGTGATCGCAGTATAGAAAAATGTAAATACAATAATTAAAGTTGCAAATACAAAGTTATACCAAAATCCGAACATATTACTAAACGCGCCAACAATAGATTGTGATGTGTCTGATTTAGACAATCCAGCTACAGCTGCAGGTATAAACATAATTGCCTGAGCAAAAATGATTGGCATAACCCCAGAAGCATTAAGCTTAAGAGGAATCCACTGTCTATTACCACCTGCCAAATCTTGTTCATAATCCCCACTTGTTGTACGACGAGCGTATTGAACAGGAATTCTACGTACTGCCATTGTAAGCAATACACAAGAAATGATTACTAATAACCAAACAATAATTTCAATAACTAACAACATTGGACCACCATTGTTATTGGTAACTCTGGTTGTAAACTCTTGAATAAAAGCTTGCGGTAAACGCGCCAAAATACCAACCATAATCAATAATGAAATTCCATTTCCAATACCTTTATCTGTAATTTTTTCCCCAAGCCACATAGCAAAAATAGTACCAGTAACCAAGATGATAACAGACGAAAACAAAAATTCAGGTGAATTAAAGCCTAGTAAGAATGCACTTCCAGGTAACGTTCTGTATAAATTATAAATATAAGTTGGACCTTGAACCAGTGTAATAGCTATAGTCAACCAACGAGTGATTTGATTAATCTTTTTTCTACCACTCTCTCCATCGTTTTGAAGTTTTTGCAAATAAGGAATAGCAATTCCCATTAACTGAACAACAATAGATGCAGAAATATAAGGCATAATACCTAAAGCAAAAACTGAAGCTTTAGAGAAAGCACCTCCTGTAAACATGTCCAGGATTGATCCTAAACCTTGTTTAGTTTGTCCCGCTAAACCTGTTAATTGAGTTGCGTCAATTCCAGGTAGCGTTACGTGTGCACCAAAACGATATACTAAAAGCAATCCTAATGTAATTAAGATTCTGTTTTTCAGTTCTTCGATTTTCCAAACATTACTTATTGATTCAATAAATTTCTTCATCTTAGTAGATAAGTTATATAGTTACAGCTTCTCCACCAGCAGCTTCAATAGCAGCTTTTGCAGTAGCGGTAAATTTGTGGGCAGTTACTTTTAATTTTGCTTTCAATTCTCCTCTACCTAAAATCTTAACGATTTCATTTTTGGTAGCTAGACGATTTGCTACGTAATCTGTCATAGAAACAGAATCAGTAATCACACCATTGTCTACTAGTAATTGAAGCGTATCTAAATTAACACCTTCGTATTCTTTACGATTGATGTTTGTGAAACCAAACTTAGGCACACGTCTTTGAAGTGGCATTTGCCCTCCCTCAAAACCAATCTTTTTAGAATAACCAGAACGAGATTTTGCTCCTTTGTGACCTCTTGCAGAAGTACCACCTTTTCCAGAACCTTCTCCTCTACCTAATCTTTTATTTTGATTGTGTGTTGACCCTTCAGCTGGTTGTAAGTTACTTAAATTCATAACAGTATTTGTTATTTAGCTTCTTCGACAGAAACTAAGTGTTTAACTTTGTTTATCATCCCAAGGATAGCAGGATTTGAATCATGCTCTACAACTTGTCCCATTTTACGTAGACCTAAAGCTTCCAAACCTCTCTTTTGAGAAAGAGGACAGTTGATTTTGCTTCTTACTTGTTTTACTAATAATTTAGCCATAATTTCCTTGAATTAACCTTTAAAAACTTTTTCTAAAGAAACACCTCTTTGTTTTGCAACAGTGTAAGCGCTTCTCATTTGTAATAAAGCATCAAAAGTTGCTTTTACCACGTTATGAGGATTTGATGATCCTTGAGATTTAGATAATACATCATGAATACCTACTGACTCAAGAACTGAACGAACAGCTCCACCAGCAATAACTCCTGTACCATGAGAGGCAGGAATTAAGTATACACGTGCACCACCAAATTTACCTTTTTGTTCGTGAGGAACAGATTGTCCGTTCAAAGGAATTTTTACTAAATTTTTCTTAGCATCTTCTACTGCTTTCGCAATTGCTTCAGAAACGTCTTTAGATTTTCCTAATCCATGACCAACTACTCCATTTTCATCACCTACAACTACAATAGCAGAAAAACCGAAAGCTCTACCACCTTTTGTAACCTTAGTAACACGATTAACACTTACCAGACGATCTTTAAGTTCAAGACCACTTGGTTTTACCAATTCTACATTTTTGTATTTAGACATAATATATTAGAATTTAAGTCCAGCCGCTCTTGCGCCTTCTGCTAATGATTTAATACGACCGTGATACAAATATCCACCTCTATCAAAAGTGATGGTATCAATCCCGGCTTTTAACGCTTTCTCTGCAACTAATTTTCCAACAGCAGCAGCTACTTCAACGTTAGTACCTTTTCCTATTTCTTTTTCTCTTGAAGATGCAGCTAATAAAGTAACTCCATTCACGTCATCAATAATTTGAGCGTAAATTTCTTTGTTACTTCTAAATACAGATAGTCTTGGGTTAGTAGCAGTACCACTAATCGATTTTCTAATTCTGAATCTAATTCTCTGTCTTCTATCAGATTTTGTTAATGACATAATCTTATTTTTTAAGCTGATTTACCTGCTTTTCTTCTTAATACTTCACCCACAAATTTAACACCTTTTCCTTTGTATGGCTCAGGCTTACGGAAACCTCTGATTTTCGCAGCAACCTGTCCTAAAAGTTGTTTGTCAAATGATGTTAATTTTACGATAGGGTTTTTACCTTTTTCAGATATTGTTTCTAAAGCTACTTCCGGAGCAATTTCCAAAACAATATTGTGAGAATATCCAAGAGCTAAATCTAGCTTTTGACCTTGGTTTGAAGCTCTATAACCAACTCCAACTAATTCAAGTTCTTTAGTAAAACCTTCAGATACACCAATAATCATGTTATTGATTAATGATCTGTATAATCCGTGTTTTGCTCTTTGGTCTTTATGATCAGACGATCTCTCTAATAAAACCTGATCGCCTTCAACTTTTACAGTAATGTCCGAAAACTCCTGAGTTAGTTGACCTTTTTTTCCTTTTACTGTAACGATACCGTCCTTAACTTCAACAGTTACTCCCGCAACGATTACAACTGGGCTTTTACCTATTCTTGACATCTTATTTAGTCTTTAAAATTAGTATACGTAACAAATTACTTCACCACCTACATTTAATTGTTTCGCTTGCTTTCCAGTCATAAGACCTTTTGAAGTTGAAACAATAGCAATTCCTAATCCGTTAAGGATTCTTGGTAATTTGGCAGCACCTGCATATTTACGTAAACCAGGTTTACTAATTCTTTGGATATCTTTAATTACAGGCTCTTTAGTATCTTTATCATACTTCAAAGCAATTTTGATCGAACCCTGTACAGAGTTGTCTTCAAATTTGTAACTCAAGATATAACCTTGATCAAATAAGATCTTAGTTATTTCTTTTTTTAGATTAGAAGCTGGAATTTCAACAACTTTGTGGTTTGCAGCCACAGCGTTACGAACTCTAGTCAAATAATCTGCAATAGGATCTGTATACATATGTATTTGATTGCGACTATGGTTTTCGGGAGGCACTCGCCTCCCGAACCTTTAATCAATTAAAATTATTTTTTGGTTTGCAAAAGTAGTAACTTATTGCGAGATTACCAAGACGCCTTTTTAACTCCAGGAATTAATCCATTATTAGCCATCTCACGGAAAGTTACACGTGAAATACCAAACTGACGAATATAACCTCTTGGTCTACCTGTTAATTTACAACGATTGTGCAAACGAACTGGTGAAGCATTTTTAGGTAATTTTTGTAAACCTTCAAAATCTCCAGCTTCTTTCAAAGCTTTTCTTTTCTCAGCATACTTAGCTACCGTTTTCTCTCTTTTCACCTCACGGGCTTTCATTGATTCTTTAGCCATGTCTTAATTCTTTTTAAAAGGTAATCCTAATTCAGCCAATAATGACTTTGCTTCCTTGTCTGTTTGAGCAGTAGTAACAAATGTAATATCCATTCCTGAAATTTTGTTTACTTTGTCAATATCAATTTCTGGGAAAATGATTTGCTCTAAAACTCCAAGGTTGTAATTACCTCTTCCGTCGAAACCAGTAGCTTTGATACCACTAAAATCTCTAACGCGTGGTAAAGCAGAAGTAATAAGTCTATCTAAAAACTCATACATTCTTTCACCACGTAAAGTAACTTTTGCTCCAATAGGCATCCCTTTTCTCAATTTGAATGACGCAACGTCTTTCTTTGAAATTGTAGATACTGCTTTTTGTCCAGTGATCTTTGTCAACTCATCAACTGCATAGTCAATAAGTTTTTTATCAGATACAGCTGCACCAACTCCACGGCTCAAAACGATTTTTTCAAGTTTTGGAACTTGCATTACGTTTGTATATCCGAATTCCTCTTTAAGAGCAGAGATTACTCTACTCTTATATTCTTCTTTTAGTCTAGGTGTATATGCCATTACTATAGTACTTGATTAGATTTTTTTGAAAATCTTACTTTCTTATCTCCTTCTACTCTAATACCAACTCTAGTTGTTTCCTTAGTTTTAGGATCAATTAGTGAAATGTTAGATATTTGTATAGAAGCTTCTTTCTTAACGATACCACCTTGAGGGTTTTTAGCACTTGGTTTTGTATGTTTCGAAACCATGTTTACACCTTCAACTATCGCTTTATTTTTCTCACGGTAAACACGTAGAACTTTACCTTCAGCACCTTTATGGTCTCCAGCAATAACTCTTACGATATCTCCTGATTTTATTTTTAGCTTTATCATCTTAAAAACGAATTAAAGCACTTCTGGTGCTAATGATACAATTTTCATGAATTGTTTTTCACGAAGTTCTCTTGCTACCGGACCAAAAACACGAGTTCCTCTCATTTCCCCTGCAGCGTTCAAAAGAACACATGCATTATCATCGAAACGGATATAAGAACCATCAGCTCTTCTCACTTCTTTTTTGGTACGTACAACAACTGCAGTTGAAACAGCTCCTTTTTTAACGTTACCGTTAGGAGTTGCATCTTTAATAGATACTACAATCTTGTCACCAACAGAGGCATACCTTCTTTTGGTACCTCCTAAAACACGGATAGTTAAAACTTCTTTTGCTCCCGTGTTATCTGCTACTTTTAGTCTTGATTCCTGTTGTACCATAATTATTTAGCTCTTTCTAAGATTTCAACTAATCTCCAACATTTTGTTTTACTTAAAGGACGCGTTTCGCTAATTCTTACAGTATCTCCAATGTTACAGTCGTTTGTTTCGTCGTGTGCAACGTATTTCTTTGTTTTCAACACGAACTTACCGTATAACGGGTGTTTTACTTTTCTTACTTCAGCAATAACAATAGACTTATCCATTTTATTTGAAGTAACAACACCTATTCTTTCTTTTCTTAAATTTCTTTTTTCTTCCATCTTTCAGCAGAATACAATTATTGTAACTCTCTTTTAGTTAACTCTGTAGCCAATCTTGCAACTGTTCTTCTTACACTTCTAATTTGAAGTGGGTTCTCAATTGGAGAAATAGCGTGAGCCATTTTTAGGTCAGCATATATTTTCTTAGTTTGACTAAGTTTTTCTTGCAACTCCGCTGCAGAAAGATCTTTTATTTCTGATTGTTTCATAATATAAATTTAATTATGCTTCGAAATCTCTAGCAACGACGAATTTAGTTTTTACTGGAAGCTTTTGAGCTGCAAGACGTAACGCCTCTTTTGCAACTGATAAAGGAACTCCTCCAACTTCAAACATAATTCTTCCGGGTTTAACAACGGCAGCCCAATATTCAACGGCACCTTTACCTTTACCCATACGTACCTCAAGAGGCTTCTTAGTAATTGGTTTGTCTGGAAATATTTTGATCCATAATTGTCCCTCTCTCTTCATAAAACGAGTTGCAGCAATACGCGCAGCTTCGATTTGACGAGACGTTAAGAACATTCCATCTTCATGTACAGATTTAATACCAAACATTCCATTAGAAAGTTCATGCCCTCTTTGAGAGTTACCTTTCATTTTACCTTTTTGTACCTTACGGTATTTTGTTCTTTTAGGCTGTAACATTTTTCTTTAGTTTAAAAATTTACTTTCGTTTACGAGCGTCTGGTTTTCCACCTTTATTAAAAGGCTTTCTATCTCCTCTAGGAGAATCGCCACCTTTACCACCACCAGTTCCAGATTGTTTTTTATCCATTCCTGCAAGTGGAGAAAGATCTCTCTTTCCATAAACTTCACCTTTCATGATCCATACTTTGATACCCATTCTACCGTAAGTAGTGTGAGCTTCAGCCAAAGCATAATCAATATCAGCTCTGAAAGTTGATAGAGGAATTCTACCTTCTTTGAAACCTTCTGAACGCGCCATCTCAGCACCATTCAAACGACCAGAAATCAAAACTTTGATACCCTCAGCGTTCATACGCATAGAAGCAGCAATAGCCATTTTGATTGCACGTCTGTAAGAAATACGGCTTTCGATTTGACGAGCGATGCTTGTCGCCACAAGATAAGCATCTAATTCAGGTCTTTTGATTTCAAAGATGTTAATTTGAACCTCTTTGTCAGTAACTTTCTTAAGTTCTTCTTTCAACTTGTCTACCTCTTGTCCACCTTTTCCGATAATGATACCAGGTCTAGCAGTAGTGATAGTAACGGTTACAAGTTTCAAAGTTCTCTCGATGATTACTTTAGATACACTAGCTTTTGATAAACGAGCGTGGATATACTTTCTGATTTTGTGATCTTCGGCAAGTTTATCACCGTAATCATTTCCACCATACCAGTTTGAGTCCCACCCTCTGATGATACCAAGTCTATTTCCAATTGGATTTGTCTTTTGTCCCATGCTGCTTAAGAATTGCTTTGTGTGTTATTGATAGCTCCAAGCACGATTGTAACGTGATTAGAACGTTTTCTTATTCTGTGTGCACGACCTTGTGGAGCTGGACGAAGTCTTTTCAACATCATTCCACCATCTACTCTGATCTCCTTAACAAATAATCCAGCTTCTTCTAAATTACCTTCACTATTTTTTTGCTCCCAGTTGTTGATTGCAGATAATAATAGTTTCTCTAATTTTCTTGAAGCTTCTTTAGAACTAAATCTTAAGATGTTAAGTGCTCTTTCTACCTTCTGACCTCTTACCAAGTCCGCTACTAAGCGCATTTTTCTAGGTGAAGTAGGGCAGTTATTCAATTTTGCGAAAGCAATAGACTTATTAGCCTCTTTTCTCGCATCTGCTGTTTCTCTTTTACGAACTCCCATTGCTTCTTATTTTTTACCTTTATTTTTTGCTCCAGCATGACCTCTAAAAGATCTAGTTGGTGAAAACTCTCCTAATTTGTGACCTACCATGTTTTCTGTTACGTAAACTGGTACAAATTGACGACCGTTATGAACTGCGATAGTTTGTCCAACAAAGTCTGGAGTAATCATAGAAGCTCTAGACCAAGTCTTTACTACTCCTTTATTACCATTTTCAATGTTTTCCTGAACTTTCTTGTCTAACTTATAATGAACGAAAGGTCCTTTTTTTAATGAACGTGCCATATCTTATTATTTCTTTCTACGTTCTACGATATACTTGTTACTCGGGTTTTTCTTAGAACGAGTTCTATAACCTTTTGCTGGTATTCCATTTCTTGAACGTGGATGTCCACCAGAAGAACGTCCTTCTCCACCACCCATTGGGTGATCAACAGGGTTCATTGCAACAGGTCTTGTTCTAGGTCTTCTTCCTAACCATCTTGTTCTACCTGCTTTACCAGATACAACTAATTGGTGGTCTGAATTAGAAACAGCTCCAATTGTAGCCGAACAAGTTAACAAGATCAATCTTGTTTCACCAGATGGCATTTTAATTGTAGCATATTTTCCATCTCTTGCCATTAACTGAGCAAATGTACCAGCTGAACGAGCGATTACCGCTCCTTGACCTGGACGTAACTCAATACAAGAGATTACAGTTCCTAAAGGAATTCTGCTTAAAGGCAATGTATTACCAATTTCAGGTTGAGATTCTGGACCAGAAACTAATTTCTGACCAACTTTCAATCCGTTCTGAGCAATAACGTATGTTTTCTCTCCATCAGCATAAGCTAATAAAGCGATAAACGCAGTACGATTTGGATCATATTCAATTGATTTCACAGTAGCCGGAATTCCGTCTTTAGTTCTTTTGAAATCAATGATACGATATCTCTGCTTGTGACCACCACCCGTATAACGCATGGTCATCTTTCCTTGACTATTTCTACCTCCAGAGTTTTTTATCGGCGCTATCAAAGAGCGTTCCGGCTTATCAGTTGTAATGGCGTCATAACCATTCACAACTCTAAATCGCTGACCTGGGGTAATAGGTTTTAATTTTCTTACTGACATTTTTCTATCTTAGATATTGTTGTAAAAATCAATTGTTTCTCCTTCTTGTACTTGAACAATCGCTTTCTTAATTGCATTTGTCTTTCCACTGATCAAACCACTTTTAGTGTATTTTGTAGTTCTATCCGGTCTTACGTTCATCGTGTTAACTGAAACGATAGTTACTCCATAAGCAGCTTCAATAGCTTTCTTAATTTGAACTTTGTTTGCTTTTTTGTCAACAACGAATCCGAAGCGGTTTAAAACTTCACTTTCTTTGGTTACTTTTTCTGTTACTATAGGTCTAATTATGATACTCATATTCCTATTATTTGCTTAAATTTTCTTCGATTAACTCCAAAGAACCTTCTAAAAGCACTAAATTATTAGTGTTTAAAATAGCGTAAGTGCTTAATTCTGAGCTAGTTACGACATTAGAAGCCTTTAAATTGCGTGAGGACAAATATACATTTTTATTCGACTCTCCCAACACAAATAGAGATTTTTTATTTTCTAACCCTAAAGCTTTCAAAACGTTAATGAAATTTTTAGTGTTTGGCGCTTCAAAACCAAAGTCTTCAAGAACGATGATATTCGCCTCTTTTGCTTTGATAGAGAAAGCTGATTTTCTTGCCAATCTCTTTACAGCTTTATTCAATTTAAATGAATAGCTTCTTGGTCTTGGTCCGAAAATTGTTCCACCACCTTTAAACAATGGATTTTTGATACTTCCCGCACGAGCCGTACCAGTTCCTTTTTGTTTTTTAATCTTACGTGTACTTCCTGTCACTTCAGCTCTTTCTTTAGCCTTGTGAGTTCCTTGTCTTTGATTAGCAAGATATTGCTTTACATCAAGGTATACAGCGTGATTGTTTGGTTCAATTGCGAATACTGAATCAGAAAGTTGAACTTTTCTTCCAGTATCTTTTCCGTTGAAATCTAATACTTTTACTTCCATTACTTCTGAATGATTACATAAGAGTTTTTATGTCCAGGAACACATCCTTTAATAACAAGTAGGTTCTTTTCAGCAACCACTTTTAAAACTCTAAGGTTTTGAACTTTTACATTGTCTCCTCCCATTCTTCCAGCCATACGCATTCCTTTGAATACTCTAGATGGATAAGAAGAAGCTCCCACAGAACCTGGCGCTCTTAAACGGTTGTGTTGACCGTGAGTTGCCTGTCCAACACCACCAAATCCGTGACGCTTAACAACTCCTTGAAAACCTTTACCTTTAGACACACCTTGCACATCTACAAATTCTCCTTCAGCAAAAATAGAAACATCAATAAGATCCCCTAATTTTTGTTCAGTTGCAAAATCTTGAAATTCAACGACTTTTTTCTTAGCTACAGTTCCAGCTTTCTTAAAGTGACCTAAAGCCGCTTTAGTGGAATGTTTCTCGTTTTTGTCATCGAAACCAAGTTGCAACGCTTCGTACCCGTCAACACCTTTGGTTCTGACTTGGGTAACAACACACGGCCCAGCCTCGATTACTGTACAAGGAATGTTTTTCCCGTTTTCGTCGAAAATACTAGTCATGCCGATTTTTTTACCAATTAACCCAGACATAAATATTAATTATTAATTACTAAAATTCCCTTCAATTTGAAAATAACAAAAATTTCCAAACAGGGAGTGCAAAAGTATACATTAAAATTGAATATACCAAACAGTTAGAAAAATTAAATAGCTCATTATCAAAATCAAAGCATCAATATCACCACCACCAACAACACATTTCTTCAAAAAAACCAATTGCATCATTTTAACCCGCAACAACAAACACCTTAACATTTACTTAATTCAATTAAAGAAAAATTTACATAACAACCTAAACAAGAGACTACTTACTCAAATCAAAAAACAATCACAACATTAAACATCTTCAAAAAAAATTAAAAACCAAAAACTTTTAACCACAAAAAAAGCGAGACAAAAATGCCTCGCTTTATATATATAAATATAATAAAAAAATTATACTTTTATTTCTACTTCAACCCCACTTGGCAATTCAAGTTTCATTAAAGCGTCAATAGTTTTAGATGAAGATGAATAAATATCAATCAATCTCTTGTATGACATTACTTCAAATTGCTCTCTCGCTTTTTTGTTAACGTGCGGAGAACGCAACACAGTGAAAAGTTTTTTGTGAGTTGGTAACGGAATTGGACCTGTTACAACTGCTCCAGTAGTTTTTACTGTTTTTACGATCTTTTCAGCAGACTTATCTACCAACATGTGATCGTAAGATTTTAGTTTTATTCTGATTTTTTGACTCATTTTCTTAAGAATTAAGCGTTACCTTTTGCTTTTTTAATTACAGCTTCTGAAATATTAGAAGGTGTTTCTGCATAGTGAGAAAACTCCATTGTTGAAGTAGCTCTACCAGAAGATAATGTTCTTAATGTTGTTACATATCCAAACATTTCTGATAATGGCACATCAGCTTTAATAGTTTTAGCACCATTTCTGTCACCCATGTCATTAACCTGACCTCTACGACGGTTGATATCACCTACGATATCCCCCATGTTTTCTTCAGGAGTAATAACCTCCATTTTCATGATAGGCTCAAGAATTACCGCTCCAGCAGCTTTAGCAACTTCTCTATACCCCATTCTTGCAGCTAATTCAAAAGAAAGAGCATCAGAATCGACAGGGTGGAAAGATCCGTCAGTTAAAGTTACTTTCAAACTATCTACCTGGTATCCTGCTAAAGGACCAGTTTTCATAGCTTCACGGAAACCTTTTTCTACAGATGGAATATATTCCTTAGGAACGTTACCACCTTTTACAGCATTAACAAACTGCAATCCTACAGGCACTTTACCATCAACTTCGTCAGCTGGCTCAAGTGTAAATACGATATCACCGAATTTACCACGACCTCCTGATTGTTTCTTATAAGTCTCTCTATGCGTTGCACTTCTAGTAAACGCTTCTTTATATTCAACTTGAGGCTCACCTTGGTTCACTTCAACTTTAAATTCACGTTTCATACGATCTACCAAGATATCTAAGTGAAGCTCACCCATACCAGAGATAATCGTTTGCCCTGAAGCCTCATCTGTTCTAACTGTAAACGTAGGATCTTCTTCAGCTAATTTAGCCAAAGCCATACCCATTTTATCCACGTCAGCTTTAGTTTTAGGCTCAATTGCAATACCAATTACCGGTGCAGGGAATTTCATAGACTCAAGAATGATTGGGTGTTTTTCATCACACAATGTATCCCCAGTTTTAATATCTTTAAATCCAACAGCAGCTCCAATATCTCCAGCCTCAATAAATTCGATTGGATTTTGTTTGTTTGCGTGCATTTGGTAGATACGAGAAATTCTTTCTTTATTTCCTGAACGAGTGTTCAAAACATAAGAACCAGCATCTAAACGACCAGAGTAAGCACGGAAGAAAGCTAAACGACCCACGAATGGATCAGTAGCAATTTTAAATGCCAAAGCAGCGAACGGCTCTTTTACATCTGGCTTACGCAAGATTTTAGTTTGATCCTCCTCTAATAATTCAGCATCATCAGGATGAATCCCTTCAATACCTTCTTTATCCATCGGAGATGGCAAATACTTACATACAGCATCCAACATAAACTGAACTCCTTTGTTTTTGAAAGAAGAACCAGCAAGCATTGGAATAATTGCCATATCTATAGTAGCAGCTCTTAAAGCTTTATTTATTTCCTCTTCTGTAATAGAATTTTCATCTTCCATGAATTTCTCCAAAAGATTCTCATCATAATCAGCAACCGCCTCAATAAGGATAGATCTATATTCTTTTACCTCTGCAAGCATATCCTCAGGAATAGCCACAATATCAAAAGTAGCCCCTAAAGTTTCATCATGCCATATAATAGCTTGATTTTTCACTAAATCAACTACACCTTTGAAATCATTTTCTTCACCAATTGGCAAAGTAATTGCAACTGCATTAGATTTCAACATATCTCTAACTTGCTGACATACGTTCAAAAAGTTAGAACCTTGTCTGTCCATTTTATTAACGAATCCCATACGAGGAACTCTATATTGATCAGCAAGTCTCCAGTTAGTTTCAGACTGAGGCTCAACACCATCAACCGCACTAAACAAGAAAACCAATCCATCAAGTACACGCAAAGAACGATTTACCTCTACAGTAAAATCAACGTGTCCAGGAGTATCAATAATATTAAAGTGATAAGGCAATGTCTCTGGTAAAATTTTACCTTGCTGAGTTGGAAAATTCCACTCACAAGTAGTCGCTGCAGAAGTAATTGTAATACCTCTTTCCGCTTCCTGCTCCATCCAGTCCATTGTAGAAGCACCATTATGCACCTCTCCAATTTTATGAGTTTTACCAGTATAAAAAAGAATACGCTCTGTTGTTGTTGTTTTACCAGCATCAATATGAGCAGCAATTCCAATATTTCTTGTATATTTTAAATCTCTAGCCATTTCTTACGAATTAAAATCTAAAGTGAGAGAAAGCTTTATTAGCCTCTGCCATCTTGTGAGTATCCATTCTTTTCTTAACCGCAGCACCTTCTTCTTTAGCAGCAGCTAAACATTCTGACGCTAAACGTTGTGCCATAGATTTTTCATTTCTTCTTCTAGAATAAAGTATCAACCACTTCATTGCCATAGAAATTTTTCTGTCTGGTCTAATTTGCATTGGAATTTGAAATGTAGCTCCACCAACTCTACGACTACGTACTTCTACGTGAGGCATAACGTTCGTTAAAGCATCTTTCCAAATTTCTAATGAAGATTTCTCTGAATCTTGCTTTTTAGACTCAATGATGTCAATTGCATCATAAAATACTTTGAAAGCTGTAGACTTCTTACCATCCCACATTAAGTTGTTCACAAAACGTGTTACCAATTGATCATTAAACCTTGGATCTGGTAAAAGTGGTCTTTTCTTTGCCGCTCTTTTTCTCATGTCTTTTTTTTAATAAAAAGTTATAGGTTATCCGTTAAATGTTATGTGTTATCTTTTTTCAGCTTACGCTTTAAATTTCCAACCCTTAACTCCTAACCTCCAACTCTTAACGTTTTAAATTACTTTTTTGCTTCTTTTGGGCGTTTAGCACCGTACTTAGATCTTCTTTGCGTTCTTCCTGCAACTCCTGACGTGTCAAGCGCTCCACGAACGATATGATATCTAACACCTGGTAAATCTTTTACCCTTCCACCTCTAACTAATACTATCGAGTGCTCTTGTAGATTGTGTCCTTCTCCAGGGATGTAAGCATTCACCTCATTACCATTTGTCAAACGTACACGCGCTACTTTACGCATTGCAGAGTTTGGTTTTTTTGGTGTAGTAGTGTAAACACGCGTACAAACCCCTCTTCTTTGAGGACAAGAATCTAAAGCAACCGATTTACTCTTCTTAGTTATCTGAGTTCTTCCTGTTCTTACTAATTGTTGAATTGTTGGCATAATTAATACTAAAAATTTATTATGTATATTAAATTCCCGCTTTTTACGGGGTTGCAAATGTATAAAATAATTTTCACTATACAAACGTTAATTCATTAATTTTCAATAACATTATTTAAGCTTATCATTTTACAAACAAACAATTAACATTTCCAACACTTTAAAAGGCAAACGATCAGTTTTAAAACAATTTTGTATCAATTCATTTTAACCCAGTCACTTCCTCATACCTAAAGCACATCTATTCAAAACAACATTCAAATAAAATCAATAATCAAACAATTACACGCGATAATTTGCCAAACCACCAAATTGTTATATATATAAAACAAGAAAACGAACTTCTCAAAGACAAACAACTTAACTTTTAAACCAAAAACTTAGAAATTAAAAAAAAAAAAAAAAAATACCCGCTACTCCAAACAAAAAAAAGAACATAAAAAGAGGTATACATATATAGGTAGAAAATAATCCTTTCTTTACTATCTGCCTGAAATAAAAACAAATTACAATCACACCTTTTTCCGTGATACAATAGTACTTTAAATCAAAGCATCACAAATTCAAACAACAATACCCGCTCTAAATAAAACATAATTTGACAATACAAAAAGAAAGAATATAGTATTTTAAACTGCCTTACATTTTAAATTCGAAAAAAAAGGCGCCATAAATTCAATTATTCTAAGTCAAATTAACTCAATGAAAAGAATGATGCACAAGAAAACTTCAAACCATCACCACAAAAAAAACGGACGAATAAAACTTTGAATTAAGTAATCGCAAAAAAACTATTAAAAAAAACATTTTTCTCAATAAATCATATTAGAATTCCCAAAAAAAAAGCCACAATAAAAAAATACGAACACAAGCATTCAAATACCATATTAACAAATTCCTCTTATAGCGCAAATGATTTTAATATGTCAAAAAATCAACATAAAAAAAAGATCCCCACTGAAATACCTGTTTATAAAACTAACCAAATAATAAACCAATTCGAACAATAATAATAAAAAATAAAAAATTTAACTCGCAAAAAATGAAAGATTAAAACCACTTAATAAAAGTAGTTTTTTTAGAATAATCACCCCCAACAGGGCGCATAAACAAAGAGAAAATAGATTTTTATAACAGTTTTTTAAATTTATGTTAAAATGTTAAATTTTAACTATTTATCAAAATTCATTAACACAACCCTAGGTTTATTAACTTATTATTATGAATATTGTAATACTAATTCAAAATAATTGAGAAAATGAAACCAAAGTTCAATGGATTTTTAGTGCTATTAATAGTACTATTCGCGCAACTAACCTTTGCGCAGGAAAGAGTCGTTTCGGGTACAGTTACCGATGATGCAGGTCTGCCACTACCAGGCGTAAGTGTATTAATTAAGGGGACAAAAACTGGAACTCAAACTGATTTTGATGGTAAATACTCCATTAAAGCAGCACCTAGTCAAATTTTAGTTTTTAGCTACATTGGAATGAGATCCCAAGAAAGCGCCGCGAGCTCCTCTCAAGTGAATACTAAATTATCAGGAGATGCACAACAACTCGAAGGCGTTGTGGTAACAACTGCAATGGGCATCAAAAGAGAAAAAAAATCTCTCGGATATGCTTCACAACAAATCGCAGGTAAAGATTTAAACGGTGGTGCCGGAAACACAAACGTTGCTAATCTATTATCTGGTAAAGCTGCGGGGGTCGAAGTTTCAAGAAATACCAATTTTGGAGGATCTACAAATGTTGTAATCAGAGGAAGCAAATCTCTTACAGGAAACAATCAGGCGCTATGGGTAATTGACGGGGTACCAATAGACAATTCAAACTCAAACACCTCTTCTCAACAAGTTGGGCGCGGCGGTTACGATTATGGTAACAATGCATCAGATATCAACCAAGAAGATATTGAAAGCATCAACATCTTAAAGGGGGCAGCTGCAACCGCATTATACGGATCTAGAGCAGCAAATGGTGTTGTAATGGTAACTACAAAAAAGGGTAAATCAGATAATAAAATAGGATTTTCTTTCTCAAGTGGCTACACTAATGGAACTGTCGATAAATCAACTTTTCCAGAATATCAAAATCGATACGGTTCAGGATATGGATTTGGATCTTCATTTTTAGGAACCGGAACACCTGATACTGTAGATACCTCAAATGACGCATCAAATGGAGATATATTTGACAACCAATTAGTTTACCAATGGGACGCTTTTACTCCCTATTCTCCAAATTTCAACAAAGCAACGCCTTGGACAGCGGCTAAAAATGGCCCAATTACATTCTTTAATCACGCCAATACATTTATCAACAGCATCTCTTTAGAAAAATCTACAGACAGATCTAGCCTTTCCATGACGTATGTAAATACAGATCAAACTGGTATTTTACCAAATAGCCAATTGAAGAAAAATCAGATAAGCGCAAGATTTAGCCAAAAAGTAAATGACAAATTAACAGCAAACGCGTATGCTTCCGTTACTCTACAAAGCACAATAGGCCGAAACTCTACCGGATATAACGACAATGTACTTGGTAATTTTAGACAATGGTGGCAAACCAATACTGACGTCCAAGCCCAGAAAGACGTTTATTTCGCTTCGGGCGGTCAAAACATAACATGGAACTGGACTGACCCAACAACCCCCGAAGGCCTTGTACCAGCATATTGGGACAATCCATACTTTACACGTTATCAAAATTATTCCTCAGATGACAGAACACGTCTATTTAGCTACGCCTCCTTAAACTATGAAATCACTCCTTGGTTAAGCGCCTTGGGAAGAGTCTCCCTAGATACTTACAAACAACTTCAGGAAGAACGAAGAGCAATAGGATCTGTTGCAACCGGATTTGGTCTTTCACCAGTAAACGAAGCATCAGGCTACCAAAGAAATGACATCAACTTTCAAGAAATCAACTATGATGTAATGTTGAATTTCAACAAAAAATTTGGAGATGACATCAGCTTAAACGGAGTCGTTGGTATGAACATAAGAAGAAATGACAGGGACAATGTTCTATCCTCTACAGTAGGTGGTTTAGTAGTTCCTGGAATATATGCATTATCAAACTCTCGTTTAGATTTACCTTTTCCTAAAGAAGCCAAAATATCTTCCGGCGTTAACGGTTTATATGCTCAGGGATCAATTGGCTACCTAGACACTTATTTTCTAGATGCCTCTGTTAGAAGAGACGTTTCATCGACATTACCATCAGACAATAACTCTTACGTTTATCCAGCGGTTTCAGGATCTTTCTTATTCTCAAACCTAGTTAAAGCCAGTTGGTTAAATTTAGGAAAATTCAGAATCAATTACGCTGAAGTTGGAAATGACGCTGATGCCTTACAACTCAACAATACTTACACAAGAGCTTCAAACTTTCAAGGACAACCTTTATACACGAATGCATTACTTAACCCATTCCGCAGTATCAACAAAAATCCAGACCTTAAACCAGAAAGAACTAAATCATTCGAAGTAGGTCTGGAAGCAAGTTTACTTGACAGACGCTTAGGGTTTGATGTTACTTACTATAAAACAAACTCCGTTGACCAAATTGTTTCGGCCGCAGTTTCTTCCGCATCCGGATACACTAATGGAGTTGTAAATGGTGGAGATATCGAAAACAGAGGTCTAGAGATTCAATTATACGGAACACCAATAAAAACAAAAGACTTCAGCTGGGAAATTATCGTAAACTGGTCAAATAATAAAAGCAAAGTTATCTCTTTACCAAATGGACTAGACAACCTTCAATTAGGTTCATTCCAAGGAGGAGTAACTGTAAATGCAGCACCTGGTGAGGCATACGGAGCGCTTAAAGGAACAGATTACGTTTACACAAATGGCCAGCCAACAATCGACCAGGCTACCGGAAAGTATATGATAACTACTTCTGCAACTAACACAATCGGAAATGTTACTCCGGATTGGATTGGTGGACTTAGAAATAAATTCAATTACAAAAACATCTCTTTAGGATTTTTAATTGACACTCAAAAAGGAGGAGATATTTTCTCATTAGATATGTATTACGGACTTTCTACAGGATTATACAAAGAGACAGCAGTAGGCGATATTAGAGAGAATGGAGTCTTAAACCCTGGAGTTGCTCCAGACGGAACCCCAAATACTGTAAAAACAGGAGGAGGAAATACTGAAAACAGTTTTGGATACAAAGCTGCCCCTAACAAAGCTTTTGTTTATGATGCCTCTTTTGTAAAATTAAGAGAAGTTTCCATAACATATAATTTCCCTAAAAGCATGTTCGAAAATACATTCATCAATGCAGCTTCACTAAGTATCTTAGGTTCCAATCTATGGATAATCAGTAAAAACCTCCCTTACGCAGATCCTGAAAGTGGATTATCTTCAGGAAACAGCTCAAGAGGTTATTCTGTAGGATCTCTTCCAACCACAAGAGATATTGGATTTAACTTAACTTTCAAATTTTAATACAAAAGAAAATGAAAAAATTAATATACGTTTTAGGAATCTTCATCCTCACAGTTTCTTGTGACGATAATAGCCTAACAGATTTAAACGTCGACGAAAAAAATCCCTCTGTAGTTCCTGCAAGCACATTATTTACTAATGCTGAAAAAGACCTTACGGAACAACTCATTAATACGGACGTAAACAAAAACATATTCAGACTGGTAAATCAGCAATGGACTGAGACAACTTATCCTGACGAATCTTTCTATCAATGGGTATCCCGTAAAATTTCAGACAATCATTGGGATAGACTTTACGCAGGACCATTAGCCAGTTTAACGGATGCCAAGAAATTTATTGAGAAAGAAGTAATATCACCTACTGATGTAGAATTCACCCAAAAAACTATCACTAAGAAAAACCAATTAATACTAATTGACATCTTAACAGTTTATACCTATCAGATATTAGTTGACACCTACGGAGATGTTCCTTATAGTGATGCTCTAAAAGGATCAGCGAATTATCTTCCAAAATACGACAAAGCAATCGACATCTACAAAGACCTTATTGTTCGTTTAAATGCAGATATTGCAGGAATCGACACTTCATATCCTGGATTTGGAACCGCAGAAGTTATATATAAAGACGACTTAAACGCCTGGGTTAAATTCGCCAATAGCATTAAACTTAAATTAGGCGTAAATTTAAAAGCATCTGGTTTAGAAAGCGCAATCGCTGACGCCGCAATTATATCTGGTGCAGCAGGAGGATTTACATCTAATAGTGACAATGCCAAACTACCATACATGCTAAACCTACCAAATACCAACCCTCTTTATGTAGATATGGTATTCTCAGGTCGAAATGATTTCGTTGCCACAAAACCAATTGTTGATGCATTAGTAGCCTTAAACGACCCACGAAAAGAAGCTTATTTTTTCCCAACTTACAGAGCTGTTGACCCAGTAACCGGAGCGACAACAATAGTTACAGGATATCTTGGCGCGCCGGTTGGAGCAAAAAACATTTACGCGAGATTCACCCACATGAGCGATAAAATTAAAGCTCCGGATTTCAGCGGAACTATATTAGATTATGCCGAAGTGGAATTTTTATTAGCAGAAGCTGCCGGAAGAGGCGTTGCCGTAGGATCTATTGCTTCACATTACGAAGCGGGAATCAGAGCATCTATGGAGGACTGGGGCGTAGCGACAGCAAAAATTGACACATACTTACTTCAACCTAGTGTAGCATATGCTACAGCACCAGGAACCTGGCAGCAAAAAGTTGGAGAACAAGCATGGTATGCTTTATTCAATAGAGGTTTCGAAGGATGGACATCTACCAGAAGATTAAACTTCCCTGTATTGGTAGCTCCATCAAATGCAGATCCGGCTGCCGAAGGACAAGTGCCATCAAGAATGGCATATCCTATAAGAGAGCAAACACTAAATGCTACAAATTATAATGCTGCTTCTACTTCAATTGGAGGCGACAAATTAAGCACCAAAATATTTTGGGACAAATAAAACGTTAATCCTAACATAATTTAACAGAAAACCACTCCGTAAAAAAGAGTGGTTTTTTTATGCATAAGTTAAAAAAAAAACACTCTTTTATTAATTCCCAGAATCTGTATTTAAATAGTAGAAGTTATATTTCAAAATAAACCATTTCGATTTGAAAGACTAAATTCAAGCAGACGTAAAAAATAAAAAGAAATAATACCTACAAAAATATTTTAATTCTATCATGTACTATTAAATATAAAACTCTATCCATAAACGCAACAAACTAATCATCTTCAACCAGCACACGTACTGCTACCTCAAAATAATTAAGAACAGGGACCAATGTTTTTTATGCCCTTACAACAACTTAAAGATCCTTTCCAGAGAAAACTTTAAAAATCAACAACAAGAAAACATAAAAAAAATTCAATTTCAAAGAACCCGATCATAAATAGAACCCCTAAACTTAAACATTGAAACACTGGTCATTCCAATAATTTTGACATACCTACACCAATTACGCAGAAATTAACATTCAATTATTAAAAAGACAGAACAAAAAAAAGATATTCAGAAGTAATATATTAACACTTTTCGTCTAGAAAAATTAAAAACAAAAAGAACTATTTAACTAATTACCAAGTAAAGAAAAAACCTCATAAAAAAGCAATTATTCATAATTTAGCTATTAAAAAATTTAACAAAAATAAACTATATTCATAATTATATCATAAAAAGTGAGAAATATAAAAAAACGAATAATGGATACCAAAAACACAAATTAACTAAATTTACCAACATATTTAACAATAAACATAATATATCACACACAAAAAACATAATTTAACTAAAAAAAATACTCTACTTATTAGGTATATTAACAATTTATTAAGATTTTTGTTGGACTAATTCAAAATATTTAAAAATGAAACTAAAGTTCAATGAATTCTTAGTACTAGTATTAGTACTAGTTGCGCAAGTAACCTTTGCGCAAGAAAGAGTTGTTTCAGGAACAGTTTCCGACAATAGCGGAATGCCCCTACCAGGCGTTAGCGTGTTAGTCAAAGGAACAAAAACCGGAACACAAACAGATTTTGACGGTAAATTCTCCATCAAAGCATCTTCAACACAAGTTTTGGTATTTAGCTACATCGGGATGAAAACCCAAGAAATACAAGCAAGTACCGCAAAACTGAATGTAAAATTACTAGATTCAGGCGCACAAGAACTAGATGCCGTTGTTGTAACTACTGCATTTGGAATTAAAAGAAATCCTAAAAAACTAGGATATTCTGTAAGCACCATAAAAGCAGAAGAAATCACACAAAATTCTGAGCCAGATTTATCAAGAGCCCTAGCTGGTAAAGTTGCAGGGGTAAACATTAATACATCAACAGGTGTAGCAGGAGCTGCCAATCAAATTACAATTAGGGGTGTAAATTCCTTAACAGGAGAAACAGATCCTTTGATTATTGTTGACGGTATTGCCTACAGCAATGTATCAGTAACTAGTACAAGCCAAATAACTGGTGGTGGTGGTTACGAATCAGCATTATCTTCATTAGATCCAAATGACATTGCCAACATCAGCGTACTTAAAAGTACTGCTGCCGCTGCACTTTATGGCTCCAGAGCGATGAATGGTGTTATTGTGGTAACCACAAAATCAGGATCTTCAAAAACATCTCGAGCAGAAAAGCTCAGCGTAAATGTTGGTATCGGAACCTATTTTGAAACCATTGCGAATTTACCAGATTACCAAAACTCTTATGGAGCAGGATCAAACTTTGAATACTCAAATGCAAATGGTTCTTGGGGACCACGTTTCGGCACTATACAAACAATTCCAACCTGGCCGACACTTTTAGCAGCTTTTCCTGATCAATTTGGCGCAACTGTTCCTTATGTTGCAAAACCAAACAATGTAAAAGATCTTTTTAGAACAGGAACTGTACTTGACAAAACTATTGGTTTTAATTACGCTGGACCAGACGGTACTTTTAATGCCACTGTTTCAGACCTGCGTCAAGACGGCTACATTCCTTACAACACATACGACAGAACATCAATGTCTGCAGGAGGAAATTTTAAATTGAGTAAAAAATTCACAGTAGGCGCAAATTTATCCTACTCAAAAACAAAACAAGTTGGAGCATTTTTTGGAGAAAATCAATTCGACGGAGCTTCTTCTTCATTTGCGAGGACTTTATTTCTGGCAAGAAACTGGGATTTAAATTTACCATATGTAAATCCAGTTACTGGTGCTTCAGTTACTCCAAACGGAACACAATTCGATCACCCGCTTTGGTCTTGGCAACATGATCAGATTATCACCAATACAGAAAGAATTGTGACAGGTATCAATTTAAATTACGCTTTCAACGATAACATTTCAGCATCTTACAGAGCAGGTCTAAATAAATATTCATTAAATAGAATTCAAATTCGTGATCTTAATTCAAGAGCAAATAATGGTTTAGGAGATTTATTAAGTGACAACTATACAAACCAAGATATAGAATCTACTTTTTTACTGAACTTTAACTACAATTTAAATGATGACTTTAATTTAGTTGCCATCTTAGGTAATAACGTTCTACAAAATGAATACACACAAATTCAAAATGAAGGAAAAGAATTTATCGTACCTGATATTTTCACATTCCACAACGTTAAAAACATCTCTAACCTAATAGATCAAAGAGCAATAAAAAGAAATGTAGGTGTTTTTGCCGATGTAACTTTATCATACAAAGACTATTTATTTTTAAATGCTACAGCTAGAAACGACTGGAGTTCTTCTTTACCAAAAGCCAACAACTCGTATTTCTATCCATCAGTGAGTGCTTCCGCAATCATAACAGAGGCTTTCAACATTAAAAACGATGTATTAACATTTGCAAAACTAAGAGCCAGTTTTGCAAAAGTAGGTAGAGATGTCCCGGCAGAATTCCTAAAAATATCTTTCTTTCAAGAGCAACCCTACAATGGGAATCCACGTATAGGAAACAACACCTTTCTAGGAGATCAAAATGTAAAACCAGAATTCTCTGAAGAATTTGAAGTAGGTACAGATTTAGAATTCTTCAACAAACGTGTAATTGTAGACTTAAGTTTATACAACAAAAAAACTAAGGATTTGATTACCCCTGCAAACACACCTGCTTCATCAGGTTTTACTGAATTTAACACAAATGCAGGTTCAATTAGAAACAAAGGTATAGAGCTTGGACTAACAATAGTTCCAGTAAAAACTAATAATTTCAAATGGACTTTATTAACTCAATTTACAAAAAATGAAAATGAGGTACTAAGCTTAAATGCTGGTCAAGAAAGACTTCAATTGGACCCTAACTCAATTGCCCATGCTATTCCGGGACAACCTTTTGGCGTGTTTTACGGAACAAGGTTTGCACGAGATGCCAATGGTAACTACCTAATAAACAAACCAAATGGAGCCGTAATTATAGACCCTTCACCAGGCATAATTGGAGACCCTAATGCAAAGTTCAAGCTAAGTTTTGCAAATACTTTTATCTATAAAGCATGGAGCTTAAGAACCCAATTTGATTGGAAGCAAGGTGGAGACATTTCATCTTCTACAATTCAACAATTATTAGGTAGAGGAGTAACCAGAGACACTGAAGACAGAGAAAAAACTTTTATTATTCCAGGATATTATGGAAACAACGCAGACGGAACGCCAATTTTGGACGCAAGCGGAAACCAAATCCCAAATAGTACTCAAATATCAATGTTTGAAATGTATTTCTCACCATCTGGGGCAGGAAGTACTTTCGCAATAAACGGAGTTAACGAAGCTTCTGTTTATGACGGTACAACTTTTAGATTAAGAGAGGTAAATTTAACATACGACGTTCCTTCTAAAATTTTAGAAAAAACACCATTTGGAAAAATTAGCTTTAGCCTTTTAGGAAGCAACTTATGGTATTACGCACCTAACGTTCCTAAATATACCAACTTTGATCCTGAAACAACAAGTTATGGAAAATCTACATTACAAGGTATCGAAACATCTGCTGCACCAACAGCAAAAAGATGGGGATTCAAGATCAATTTAACATTTTAACACAAAAGACATGAAACTATACAACAACATAAAAAATAATAAAACCGTATTAGTTTTATTATCCCTAACTACCATTTTCAGTAGTTGCAGCAATTACCTGGATGTCGATAAAGATACTGATGATCCTACTATCGCCCCTTTGAACTACCTATTAACCAATATCGAAACTAACATTGCAGAAATAGGCGACTTTAACACAGGTACAGGCAGCATATACGCCACCTATACTCACCAAATGACTTCGAGGGAAGAACAGGATCAGTATGGAGTAAAAGTAGACAACATAGCTCTAAACAATGATTGGACTTCTATTTATTTATCTTTAACAGATATTGAAACATTAATCAAACAAGCACTCGAAAGTGGCGATTTAGCTTACGCAGGCATTGGTCAATTACAAAAAGCTTATGTTATGGCATATGCTGTTGACATGTGGGGAGATGTGCCATATACAGAAGCAACACAATTAGCAACAGGTGTAATTGCACCAAAATTCGACAATCAAAAAGCTATTTACGCGAGTGTTTTCGAATTGATTGATAAAGCAAAAGTCAATCTAAAACTTAACACCGGAACACAAAAACCAGGAACTGATGACCTTATCTACAAAGGTAACATCAGCAAATGGATTCGATTTGCAAATACGTTGAAGTTAAAACTTTATAATCAAACCAGACTTACCTCAGATTTTGACCAAACAGGTTTTAATGCATTAATCAACGAAAACAATTTCTTCACATCAAATGCAGATGATTTTCAACTGGACAGATTCAATAACATCTCTCCTACAAATGAAAAAAACAGATTGTTTAGAGAATCTTATGAAAGCACCCAATTTGGAACTTATCAAAGTCCATGGATGTATGAAATTTTAAAAGGTGTAAACCCTCTAATTCACAACGGAAATCCAGATCCCAGAATGAAATTTTACTATTTTAATCAATTAAAAGCTGGCGAATTTCCTAAGGATGGTAATACCACAACACAAAATCCACTTGCAGACTATTGGGACGAATCAACTGGATTCTTCAGTATAAGATTCGGAAGTACTGGCCCAGACCGAGACAAGAGCACAGAAACATCATACACATACCCAGGGATTTTCCCATCAGGAGGGCGTTATGACGATGGAGAAGGTGCAGATTTATCCACTTTATCCTTAGCCTCAGGCACAGGTATTTCGCCCAAACGTATATTAACCTATGATGAATTTTTATACATTCAGGCAGAATTAATTCAAGTAGGTAAATTAGCAGGAAGCGCTGCTGCCAAACTAGATGAAGCCGTAAGAGCCAGTTTCGCTAAAGTTGATCAGGTTGTCGCCAACAATAAATCACAACAAATAGGAATTCCAACACTAATTGGCTCACCTGGCGTAAATACTTTTATGACAAAATTAGCGGCAGAATTCAACAGTGCGAGTCCAGAGAAAAAATTAGAAATTATTATGACTCAAAAATGGGTTGGTACTTTTGGAGACCCAACAGATCAGTACACTGACTACAGAAGAACAGGATACCCTGTACTAGCAAATCCAAATAGCACCACTAAAGAATATCAATTAAATAACGGCGATGCCTTTCCTTTAAATGATTCCCAAACGGTACTAACAAATCCTTTTCAAATATCAATGTTCTGGCCACAAAACGAATTGAACGCTAATAAAAATGCGCCAGCACAAAAAAACCCAGCGACCTATAAAATCTTTTGGGATAATTAATAATTAAAACTGATAAAATGAAAAACATAAAAATATTATTCACTTCATTGCTATTTATACTAATAGCAGCATCCTGTGATAACGATGGAGGAACTTCGGTTATTGATGTAATTGAAGGAGCTACCCCAGATTTCCGAAAAGAACCCACAACAGATCAAGGAATAAATATTATTGCACTTCAAAATAACGAAGACATAAATATAGGCCTAAATTTAAAAGTAGCAACAGGACAGGTTAAATCAATGAACATTTTAGGTTATTTTACCCAAAATGGGGTAGTCACAAAAGCAGTAATACAATCAAATGTATCTTCCTTCCCTGCAAAGTTAAACTACAAAACTGCTGATTTAGTTAAAGTCTTTCCCACTTTTACAAGTTTCGGACTTAATGACAAACTAACAATTAGCGCCGACCTAACACTTACAAATGGTACCGTAATTAAAATATTTAATGATGACGGAACACCAAATTATGGTGCCGATATCGCAAATTCAACGATATGGAAAGTTTCACAAACCTACACTGCTCTTTGCCCTTTAGACGACGCGTCTCTATTTAATGGCAATTACGAAGTTATTGCTGATGATTGGGAGGACTATAAACCAGGGACTATAATTCCTGTAGTGTACAATGGGACAGACGGAACATACACATTTAGAATTTTAGAAACCAAAAACCCAGCTATAGATAATCCAACAACCGCATATTTATTAGTTACTATAAATCCTGCAACTAATGCCGTTACAGTAAAATCAAATATAGATTTCGATTACGGAGGTGACACAACACCTGTAACCGGAACAGGAACTGTAGGCTCATGTACTGGAGACATTAACTTAAAATTAAATTTTCCAGGATTTGGTCAATCAGCCTTAAATTTTGATTTAGTAAAATCTAATTAAGCAAAAGAGATTTAAAGCTCAACATTTACTAAACCATCCCATTTATTTGGGATGGTTTTTTTATTGCATAAATAATATTACAAAACAAAAGCGCATTTAAATTTTCCAGAAACTACAATTACTTTAGCGCATTATTATAAAAAACTTAGAAAGAAAAACAAACAATTAACAAACATAAGAAAAGACCAAGAGAAGCCGAATCGACTATAGTTTTTTTTTAAGATGAGTAAAAGCAAAATCGCTAAACATTTAGCTCAATAAAGAAGACAAAACATCCCCGATAAAGTATTAATACGGTAGTAAACAAAACAATAACCAACTTAAAAAATACTCACATTCAAAGAGAACAATTAATTAAGTATTTTATTCTTAACTCATCTTTTAAATTACCACATTTTTAAACGCCATTTAAAATATAAAAAAGAACTAAAACTTACGTGATTTTTTATTTTTTAACCAATTTACACATAACAACACCCACCTCGTTAACAATTGTTTTTGTTAAAAAAGATAAGAAATTGCTAATTTTTAATTAATTAACAATTAAGTGGCAAAATGTTATAAATCTTAAAAACACTCGAATCTTACCTCAAAAAAAAAACAAAATATCCCGCTAAAAAAACACATAAATCACAGATATTAAAACTCTCAAATTCAAAAACTTAAAGAGCAAAAAAAAAACCAGAAAAACTTAAAAACCACGTTAAAAACACTGCCAAATCCAGAAAAATTTGCAACTAACATTATAACGAGAATAATGTTAAAGTTTAAACTATCATCAAAAAAAGCATCAAATCCATTAGGAAAGTTAACGAATAATTAAGAGTTTTGTCACACTAATTCAAAATATTTAAAAATGAAACTAAAGTTTAATGGATTCTTAGTGCTATTGTTAGTACTAGTTGCGCAACTTACTTTCGCGCAAGAAAGAGCTGTTTCTGGAACAGTTTCTGACAATACAGGAATGCCTTTACCGGGTGTTAGTGTATTAGTTAAAGGAACAAAAACAGGAACACAAACTGATTTTGACGGAAAATATTCTATCAAAGCAGCACCAAATCAAATATTAATATTTAGCTACATTGGGATGAAAGCCCAGGAGCTTCCAGCTAGTTCAGCTAGTGTTAATGCAAAACTAAAAAACGATTCAGTAGAACTGGAAAGTGTTGTAGTTACAGCATTAGGTGTTAAGAAAAGTACACGTGCACTTGGATACGCGACACAAGAAGTAAAAGCAGCGGACATTACAAGAGCAAACAACAACAGTCTTTCTGGTGCTTTGCAAGGTAAGTTAGCAGGGGTATCAATCACTCCTTCTAGTGGTGCTCCAGGAGCTTCTTCTCAGATCGTAATTCGTGGTGCTCGTTCTTTTTCAGGAAACAATACTCCTTTGTATGTCATTGATGGAATGCCTGTTGCATCACAACCAGATTTCAGCACACAAAATGGTGTTACCGGATCTGACATTGCTAACAGAGCTGTCGATATTGACCCGAACGAAATTGAGTCAATCAACGTTTTAAAAGGACAAGCTGCATCTGCGTTATACGGTTTAAGAGCTTCTAATGGTGTAATTTTAATTACAACGAAAAGCGGAAAAAACTTAGCTCAAAGCGGCAAGCCGGTTATTACTTTCAACACTTCTACAAGTTTTGAAACAATTTCAAAAAAGCCACAAACTCAAAATGAGTATGCGCAAGGTTCTTATGGAGATTTCATTCCAAACTCTTCAATGAGCTGGGGACCAAAAATCTCAGAATTACCAAACGATCCTAAGTACGGTGGAAATGTTGCCAATGCAAACAATGGCGGAGTATTAAGACCCGGTAAATATTTTGTACCACAAAGAGTAAAAGCTGGTCTAGACCCATGGGTAACTCCTGAGGCTCATAACAATATTGATGACTTTTTCAATACTGGAATCACGATCAACAATTCCTTGAATATTGCACAAGCAACTGAAAAAACAAATTACTCTTTCGGTATAGGAAATTCAAAACAAGATGGTATCATTCCTTCAACAGGTATGAACAGATATACTGCAAAAGCAGTTGTAGACACAAAATTAAACAATGAGTGGAAAACTGGTTTCTCTGTAAACTATGTACAAACTAAAATTGACAAAAGTACAGCTGGAAACGACGCTGCTATTATAGGTGTATTTGCTGCCCCAAGAAGTTACGACTTAAAAGGAAATGGTTACTCTAATCCGTTTAATGATTACGACCAAATTTATTTTAGAGATACTAACTTCAACAACCCTTACTGGGCTGCTAAACACAATGAATTTAGCGAGAAAACCAATCGTTTTTACGGAAATGGATACATTCAGTACTCTCCTATCATAAGCGAAAGCGGAAGACAGAAACTAACTGTTAAATACCAGGCTGGTGTTGACTCATGGACAACTAGCTACAGAGATATCTTTGAGTTTGGAAACAAACTTGACTTATCAGGACAAAGTAGTAGCGCACACCTTTATGGTACAACAAATGATGTAATCAACTCATTATTTACTATCAACTACAACTTAAATATTACTGATGATTTTAATGTAAATGTTTTAGTTGGAAATGAATACAATCATCAAAACACTAAAGAATATGATGATCGTGGAACTGCTTTCAACATTGGAGGATGGCCTACAATTGCCAACGCAAGAACAGTAACGTCAGAAGAGTACCGCAGACAAACACGTACTGTTGGTTTTTTCAGTAACGTTGAATTCTCATACAAAAACATGATTTTCTTAGGTGGTACTATCCGTAAAGATATTGCATCTAACATGCCAAGAGGAAATAGAGATTTCGTTTACCCATCAGCCTCTTTAGGTTTTGTGGTAACAGAATTAGAAGGACTAAAAGGAAAATCTTTTCTTTCTTATGCTAAAGTTAGAGGATCGATTGCTGAAGTTGGACAAGCGGGTGACTACGTAGGTAATTATTACACAACACCTTCTTACGTTGGTGGATTTTGGTCTGGATCTCCTATAAACTATCCATTAGCAGGAGGAACAAGCTCATTTATCCCTAACAACTTATTGTATGACCCAAATTTAAAACCACAAAATACAAAATCGTATGAGGTTGGGGTTGATTTGAAATTTTTGAATAACAGAGTTGGAATTGATTATACTTACTCTGAACAAAATTCAACAGATCAGATTTTCGACGTTCCATTAGCAGGTTCTACAGGATCAGCTTTATACAAGACAAATGGTGGAAAAATGCTTAACAAAGTACACGAATTAACTTTAAGTGTTAATCCTGTACGTACTGCAGATTTTAACTGGACATTCAATGTGAACTTCTCTCAAATCGACGCTACAGTACTAGCATTAAAAGAGGGCGTAGACAATATCTTTTTAGGTGGTTTTACAACGCCACAACTTAGAGCTAGTGTTGGAGATCGTTTCCCTGTAATTTACGGCACAAGCTTTGCCAGAGATGACAAAAACAACATTATAGTAGACTCAGATGGTCTTCCTATGGCTGGTGAATTAAAAGCATTAGGAGAAGTTGCACCTAAATTTACTTTAGGAGGTTCTACTCAATTAACATACAAAAGAGTTTCATTAGGAGCTGTTGTTGATTGGAAAAATGGTGGTAAAATGTACAGTGGTTCAAATAACTTAATGGCTTTCTACGGCGTAGATGCCAGAACAGCAGACAGAACTTCTGAATTTGTATACCCAGGTGTTAAAGAAGACGGAACTAAAAATGACATTGTAATTGGAGGTTCAAATGCAGTTCAACAAGATTTACAGGCAGTATTAAATGGAATTGCTGAGGCTTCTGTTTTTGATGCAAGTTTTGTAAAATTAAGAGAAGTTACCTTAGGATACCAATTTCCTAAATTACTAAACAACACTGTAGACCTTAGAGCTTCAGTTTTCGCAAGAAACATTTTATTATGGTCTAAAATGCCTAACCTAGATCCAGAAGCATCACAAGGAAATAATAACTTTTCTGGTGGATTCGAACAATGGTCAATGCCACAAACTAAGAGCATTGGTTTTGGATTGAACTTTACATTTTAATTAAAAAAAAATCAAATGAAGAATATAAAAATAACAATAACAGCTTTAATGGCTCTATTCTTATTCCAATCTTGTTCTGAAGACAAGATGGATGATATAAATAAGAATGTAAACAATCCTGCGGATATAGTTAGTCGACTAATTATTACAGATGTAATGGTAAACTCTTCTTTCACTGTAACAGGTTCTGACGCCTCTTTTTATGGAGGAATCTACTCTGAATTAAATGCAGGAAGTCACAACCAAATGTATAGCGCGCAGATTAGACGTAATGATCCAGCATTAGCATCAACTTATAGTAATGGATGGGATAATCTTTACGAACAACTAAGAACATTAGGAATAATTATAGACAAATGTTCTACAGGTGAAGAAAAAGGAAACTACCAGACTTTAGGTATCGCTCAAATCTTAACAGCTTATAATTTAGCGGTTCTTACAGATCTTTATGGAGATGTTCCTTACACAGAAGCTGGAAAACCAGGTGTAATCTACCAGCCAAAAGTAGACAAACAAGAGATTATTTATGTTGACATCTTCAAAAGATTAAATGAAGGTATTGCCAATCTGAACAAAACATCAACTTTTCCAACTTTGGGAACTCAGGATGTTATTTATGGCGGAAATTCTGCAAAATGGATAAAAGCAGCCAATGGTTTATTAGCAAGATACACTATGAGATTATCTCTTAGAAAAGCTGATTATCAAGGTGTAATTAATGCCGTAAATGCTTCTTTTGCTAGTGTCGACGACGAACTAAAACTTGTAAACGGTAGCGTTCCAAATCCTTTCGCAAGATTTCAATTGGACAGAGCTGCAATAAGTGTAGCTAAAAGTTTTTACGATACTATGGTAGCTAATGGTGCTGCTGACGCTCGTACTGCTGCATTTTTCACAAAAATAAATGGCGTTGTTTTTCCTTTTGACAATTCAAAAGCAGACGTAGAAGCACAAGGTAGATATTCTATCTCAGCTATTATGAGTTCGTCAAACCCTATCTATTTGTTAAGCTACCACGAATTATTATTCCTGAAAGCTGAGGCACAAGCTAGATTAGGTTTACCTGAGGCGCAAACAACTATGAATGCTGCAATAAAAGCGGCTTACGCTAAAAAACAAGCAGTTACATTTACATCTGCTCAGGCAGATGCATATATTGCTACTATACCAACCTTAACTGGTAACGCATTATTGAAAAAAATAATGGTAGAGAAACATATTTCTTTCTTCGAAAATGAAGGTATTGAATCTTATAACGACATCAGACGTTTACAAGCAATGGGTAATGGAGACCTTATCCCTATGGTAAACCCAAAACCTGAATTGTTCCCACAAAGATTCGCTTACGGTTTATCTGACGTTAGTACAAATGCTAACATCAAAGAACTATTCGGAGACGGTACTTATGTATATAAAGAAAAAGTTTGGTGGGCTGGAGGTACTAGATAATAGTATTCCTAATTCCAAATAACTTAAAAAAGGGCACTTATCTCACGATAAGTGCCCTTTTTACAATTAGCAAACTTAACAAACTTATTTATTAAGATATAAAACAAATGCTAAACCACTCTGTTCATTCAGTGTGGTTTTTTTTTGGAAACATTATTCCTATATTTGTGCCATGGAAAAAGAACATCAAATATTTGGAATTAGAGCCATTATAGAAGCAATTCAAGCAGGTAAAGAAGTTGATAAAGTATTTATACAAAAAGAGATTTCGGGAGAATTAATGAAAGACTTAATGAAAGTGATGAAACGCGCTAACATTAATTTCTCGTACGTACCTGTAGAAAAATTAAATCGATTAACACCAAACAACCATCAGGGAGCAGTTGCAACTATATCCCCTATTGGATTTATAGAGCTGGAACATTTAGTTGAATCAACTATTGCTTCCGGAACAAAACCATTATTCTTAATATTAGATCAGATTTCTGATGCCCGTAATTTTGGAGCTATTATCAGAACTGCAGAATGTACTGGTGTAAACGGAATCATTGTACAGAAATCAGGTTCTGCCCCTGTAAACGGAGATACTGTTAAGACCTCTGCAGGAGCTGTATTTAATGTCCCTATTTGTAAAGTTGAACATATTAAAGATGCAATTTTTTATCTTCAGGGATCAGGAATTAAAACTGTAGCTGCAACTGAAAAAACAGATCAAAACATTTATGACGTCGCACTAAACGAACCGTTAGCCATTATCATGGGATCTGAAGAAAGAGGAATAAACCCTTCTGTACTTAAAATCGTTGATGAAAAAGCAAAATTGCCAATGTTTGGATCAATAGGATCATTAAACGTTTCTGTAGCTTGCGGAGCATTTTTATACGAAACCGTTAGACAAAGAAGTTAAATAGTATTGAGGAATTAGGATGACAAATTAATATAACAATTGATGTCTTTAAACCCTACTCATAACATATCTCTTAAAAAGCCTGGTTTAATACTTGTAATTTTTTTGATTACAAGTATTAGCTACGGACAAACTACTACTTATAATCAATTTTGGAATGAAGTTCAGTTCACACGAACCATTAATGAAAAGTGGTCGACTGAATTGGATTTAGCAGCTGCATACAGCAGCACGGAATTCTCCTCTAATATTTTTCAACAAAACATACAAAGGTCTGCACGATTATGGGGACATTACTACTACTCTCCCCGTTGGAAATTCTCTTCATTCTTAGCCTACAATTTCAATAAGGACGTTCCTGAAATTGGACAATTTAAATCTCCCGAAATTCGTTTTGCTTTACAGGGAATCTACTACTTTCATAAAACAGGATATACTTTAAGCACCAGAATGAGAATGGAGCTAAGACATATGCGAAGTGAAGACGGAACCTATGACAATGTATTACGATATAGGCAACAAATAAAATACTTACAACCTATAAACAGTAAAGTTCTAAGAGAAGGTGTAGTTTACGGGGTCGCTTCAGATGAGCTTTTTTTTAAATCTGGAACTAAAGTAACTGGCCTAAGCTTTTTTGACCGAAACAGACTAAACATTGGAGCTGGTTACTTATATACTGACGACATACAGATTGAATTAACTTATGCAAATGAATACCTCCCAAGAGATGAGGAAAATCAAATTGTAAATGCCGCATCATTGACTGTAACTTTTAATAATCTTTTTAAAAATATAAATAAAAAATTATTACATAAAAGTGAACCGACTAAAGAGGATTAACAACTATTTACCTTCCTTTTCCATAAAACAAGCCAGCTGTTTTACGATAGCGTCTTTATGCAGCTTGAAAGTGTAGTTATGCACAAAATCAGTTTCTTCTAAACTGATTTCAGCCAATAAAGCTTCAAATTTAGAAAATGAAGCAAGATCTTTCGCATCTATTAAATATAAAACTTGCATTACGGAATCGTTACGCATGTATTGCGTATCATAATGTGCCAACTTATAAACTTTATTATCCGCAAGATGGATTATTAAATCATTCTTAATCTTTTTTCCATCTTTTTTAGACGGGAACGGTGTTGGCTGCAACGAAACAAAATAATGTTCTTTATCAGTAACTATATTAATTTTTAAAGATTTAGATTTTGTTGTATAAAAAACAGCAGGATCAAAATAGTACACCATAGATCCATCAGCCTGGATTTTATTTTTGACATCACATTGTCCCATTGCTTTTGAATTAAACAAAAACATAAAAAGCAGGATTATCAAACTTATCTTTTTCATAACAAACAAATTAAAATTAAGGTGTTCAAACAAAAATAGTCAATTATTATCAAATCGAAATTTACAGGTTTATAACGTGTCTTCAGATTCTGTTCTTCTTACAGTATAATTAACAGAAACATTTGAATTATAATAAGTGGGAACAGTCACAAATTCTTCATCTTCAATTTCTGTGTTTACAAAGTTTCCATCTTCATCAAAATGTTTCATAAACGCATCTTCCTCCGGATTAAAATCTGGTTTCTGCCATTCATAAACAATAGGTTTAGCATATTCGGGTGTTTTATAAAAGAAAGACATTACAAGTCCAGTTATAAAACCAGCCAAATGACCTTCCCAAGAGATGGTTTTGTCAACGTCCGGAAAAACATACCAAATCATTCCTCCGTATAGCAAAATAACCGATAATGAAAGTGCAACCAAACGATAATACCTGGTTTGAATTCCTTTAAAAAAAATAAAGCTCACCAACACATAAATTAGTCCACTTGCACCTATATGATAATTTGAGCGGCCAATAGTCCAGGTTATTAATCCTGAAAACAAAATTCCGAAGACAATCACAGACAAAGATTGCTTTGGATAAAAAAATTGCATCGCTGCCAATAATACTAAAAGCGGAATGGAGTTATTATATAAATGGCTTAAATTTTCATGAATAAAAGGACTAAATAAAACACCTTGTAAACCTGAGAAATCACGAGGATAAATTCCATATTGATAAAAGTCGTAATCGAAACGGATTTGTACCCAATAAACAATCCACAAAAAAAGAACAAAAAAGACAGGAAGACCAATAACGGTATTCGAAAATTTAAAGTGGTTGTCGTTCATAATGCTATAAATAAGTTATTTGAAGTTATCAAAAAACTATCCAATTACAATTTACTGATAATTTGTCAGCTAAAAGAAAAAACTACACAATACGACTCTAACAATGATGCAAGGAATATCTTTCTTAGTCACTCTGAATTGTTATCAATAGCAACAAAAAACATAGCAGGTAGCACGAATTAACTCTAAAAATATAGATTTAAAATTGAAAATAGTAATTTTACAAAATGGAAGCACCTTTAGCCGAGCGTATTCGCCCACAGCAATTAGAAGACTACATTAGTCAAAGCCATTTAGTTGGACCAAACGGTTCGTTGACCCAACAAATTTCGAAAGGACTTATTCCTTCATTGATCTTTTGGGGACCGCCGGGAACAGGAAAAACAACCCTGGCCCAAATTATTGCCCAGGAATCTAAACGTCCGTTTTATATATTGAGTGCCATAAATTCAGGCGTTAAGGACATACGTGATGTAATTGAAAAAGCAAAGCAAAGCGGCGGATTGTTTACTGCCAAAAATCCTATTTTATTTATTGATGAGATTCATCGCTTTAGCAAATCGCAACAAGATTCGCTTTTGGCAGCGGTCGAAAAAGGCTGGATTACTCTTATTGGAGCAACAACAGAAAATCCCAGTTTTGAAGTTATTCCTGCATTATTGTCACGTTGCCAGGTTTACATTCTAAATGCTTTTACAAAATCAGACTTAGAAGCTTTGCTACATCGTGCTATGAAAAAGGACAGCTATTTAGCTTCAAAAAACATTACCCTAAAGGAAACGGAAGCTTTACTCCGACTTTCTGGTGGAGACGGCAGAAAATTATTGAATATTTTTGAACTTGTAATAAATGCTTCCGATGGAGACGAAATCATCATTACAAACGATCGTGTTTTTGAATTGGTGCAACAAAATACTGTTTTGTATGACAAAAGTGGCGAACAACATTATGATATCGTTTCGGCATTTATAAAATCAATTCGAGGCAGCGATCCTAATGGAGCTGTTTATTGGTTAGCAAGAATGATTGAAGGTGGTGAAGATGTAAAATTTATCGCCCGAAGAATGCTTATTCTATCCAGTGAAGATATCGGAAATGCAAATCCAACAGCTTTTATAATGGCTAATAACACGTTTCAGGCTGTGGCCACTATTGGATATCCGGAAAGCCGTATCATATTAAGTCAATGTGCTATTTATCTGGCGACTTCTCCTAAAAGCAATGCTTCTTATATGGCGATTGGTAATGCACAGCAACTGGTAAAGCAAACGGGCGATCTGCCTGTTCCTATTCATTTAAGAAATGCACCAACCAAACTGATGAAAGAATTAGGTTATGGAGATGAATACAAATATTCGCACGATTATGCCAATAATTTTGCAGAGCAAGAATTTTTACCTGAAGCTGTAAAAGAAACGGTTCTTTATAATCCGGGAAGCAACTCTCGAGAGAACAGCAACCGCGAATTTTTAAAGAACCGTTGGAAAGATAAATATGGTTATTAAAACCATATTTTATTTTTAGAATTTTACTGAAACTTTTTCAGAAACTAATTGATCATTTTTATAATACTCAAAAAACCATTGATTGTCTTTTGCATTTAATGATCCCTGAATACCATCTTTTATAGCAATAAACGAATCCGGACGTGATGTTTTTAACAATTTCATCACCACTTTTGGCGTTTTATCGATTAACTGATATCCATTTTCTGTTGGCTGAGCAAACAATAAGTTAGGATCTTTCAAATCAGCAGTTGGAGTCGAAATTGCCGTAGCAGGTACAATCTGAGCTGCCGGAATCGAAGTGGTTGGTGCTTTTGTAGAATTTACAGTTTTACCATTATATTTATAATGCAAAGCGTTGATAGAAGCAAATGCCAAATCAAGACATTCTCTATAAGCTACTTCATATTCTTTTTCTTTACTTTTTCCTATATCTGAAGTATAAATTACTTTACCGTAGCAATCTTTAAATTCCACGAAAAGTTTAGTAACTAAAAAACCATTGTCTTTTTTTACATCAACGTATAAAAATTCACAACGATCACCCAAACCTGCCGGAATTTCTTCATTACCATAAAAAGCCTGAAAACCCGCTTTTACTAAATTTGCTTTAGTCATTGTTGCCGTTCTATATTGATTTTCCGACTTAAGAAAATCGTACTTTAAAGGTACAATAACGGCTTTGTAATCATTAACAGATTGCGAGAATCCAATAATAGAAGTAAGAAGCGCAATCAATAAAAATTTTATTCTCATAATTATAAATATTTTTTAAGTTCTAATAAATGGTTTATTTGTTTAATATTTTCCGGAGCTTCAACTTTTTTATCATTAAAAAAAATAGCATCCAAACCAGCGTTTAATGCACCGTTTATATCGGCATCAAGACAATCGCCAATCATTATACTATTCTCTTTTGAAGCCTTGGCTAAGTTTACAGCGTAATCAAAGATAATACTATTTGGCTTTTTTACGCCTGCTAATTCAGAATTTGTTATTGTATCAAAATAACCTGAAAGTGCAGCGTTATTAATTTTCTTATCCTGAGCGTTTGCAAAACCATTTGTGATGATATGTAATTTATATTTTGGTTTTAAATATTCTAAAACTTCTATAGCACCATCAAAGAGATGATTATTATCTGTCAAAAACTCAATATAATCAATTGCAATCTGATTGATATCTTCATCAGAAATTTCAATATTTAAAGCATCAAAAGAAAACTTCAATCTATTGTAACGCAGTTCAACATGCGTGATTTTATCATGTTGATACAATTTCCAGCACTCCTGATTTATTGGAGCGTACTTTGCAATAAAGTCTTCTATTTTAATTTCGGGGAACCTACTTTTAAAAATTCGGTCAAAAGCCATCTCAGAGTTTTTATCAAAATCCCAAAGTGTGTGATCCAAATCAAAAAAAACGTCGGTAATAGTGGTATTCATAAGCTAAAAAATTCCTTCATCTACAAAACTATAATATTTTGTTTCAGTAATAATCAAATGATCTAAAACTTTAACATCTAAACTATGTCCCGCTGCTTTTAATTTCTTTGTTATTAGTTTGTCAGCATCACTTGGCTGCAATGTACCTGAAGGGTGATTATGGCACAAAATCAAGCTTGTAGCGCCAATTTCAAGCCATTTATAAACATGACGCACATCGACAATTGTGCCTGTGATACCACCCTTGCTTAATTGTGCTTTTTAAATCACTTTATTCGAATTATTAAGAAAAAGCGTCCAAAATTCCTCATGAGATAATTCGCCATTAATAGGCTGCATCATTTCCAAAACCATTTTACTGGAAGTAATTTTTACTAATTTCGAAGCATCCTCTGTCCTTCTTCTGCGGCCTAATTCTAAGGCAGCAATAATTGTTATAGCTTTCGCTCGTTGTTTTTACAACTTTTATTTTTGAATTCATCTTTCTATAATCTAAAAGACTAATATATTTAAAAACAAGAAAAATCACTCATAAATAATAAAATAGTATTTCAAAAAAAATGCCAACCACAAAACTGTAATTGGCATTTTCAGAAATTTTCTAATTATCAAATTTTCTAAAGAACTAATTCTTTAACTTCATCAAAATTAAGTCCACCGTAATTTCCGGAACTCATTAATAACAAAGCCGAATTATCAAGATTTAAATTGAATAAATACTCCTTGAATTCAGTTGGATTGGTGTAAATAATTAAATCTTTACGATTAAAAGCCGTTGCAATCTGATCGTATGTAACTTCTTCTAATTGTTTAATTTTTACGGCATCCGGAGAATAAAAGACGACCGCAACATCTGCATATTCTAATGCTCCTTCATATTCTTTGAGGAACTCAGCATTTAAGCTACTATAAGTATGCAACTCTAAACAAGCTACTAATGTTCTGTTTGGGTATTGTTCTTTTACTGCTTTTGTTGTTGCAGCTACTTTACTTGGCGAATGAGCGAAATCTTTATAAGCTACTTTGCCTTTTCCTTCTGCTATTTTTTCTAGTCGTTTAGAGGCTCCTTTAAAACTGGCAATCGCTTCGTAGAAATCAGCTTCGTCAACCCCCATATTTTGGCAAATCCATTTTGCTCCGGCAAGATTATTTAAATTATGCGCACCAAAAACTTCGATTGGCATATCGCCTTCCGGAGTTTCTAATAAAGTTACGCCATCACTTACAGTATATTTTGGAGTTGTATAAGCCAATTTACGAATTGGGTTTGTAGCAGCTTCAGCAACACGTTTTACTTCAAGATCTTCTTCGTTATAAACTAGGATTCCACCATTTGTAATTTTAGCAATGAAAATTTCAAATTGTTCTACATAATTCTCATATGTTGGAAACACATTAATATGGTCCCACGCAATTCCGGAAATCAACGCAATATTAGGTTGGTACAAATGAAATTTAGGACGTCTGTCTATCGGAGAAGACAAATACTCATCGCCTTCCAAAACCATAAAATCATTGTCTTCGGTAAGATGTACCATGGTGTCAAAACCTTCCAGCTGTGCTCCTACCATATAATCGACTTCGATATTATGATAATGCATAACATGCAAAATCATCGAAGTAATTGTTGTTTTTCCGTGAGAACCTCCAATTACAACGCGTGTTTTATTTTTAGACTGTTCGTATAAAAATTCAGGATAAGAGTAAATCTTCAAACCCAATTCCTGCGCCTTCAACAATTCAGGATTATCTGCTTTTGCGTGCATTCCTAAAATTATTGCATCAATATCAGCAGTTATTTTTTCAGGAAACCAACCTAATTCAACAGGCAAAATTCCTTTTTTATCCAATCTTGATTTTGATGGTTCAAAAATAGCATCATCACTACCCGTTACCTTATATCCTTTATTATGTAATGCTAATGCTAAATTGTGCATGGCACTTCCGCCTATTGCGATGAAATGTGTTCTCATTTAAAATGTTTGATCGTTAAACTGTTTAATTGGTTAATCGAAATAGCAAATAACTAATAAAACCCGCTAATTATTTTTCAAAAATAAGGAAATATAAAATGTCTCATTTGGTTTTAGAGATAAATTAGTAATTTGTACGAAATTTATTTTTAAAGCTTCCCAACCTTTATCAAAAAATAACACTCTATATATTAAAATTGATTTATGAAAAATGTTTTATTTGTTTTCCTTTTGCTTTCAACAGCATTATTTGCACAACAAAATGATAAGAAATGGGATAAGGTTATTGCCTATGAAAACGAAGGCAAAATAAAATCTGCTAACGAGATAGTATATAAAATCTACAAAAAAGCTGTTTCGAATAAAGATGAAGTACAAATGATAAAATGTTTTTTTTATCACTCTAAATATTTACAGGTAGTTGATGAAAATACAAAAACTAAAATCTTAAGCAATCTTAAAACCGATATTAATAGGGTTTCAATACCGTCTAAAGCAATTTTGAATTTGGTGTATGCAAAATGCTTAAATAATTATTCTAATTATGATGATGCTGTCACAGTTGTTGATAGTGCTGCCGCAGTTGTAGACGAAGCAGCATATGCCGCAGCAGATAGTGTTGAAGTTCCTTCATCTGAGGATTATCAAAGTCCATCAACAGAATTTACATCTGAAAAGGAAGTTATTGCTGTTATGGAAAAAACACTTGAAAACGAATCAATTCTAAAAAATACTCCACTCTTAAATTATCAGGCTATTTTTGATTTTTTGTCTTTAGAAAAATTAAAAACGGAAAACTTATATGATTATCTAGTTAAAGAAAACATCGGTTTTTTTACTGAAAAAATACAAAGATGGCAAATTCAAAATAGTGAAATAGCACTACATAAAAACGAACTTTTAGGAAATTCGGAAGCATTTTTGAAACTTGATTTAAGTTTTATAAAAGATGAAAACCTAAGAAAAGTTATTGCTTTATATCAAAAGTTAGAATCAAGCAATCCTTCTTTAGAAAATCAATTTAACCGAGTTACATTCTGTAGTGATTTCATACCAGAATCTACGGAAGCTTTAACGAAGTATTTAAATGATCTTCAACAACAGACAAAAGACAAAATTCTTACTCAAAAAATTCTGCTAAAAAAGGCCGAACTTCTACTTTCCCAAGCTTCAAAAGAATTACATCCGAATTATAAAATTGACGCTGTCAAAATGTATGACGATATTATAATGATCAATGATAAAACGAATGAATCCCAAACCGCCTTACAGCAAAAACAAAATGTTATTTCTAAATCATTGGACATTCGACTTAAAAAATACAGTTATATAAAAGAGAATACCAGAGCTTTTATCAACTATAAAAATATTGATAACTTAAAAATATCATTCTATAAAATAGATCAAAAAACCCTAAAAAAATTCTCAGACTCACAAGTTTTCTACAAACAAGATAGTTTAACTGAGATAATTATAAAAAATCAAAGTGCAATTGCCTCTAACGAGTACAAACTTCAAAACAAAAATGACTATTTTGACTATAGCACAGAAGTTCTATTGCCGCAATTAGAAACAGGAAGTTATTTAGTTTATTTCGAAAGCGATTCCGGATTAAAAGACAAAAAAGCTTCTACGTTTGAAACTATAACGGTTTCAAACTTAAGTATTCTGGCATCTCAAGGAGATAGTAAAGAAAACTTTCAGGTTTTGGATCGAAAAACAGGAAAGCCTCTGGAAAATGTGTCTATAAAATCGTCCTATTATACACTTAAAACAGATACAAACGGCCTTGCATCCTATGTTGGACGTATCAATCATTCTTATAATGATCATACTGAGTTTTCATTAGAGAACGATACCATTTTGCCACTCCAAAATTATATTCGATATACAGAGCGATACAATACAAACGAATACAAGACTTTAAAAGCAAAAGTCGAATTTTATTTGGATCGTTCTATTTACCGTCCCGGGCAAACTGTTTACTACAAAGGAATTGCAATTCAAAAGCAAGAAAACAAAACGAGCATCGTTGCTAATACTTCTTTTAAAATTATGATTAAAGATGTTAACTATCAGAATTTTAAAGAATTTGAAGTTACTACAAATGAATTTGGCTCATTTTCAGGCGAATTTGTTTTGCCAAAAAGCGGTTTAACTGGTAATTATAATATTTATGCTGTAAGACCTGAAGATTCTACAAACGGAAAATTTGATATAAAAAACAGTCCAAATGAATCTTTCTGGAAAGCGGTAATACTTGAAAGCGCAGGAATTAATTTTAGAGTTGAAGAATACAAACGTCCAAAATTCAAAGTAGATTTTGATCCTAAAAAAGAAAGTTTTCAGGTAAATCAGTCTATTAAGCTAAACGGAATTGCAAAAGCATTTGCAGGCAGCAATATTTCTGATGCAAAAGTGACTTATATTGTGAATCGATTTACAAGTTATTTTAGAAATTATTACGGTCAGGAACAAAATGAAACTATAGCAACTGGTGAAACCAAAACAGATGCTTCAGGGAAATTTGTAATTGAATTTAAAGCCGAACCTTCGAAAAATGCAATCAAAGAACAATTACCCATCTTTAATTACAGAATAACGGCTGATGTTATAGATATCAATGGAGAAACTCACACCTCAGAAACCATCATAAAAGTAGGTTATCATGATTTGATTATCAATGCAAGCATTCCAAGTCGTATTGAAACTAAAAACAAAAATGAAATCACCCTTACAAGTACCAATTTAAACGGAGAGTTTTTAGCAGCAAAAGGCGAAATTAAATTATATTTCGTACGCCCATTTTCTAATAAATTCAAAGAACAAGTTTGGCCAAAACCAGAAATCGAAACCATTTCGACAGCTGATTTTGAAAGATTGTTTCCTTATGAAATCCGTGAAATTAAAACCGAAAAACCTAGCAAAACTTTATTATTCTCAAAGAAAATAGATACCGAAAAAGATAAAAAAATAGCGCTGGATTTTATTTCAAATTATAAATCCGGAAATTATAAAATTGTTTTTTCAGCAAAAGACACTTTTAATACTCCGATAGAATCTGTTTCGACTTTTGAAATCAAACAAAGCAAAGACAAGTTTAATCCCAGTAAATTATTTACGGCAGAACAAATTAATAGCAATCCTAAAAAAGATGGTTTTGTCGAAGTCAAACTATCTTCTGTAATTCCGGATCTTTATATCATTACAAACGGAAATTATGGCAATCAAACCTATTTTGAAAACACATATCATTTACAAAACAATGAAGTCACAATCAAAATTCCGTTAAAAAATGAATTTGAAAATTCAATGCGTTTGGGTTTTCAAAGCATTTTTGAGAACGAAATTTTTGAAGATGAAATAAACGTTCCACTAAAAACAGAAGAATCTAAACTAGAATTCACTGTGGAGAGTTTTAGAAATAAAATCGAACCCGGAAGTACTGAAAAGTGGTCATTTAAACTAAAATCAATCAATGCCAAAACCGAAGCAGAAGTGTTGGCATCTATGTATGACAGTTCTCTCGATCAGTTTACAATAAGAGATTGGAATATTTTAAACATAAATAATTACCATTACAACTCCTCCAATTTTAAATCTGGTTTAGGTTTTGAAAGTATAAACGCTTCTTTAGAAAACTTAGATGAAGATCTGTCTATAGATAAATTCTATAAAGAAGAAACAAAATTAAACTGGTTTGGTTTTGACTTTTACAATAGTAGATATGGTGATTCTCTTAATTACTCTATAACTGAAATTAAAGACAAAAAAGTAGGTTCTGAAACTATCAAAGGAGATCCTGATGCTGTTTTAACAGTTGATTCTCCTGTTGGTGCTGGGGCTGCCGCTATGGTAGTTCAGGAAGATAATCAAGTCTATAATACCGCGGCAATACCCAAAGTAGACAGTGTTCGATTTGTAAAACCTGTGGTAGCCAAAGCTTCAGAAACTACAAATGATGCTGAATACTATTTTCAAACAAATAAAATCAAATTTATACCTGGAAAAAAAATCGTCAGCGGCTTAACCTCAATGGTTGTCAATGAATCAACTTTATATATAATTGATGGAGAAATCTCTTCTGAAAGTAATTTCAAAAAAATAAATCCTGATGATCTTTTAGACATAGAGTTTCTAACTGGAGATAAAGGCAAAGCATTGTACGGGAGCAAAGGCTCAAACGGGGTAATAATCATTACAACCAAAAAAGCCCTAGAAGTCTTAACACAAGTCAAAGCAAGAAAAAATCTTTCAGAAACTGCCTTCTTTTATCCTAATTTAAGAACAGATGCAACTGGAAAAGTAAGTTTCAATTTTACTTCTCCGGAAGCTTTAACTTCTTGGAAACTTCGTTTATTCGCGCATAATAAAAAGGCTGTTTCCGGTCTTTTAGAGAAAAGTGTTGTGACTCAAAAAGAGTTAATGCTTTTGCCGAATTTCCCACGTTTCTTTAGAGAAAAAGATACAATTGCAATCTCTGCTAAAATTTCGAATATCACTGATCAGGCAAAAACAGGAATTGCGATTTTACAGTTTTTTGATGCTGTAACAATGCAACCTATTGATACCAAAATCCTGAACACAAAAAACGTTAGAAACTTTACTGTTGGAGCTTTTGGAAATACAACAGCAACTTGGACAATCTCTATCCCTGATGGTTTACAAGGTGTGCAATATAAAATTCTGGCTAAATCAGGTAATTTTTCTGACGGAGAAGAAAATATACTTCCTGTACTTACCAATAATATATTGATTACAGAAAGTATCCCAATCTGGGTTCGTGAAAATTCTACTAAAGAATATACGTTTGAGAATTTAAAAAATAACACTTCTACTACTTTAAAAAATCATCAGCTAACATTTGAATATACTTCAAATCCTTCATGGATTGCAATTCAGTCTTTGCCTTATTTAATGGAATATGAACACGAATGTGCCGAACAGACTTTTGCGCGTTTTTATGCCAATGCTGTAGCTTCAGAAATCATTTCAAGTAATCCGAAGATTGCAACTGTTTTTGAAGACTGGAGAAAGAACGGAAAACCAAATTCAAAATTAGAAGAGAACGAAGAATTAAAATCGATCATTCTGGCAGAAACTCCCTGGTTAAATGACGCTCAAAGCGAAGATGAAAAGAAAAATAATCTCGCACTTTTATTTGATTTAGAAAAAATGAAAACTTCTCAAGAAGCTACTTTCGAAAAACTGAAACAAAAACAACTACCATCAGGAGGTTTTTCGTGGTTTGGAGGAAACTATGAAAGCGAATATATTACCAGACATATTCTGGCTGGTTTAGGTCATCTATCGAAATTGAATAAAACAAAAGACAATGAGGATAAAATTGATGCAATTGCTAAAACCGGAATTCCGTTTCTGGACAATAAATTCTTAGAATACTATAAAGGTCAGACAAAAAACTTAAAAACAACAGATAAACTAATTTGGAATAATCCTTATTCTGATTTGCATTTTTTATATACCAGAAGTTTTTATTTAGAAAAATATCCGTTATCAGATACTTTGAAAAAAGCAACTAAATTGTATTTGGAAACAGCCAAAAAAGATTGGTTAAAGTATTCTCTTTACGAAAAAGGATTGGCTGCTTTGACTTTAAACCGTTTTGGAGAAATTGAAACGGCTAAAAAAATAATAGAAAGCCTAAAAGAAACCTCTTCAAACAACGAAGATTGGGGCATGTACTGGATTGCCAACAAAGCAGGCTGGTATTGGTATCAAGCGCCTATAGAAACTCAGGCTTTATTGATTGAGGCTTTCGCCGAAGTGAATCACGACACAAAATCTGTAGAGGCAATGAAAGTCTGGTTATTAAAAAACAAGCAAAGCAAAAACTGGCCAACCACAAAATCTACGACTGAAGCTATTTATGCTTTATTGATGCAAGGAAATGATTGGTTATCCGTAAAAGACAATACTATCATTAAAATTGGAAACGAAAAAATCCTAACCAAAAAGTTAGCCGAAAACGAAAAAGAAGCTGAAACAGGTTATATTAAACTGAACTGGAAAGCGGATGAAATCAAAAAAGAAATGGCCTCTGTGAGCATTCAGAATAAATCGAAAGTTCCTGGTTTTGGTGGAGTTTATTGGCAGTATTTTGAAGATTTGGATAAAATCAAAACCAATTCGGGAGCAGTTTTATCGGTTTCAAAAGAATTATATCTTAAAATGAATACTTTAAAAGGGAATGAATTAGAAAGAATAACAACTAAAAATCCTTTGAAAATTGGAGATTTAGTTACGGTAAGATTAATTATAAAATCTAAAGAAGATATGGAGTTTGTTCATCTGAAAGATATGAGAGCTTCGTGTTTTGAACCTGTCAATGTACTTTCAGAATATCAATACAAAGATCGACTGGGTTATTATATGAGTACCAAAGATGCCGCAACTCATTTCTTTTTTGATACTGTCAACAAAGGAACTTATGTTATCGAATATGTCATTAGGGTAAACAACAGTGGTGAATTCTCAAACGGAATTACAACTATTGAAAGTATGTATGCGCCAGAATTTGCAAGTCATACAAAAGGAATTCGGGTAAAGGTGAATTAAAAACAGTATATAAAATTCAAAAATGAACCATTATTTCGTTTCGTTTTGTTCATTTCGACGCAAGGAGAAATCACATACGTTGAGAATATCCTATTTTTTAGGCACAAAAAAACCCGAGAGATCTAAAATCTATCGGGTTTACTTTTATAAATAAATTGAGATTATTTTACAATAGTCAACTCATCAATAATATTCTTAGCTCCTGCGTATTTGTCAATAATCCAAAGTACGTAACGAATATCTACGTTAATCGTTCTTTGTAATTTAGGATCAAAAATAACATCTCCGGCCATAGCTTCGATGTTTCCGTCAAAAGCAATACCTATTAATTCTCCTTTTCCGTTTAGAACCGGTGAACCAGAATTCCCTCCTGTAATATCATTGTCTGTAAGGAAATTTACCGGCATATATCCTTCTTTGTCAGCATATTGCCCGTAATCTTTTTTCTTATTTAATTCTAACAAACGTTTTGGCAAATCAAATTCCTGATCTCCTGCTTTATACTTTTTTACCATACTTTCCATGGTTGTATAATTGTTTATTTTCGCATCGTTGCGAGGGTCAGCAGGCAAAGCACGAACTTTTCCGTAAGTCAGTCTCAAAGTAGAGTTTGCATCCGGATATTGAATCGTATTTAATTTTGACTCTCTTAAACCTTCAACCAATTCGCGGTAAGCAGTTGCAAATCCGTCATCAGCTTTTGACTGATCATCAGTTTTAGAACGGTATTTTGTCATTAAATCATTAGAAATAATATACAAAGGATCGTGTACAATTGCCAATGGTTTTGGATCAGCCATAAATGCTAATACTTTTTCTTTAGTCGTAAAGTAACTGATCTCAGTTGCCTTTGCTACATCAGCAGCAAAATTACCATTATTCTCTGATTTCATTTTGGTAATTTGCGTACCTAAACCATATTCTGCACCTTTTGAAGTATATAAATTCAATTGTGCTGCGAATATATCTTTTTCAAGCGGGGCATAAAATTCACCGTAAATATTATCGATCAATGTGTTAATCTTAGGAAGCATCTCAGCTTTTTTAGCATCATTCTCATTATAATAAGCTATCAATGCATTTCCTAAATTTGCCGGTCCTGCAGCATAACCTGAAGTACGCAAAAGTTGCATTAAGTAATTATCGTGAGTCGCTTTTAGATTTGTTGATCTGTAATAATCATTAATAGTTGGAATTACATTTTCGTACTTCTCTTTATTGGCCGGTTTAGTTGCCCACTCATAGAATTTATCTTCTTGTGCCGTCTTAACATCAACTGTTCCTGCTTTTGTTAAAGCATCAATCATACCCTGACGGTTTTTCCAATAGTTTGCTGTCGAAGCATATTTAGACGCATATTGCAAACGAACTGTTGCATCTTTGTCCATGTACTTTTTCATTACATCCATTCCGGCTTTAGCACCTTCAACCCATGCAGGATATGCATATTTAATGTTTTGTTCGATTCCGCCAGCTGGCATCCAACGGTTTGTTCTACCCGGATATCCTAAAATCATAGCAAAATCATTTTCTTTTACACCTTTAATACTTACAGGCAAGTAATGTTTAGGCTGCAAAGGCACATTGTCTTTAGAATAAGCTGCTGGATTTCCGTCTTTATCAGCATATACTCTAAACATAGAAAAATCACCGGTTTGACGTGGCCATTCCCAGTTATCAGTGTCTCCACCAAATTTACCAACACTTTCCGGCGGTGTTCCCACTAAACGAACGTCGGTATAATCCTGATAAACGAAATAATAATATTCATTTCCCTGAAAGAAAGGACGAACGGAGACAGTATATTTTCCACCTTCATTATTTTCTTTTTCGATCAGGCTTATTTCTTGCTGAATGATTTTGTTTCTTTCAGTCTCAGTCATTTTATCATTTACTTTAGATAAAATTCTTTTAGAAACATCATCCATACGAACGAAGAAACGAACATATAATGATTTTGGTTTCATCTCAGCACTTTTCTCTTTTGCCCAGAAACCATCTTTCAGATAATTTCGTTCTGCCGAAGAAAGTTCTGCAATAGCATCATATCCACAGTGGTGATTTGTTAAAACTAAACCATTTTTAGAAACAATTTCTGCCGTACAACCTCCATTAAATTGTACAATCGCATCTTTTAAACTATGATGATTAATGCTGTAAATTTCTTCGGACGTTAATTGTAAGCCCATTTTTTCCATATCTCTATGGTTCAATCTTTCGATAAACATCAAAAACCACATTCCTTCATCAGCTTTTACAGGAAAAGCCATTAAGCACATGGTTAAGAATAAAACTATTTTTTTCATGTTATTTTGTTTAAGTTCTGCGAATATAACTCATTTTCATAATTATACCATTCTAATCATAATCAAAAATAAATATGATCCCGAATTTTTAGCATTTCATTACGAATTTAACATTTTGAAAAACAAAAAAAAGGTGCTCTATTTAAAGAACACCTTTTGGTATACAACTAGTATTTTATTATTCATTTAACATTTTCCAAAGCTTATCCTTGAGCTCCGTTAATCCTTGTTGAGCAACAGACGAAATAAACATATAAGGAATATCCTTGAAAGCGACATCCAATTCAACTTTCAGTTCTGCTTTTAGTTCGTCATCGAGCATATCACATTTTGAGATTACTAATAAACGTTCTTTATCAAGCATTTCAGGATTGTATTTAGTAAGTTCATTTACCAATATATCATATTCTCCTTTAATGTCCGGCGTATCAACAGGAACTAAAAACAACAATGTTGAGTTACGCTCAATATGACGCAGGAAATAATGTCCTAAACCTTTTCCTTCAGCAGCTCCTTCAATAATACCAGGAATATCAGCGATTACAAAAGATTGAAAATCTCTGTAAGCTACAATTCCTAAGTTTGGTTTTAGAGTTGTAAAAGGATAATCAGCAATTTTTGGTTTTGCAGAAGTCAACACAGATAATAAAGTTGATTTTCCTGCATTAGGAAAACCTACTAAACCAACGTCTGCCAAAACTTTCAATTCAAGAATCACATCCATCTCTACACCCGGTAAACCAGGTTGAGCATATCTTGGTGTCTGATTCGTTGAACTTCTAAAATGCCAGTTTCCTAATCCACCCTTTCCACCTCTTGAAAGAATCTGTTTTTCACCATCTTCGGTAATTTCGAATAAGGTTTCTCCGGTTTCTTTATCTTTTACAACAGTACCTAAAGGCACTTCGATAAATTTATCATCTCCATCAGCACCTGTACTACGATCTCCTCCTCCATCACCACCGTGACCAGCTTTAATATGACGAGCAAATTTTAAATGAAAAAGTGTCCAAAGCCCTTTATTTCCAACTAAATATACGTGTCCGCCTCGACCACCATCACCTCCGTCCGGGCCTCCTTTTTCAATAAATTTCTCTCTATGTAAATGCGTAGATCCTTTTCCTCCCTTTCCGGAAGAAACATATATCTTAACATAATCTACAAAATTTCCTTCTGTCATTTTCTTTTTTTGTTTATGTATAGTTTAAAGTTTAAAGTTTGAGATTTCAAGTTGGCGCAACACACTTAACTTGAAACCTGAAACAGAATAAAACCTGAAACAAATTTTTATTCTCAGCCGCAGTATCAGTTTTTAATGCATACTGCAACTAAAAACAGAAACTGAAAACTATTTTATTTTTACTCTTTTAGTGCTTTTACCAGCACTTTATCAATCTTTACGCCATCCATATCGATGACTTCTAACACAAATTTTTGCCAGATTAATTTTTCGCCTTCTTTCGGAATATGAGAAAGCTCAGTCATAATCATTCCGCTTACTGTGTTAACTTCGTAATCATTTGTTAATTCGTCTAACTCAAAATACGTTAGAAAATCATGTAATGAATAATGTCCGTCAACCAACCACGAACCATCTTCTCGTTCTACTAATTTAAATTCATCTTTATAAAAATCAGATGCATCTCCAACCAGAGCTTCGAGAATGTCATTTAATGTAATTATCCCTTGAAAAACACCATACTCATCAGATACTAAGGCGTAATGAACGCCTGTTCTTTTAAAATTTTCAAGTGCTTTATAAGCTGTTGTCTGCTCCATTAAATAGGGAGCATCTATCATTATTGCTCCTAGATCGAAATGATCATTTTCGATATTCGCAAATATATTTTTTAAGGTTACAATCCCTACTATATCGTCATAATTATCTCTGTAAACCGGGTAAATGGTATGTAAATCCATTAAAACCAATTCTTTTATTTTTGCTTTGTCTGCATTAAAAGGCAACATATCTACCGATTTGCGGTGTGTCATTAACGAACTTACTTTTCTGTCTCCAATATGAAAAACACGCTCTACGATATCTTGTTCAATTTCCTGAACTTCTCCGCCTTCAGTTCCTTCTTTTATTATGGCTTTAATTTCTTCCTCGGTTACTTTACCGTCAGCCGAAGGTTTGATTTGCAAAACATTCAATAAAAAATCAGTCGAAGTGGTAAGCAGCCATATAAACGGCGCTGTAATAATCGAAACAATCTTCATTGGCAATGCTACCATTTTTGCAATCGATTCTGGATAATTCAAACCAATTCGTTTTGGTAATAGCTCTCCTAAAACTAATGAGAAAAATGTCAAAACTACTACGACAATCCCAACTGCAACTGAATGTGCATAGGGTCTGAAAATCGCAAATCCGTTAACAAATGCCTCTACATCTATTGTGATTTTATCCCCACTGTAAATACCTGTCAAAATCCCGATCAAAGTAATTCCGATCTGTACCGTAGACAAAAACTTATTTGGCGAATTAGCCAAATCAAGTGCAATTTTGGCACTTTTATTTCCTTTTTTTGCAGCAGTTTCAAGTCTGTTTTTTCTTGCTGAAATAAGTGCAATTTCAGACATAGAGAAAACTCCATTTAATAGTATTAGAAAAAATATTATTAGTATTTCCAATTTGAGGGTTATTCGTTATTTAATAGTTCGTTAATGCAATTTGTTCTTAATATTTCATACCAATCCCATTGGGAGAAGAAAAAAGTCCGGAGCTAAAAAAACTAATTTTTCATTTCTTAAAACAATTGACTCCTAAAAGCATCAGAAGAAGTTTTGTTTTATCCCGAAACCTTAGGATAGAAAAATAGTTTTTTTAGTTTTGGACTTGAAACGGCAGCTGGAAAAGCTTCTACAAATTATCTATAACTGACGTTAATCGTTCTGTAATTTCTTCGATAGTTCCGATACCATTTACAGCATGAAACTTATTTTGTTCTTTGTAATATCCAATTAGCGGAGCAGTTTTCTCATTGTATTCCTGATATCTTACACGAATTTTTTCTTCGTCCTGATCGTCTACTCTTCCACTTGTTTTTCCTCTTTCTAACAAACGCGCTACAAGAATTTCATCATCAGCTTCTAATGCGATTGTAGCCGTAACACTTGTCCCAATAGTTGGCAAGAATTTATCCAGGGCTTCTGCCTGATCTAAAGTTCTTGGATAACCATCAAACAAAAATCCTTGTGTATTAGGGTTTTTATTTACCTCATCTATTAACATTGCAGTTGTAACTTCGCAAGGAACCAATTCTCCATTGTCCATAAAAACCCTTGCTTTTTTACCTAAATCTGTATCATTTTTTAAATTAAAACGAAAAATATCTCCTGTTGAAAGGTGTGTTAATTTGTATTTTTCTTTTAAAAATTCTGCCTGAGTTCCTTTTCCTGCTCCCGGCTTTCCAAATAAAACAATGTTAATCATAATATGAGTGAGTGTTGTTACTTCTGTTTTTACAAGAAGTTTTAAATGAATATATAGTTGTGTGTGTTTGTAATTATTCTGCCAATTTATATACTTCGGCTAAATTTCGTCCCAAACCATCGTAGTCCAAACCGTAACCAACGATAAATTTATTTGGAATCCTGATTCCGATATAATCTATTTTAATATCTTTTTTATAGGCATCCGGTTTAAAAAACAAAGTTGCAATTTTAAAATGTTTTACATTTTGTTCTTTAAATATGCGTTTCAATTCTTCGATTGTATTTCCGGTATCGATAATATCTTCGATGATAATCACGGTTCTACCTGTCAAATCCTGATTAATCCCTATTAATTCTTTTACAGCATTAGTAGTTTCAGTTCCTTCATAAGATGCCATTTTTATAAATGAAACCTCGCAAGGACTTTTGTATTTTTTCAGAAAATCGGCAACAACCATGAATGCACCATTTAAGACACCAATAAAAATTGGGGTATCGTCTCCAAAATCATCTTCTACCTGAGCAACTATTTTAGTTAAAGCAAAATCAATTTCTTTGGCCGAAATAAACGGAACAAATTGTTTATCGTGAAGTTGTATCATTATTTTTATGTTTAAAATAATGCGCAAAGATACAGAATTACAACCAAACTGTAAGTATCAAAATAAGCTGGACACATATTTTTTTAAGAATGTTAAATATCACATAATATTTACAAATATTTTCTTGCAACTATTTTTAATTTTACTAAATTGTTGTTCTATAAACATTTAACCCTAAACCGAAATGAGAACTACTGCACAAATATTTTCGATATCCCTATTGGCAATAATGACAGCCTGCAACGGGCAGGTAAAAAAAGAAGAAAAAGAAGCTCTGGCAAAACAACCTGATATTATTGTAAAAACTGCTATTGGCGACCTCACTTTACCTCCACCGTACGCAACCGAATCGAAAACGAATAATAGCAAAGTGATTGGCTGGCCGGAAGGCAAAACACCAATTGCACCGGAAGGTTTTACAGTTACGAAATTTGCTGATGGTTTTGAGAATCCACGTTGGACCTACATTGCACCAAACAACGATATTTTTGTTGTGGAAAGCGGCACGAGAACAAGTAAAAATCAAATTATAATTCTTCGCGATAAAGACAAGGACGGAAAATTTGAAACTCGTGAAGTTTTTCTAAAAGACCTCAACAGACCATTTGGAATGTTAGTTCTTAAAGACTTTTTTTATGTTGCCAATACTGACGGCTTATATCGTTATCCTTATAAAAATGCTCCTTTAAAATTAGAAACAAAAGGAACCAAAATTCTTGAACTTCCTGCCGGAGGCTACAACAATCACTGGACAAGAAATATAATTGCTAATCCTGAGGGAACAAAAATTTACGTTTCGGTAGGTTCCGGAAGTAATGTTGGTGAAAACGGAATGGACAAAGAGGTGCGCCGTGCTGATATCTTAGAAATTAATCCTGACGGAACCGGTGAAAAAATCTATGCTGCCGGTCTTAGAAATCCTGTTGGAATGGATTGGAATCCTGTAAATAAGGAACTTTGGACTGCGGTTAACGAACGTGATGAATTGGGTGATGACTTAGTTCCTGATTATATTACAAGTGTAAAACGAGATGCTTTTTATGGCTGGCCATATTCTTATTACGGAAACAATCTTGATCCAAGAATGAAAGGTGAGCGCAAAGATCTTGCGGCCAAATCTATTGTTCCTGACGTTCCGGTTGGCGCTCATACAGCATCTTTGGGATTGGCATTTTATAACAAAACTGCTTTTCCTGAAAAATATAGAAACGGGGCTTTCGTAGGACAACATGGTTCCTGGAATCGTGCTAAAATATCAGGATATAAAGTTGTTTTCGTTCCTTTTTCAAACGGAAAACCTTCCGGGAAACCGGAAGATTTCTTAACTGGTTTTATTTCTAATGCTGACAAAGCTGAAGTTTACGGACGTCCGGTTGCGGTAACTGTTATGCAAGACGGGTCTCTTTTGGTTAATGATGATAGCGGAAATACAATTTGGAAGGTAACGGCTAAAAAATAAATTCCAAATTAGGTTTCTTAGAAACATAATTAATTTTACCGTAAAGAACGCTAAGTTTTTTTGTAGTTTTATAAAATGAAAAGTTCGCAAAGCTTTGTATCGAACTAGCTTTGCGAACTTTGTGTTTTATAAAGTTAACATAGGGTATAAATCTTAACGTTCTTTGCGGTTAATTTTTTTTTCATCCAGAAACTGCTCAACAAACTCTTTTATGATTTTAAAAAAATATTGTTTTCTTCTTCTTCTTGTGTTTTTATGTTTCCATAACATCGAGGCACAAAAAAGAGAAAACAAAACTATTGATTCTTTAAAAACCCAAAAACTGGATGAAGTTGTCATTAGTTCACTTCATGTTAATGATCGATTGCAAAACACTCCTGCTTCTATTGGAATTTTATCTAAAAAAGACCTTTTGCAAAATAATGCCACAGATATTAGCACAGTCATCAATACAATTCCAGGAGTTTTTATGCAATCTTCTAATTTTACTACAACCCGAATTTCGATTCGGGGTATTGGCGCAAGATCTCCTTATGGAACTAATAAAATCAGGGCTTTTTATGGCAGTATTCCCCTGACTTCCGGAAATAGCGAAACGGTTATTGATGATATTGATCTGGAAAACATCGGACAAATTGAAGTTATCAAAGGTCCGCTTTCTAGTATTTACGGAGCCGGTTTGGGCGGTGCAATTTTGATCTCACCTCAACTTTCAAAGTCAAATGGAGAAAATGCCGGTGTCAGCAGTGTCTTTGGTTCGTTTGGATTACTCAAAAACAGCTTGAATTACAGCCTGAATGAGAAAAGTTCTAGTTTGAATATCAGTTATCATAATCTTAAAACGGACGGATGGCGAGAAAACAGTTCGTATAATCGGGAAGGTATAACGCTCGCCGGAGAATTATTTAAAAAGAAAAATAGCAAGTTGACCTATTTTTCGAATTACACATATTTGAAAGCTTTCATTCCAAGTTCGATTAGTAAAGAAGTTTTTGATAATAATCCAAAACTAGGTGCTCCAACATGGGTAGCTTCAAAAGGATATAAGGAATACAAATCGACTTTAGGTGGATTGGCTTATGATTTTAAAATTAATGATCATCTGCGCAATTCAACTTCGGTTTTTATTAATTATAAGGATAGTAATGAACCTCGTCCTTTTGATATTTTACGTCAATATACTTTTGGAACTGGCGGAAGAACGCAATTTTCGGGAGATTTTAAAATTAGTAAAATCGAGAATCAATTTATTGCCGGAATTGAATATTTCACAGATAATTATAACGGAAACACTTTTGAAAATCTATACAAAACCAATAATGGTCAAGGAAGTTTACAAGGCAATCAACTTACTGAAACAGACCAAAAAAGACATTTTTATAATATTTTTTCTCAAATCAGAACTTTGCTTTCGGATAAATTCGAATTACAAGCCGGATTGAATTATAATGAAACTCATTTTGAGCTAACGAATTCTCTTCCTAACAATACTTCTTCAACTGAAAAATACAGTTATGACGGAATCTTTTCGCCACAATTGTCTTTTCTCTTTAAACCCAATGAGCAAAAAACTTTGTACTTTTCGATAAGTCGGGGATTTTCATTGCCGGCCACCGAAGAAACACTTACAAGTTCAGGCAATATTAATCCGGATATAAAACCTGAAAGCGGTTATAATTTTGAAGCGGGTGGAAAATTCTATTTCTTCAATAAAAATCTCTATACAGAATTTGCTGTTTATCGAATGGAAATAAAAGATTTATTAGTGGCAAAAAGAATTGGTGATGACCAGTATGAAGGTATAAATGCCGGTAAAACATTTCATGAAGGAATCGAAATTTTAGCAAAACACAATTGGCCTATTAATCGGTTTTTCAATTTAAACTCTTACATCACTGCTTCCCTGGGGAAATATGAGTTTAACGATTTTGTCGATAACGGAAATGATTATTCAGGAAATAAATTAATCGGGGTCGCCGCAAATAAAGTAAATGCAGGAATAATTTTAAATATGGTTTTGGGTTTATATTTTTCTGCTGATTTTCAGTTTACAGATAAAATCCCCTTAAATGATGCTAATTCTCTTTATTCAGATTCTTATCGTATTATTAATTTAAAAACAGGTTATCGTTTTCAAATTCTTCCTAATCTAAACACAAACCTGGCTTTTGGCATTAATAATGTCACTGACGAAAAATATGCCTCTATGATTTTGCCTAATGCCGTTGCGGTTGGAAACGCAAGTCCAAGATATTATTATCCCGGACTTCCAATAAATTATTACGGAACTATTGCATTAAATTATTTATTTTAGATGTGTATTAAATGTAAAAAAATGTCGTCCGAACTTCATCTAAAACTGGATTATGTAAATGCTTACCGAGAAAACCGGCTAATGGGAGCTCAGTACATTTTAGAAAATCAACATTTATTTGATGAATTGGTTCAAATTTGTTTTTCTCCCTTAGATAAAAACAATCATAAAGCATGCTGGATTTTAGAATTTATATCTTACGAAGAATTAATCTGGCTGCAACCTTATCTTAATTTTTTCTGTTCTAGTCTGAAGGTTTTAAAAGATGAAAGTTCTATCAGGCCAATTGCAAAAGTGGTTCAGCTTCTGGTAAAATCACATTATAAGAAAAACGAAAACAGCATTTTACTTTCAGAAGAAAACCTGCAAGATTGTATTGAAGCTTCTTTTGACTGGCTAATTAATGATGTAAAAGTGGCGACAAAAGCCTATTCGATCAGAACTTTATATATATTAGGAAATCACTACGATTGGATTCATCCCGAATTGCAAATTATCCTGAACAAAGATTATGCAGATCATTCTGCAGCTTATAAAGCTGTCGCAAAAGAAGTTTTAAGAAAAATAGAAAGGCCTTAAATGATTTATATAAAATCAAAAGAGGACATCTGCAGATAGATGTCCTCTTTTTTACTACTCAAAAAAATAAAAAAAACGTTGTTTCAATTATTGTATTTTCCTTTTATTAAAATTTAAAGCGAAGAAAAAACTCGTTTGATTGTTTAGCACTTGCCATTACTTTACCCGTACTGGTTTCGTAAGCATAACCAATTGTCAGATGGTCACTAATTGTTAAACCTGCTATTGCGGCATAAGCGTTATCAACTCTGTAACTTGCCCCTATTTCCAAAAATTTCTCTATCTGAAGCATCAAATTAACATCTACTGAAAGTGGTGAACCATTTACATAACGCATCATAAATGATGGTTTTAGCACCAATTCTGTAGCTGTATTAAAATCATAATCATAACCACTACTCAAATAAACATGTGCTCTGTCTGTTGCAACAGAAGTATAACCGTCTTTGTTTTTTGCACGCTCCGTATTTAACATTCTTGGAACAGAAAGGGATACAAAAAATTTATCATTTTTCAATAAAGCTCCAATACCTACGTTTGGATTAAAATGATTTATTGTAATCAAAGATGGATCTGATTGAGGCGAATAAGTCTCAAGTCCAGAGGTATTTACATTGTAGAAATTACCTCCCGCTTTTATTCCTAAATACAAATCAGTAAGAGCCCCAACCTGAATTTTGTATGAAAAGTCAATTCCTAATTGTGTTTGTTTTTCGATAAAAGTTTTATCATAAACCATAGAAACCCCTAATCCCAAATGATTCCCTACCGATGTACCAAAAGAGACTGCTTGCGTTTGCGGTGCATCTTTAATCCCTGTCCATTGCTGGCGAATTGTGCTCATTAAAACAGTTTCTCCATCAACACCTGCATAAGCTGGATTTACAACATTCATATGGTAACGATACGTTGTAAAAAGGCTTTCTTGCTGGGCAAAAAGCATACTACTAAAAAGTAGTAATGCTCCCGCCAATATATTTTTAATTATTTTCATTTCTAAAATTTTATTTTATTTCAATTACCTGTTAATGTAGATCCATCCTTGTCTTTCGATAGTACCATCACCATCTAAATCAATTTGATAGTAATATGAACTTGACTCTGGCAGAGAACTGGAACTTCCTTTGTAATGTCCATCCCAATCATTTTGGTAATTTTTAGCAACAAACACTTCTGTTCCCCAACGATTAAAAACACGTACAATTGAATTAGGATGATTTTCGATATTCGAAATAACCCATGTATCATTGATACCATCTCCGTTTGGAGTAAAAGCTTCAGAAATATTCATCTGGTCTTTATCGCAGGCATCACCAATACCATTATTATTGCGATCTTCCTGATAAGGATTAGCAGTAATTGGACAGTTGTCTAACCAATCTTTGATTCCATCATTGTCATCATCATCGTCACAATTGTCTAAAATTCCGTCATTATCATTATCTCCAAATTTATTTACAACTGTAACTTTCGCAGTAGCTGTTGCCGTATTTCCAGCTTTGTCTTTTACAGTCAGAAGAACCGTGTTGATACCAACATTGGTACAATCAAAAGAAAGCTTATCAAGACTTACTGATACCACACCACAATTATCAGAACTTCCGTTATTGATTTGATTTACTGTAATTGATGCATTGCCTGACGCATCAAGTTCTACTGTGAGATCTTTAGTTTTAGCTGTTGGGAGAACATGATCCTGAACCGTCACGATTGCGATTTCTGTAGAAATATTTCCGTGCACATCGGTAACCGTAAGCGTTACTTCATTTTCTCCGATAGCATTACAACTAAAACTATTTGGACTAACTGTAAGTGAAGCAATTCCGCAAAAATCAAAACTTCCGTTATCGATTTGGGCTGCGGTGATTGACGCATTCCCGGAAGCATCCAGCTGAACGGTTACATCTTTAGTAAGTACAGTCGCCGCAACTTTATCTTCAATGGTTACTGTTGCCGCTTTTACTGAAACATTACCGTAGGCATCTGTAGCAGTCAACGTGACATTATTGATCCCAATATTAGCACAGGTAAAGACATTTGGAAAAACTACCAAAGTTGGAGTTCCACAAGCATATATTGATCCATTATCAATATCAGATGCAACAATAGATACATTTCCTAATGTAGTAAGTTGTCGTGTAATATTCTTTGTTAATACTTTTGGTACAATTTTGTTTTCTACAGTTATAATAGCTTCTTTAACATCAAAGTTTCCGTTTTTGTCTGTAACTTTTAGTTTAACCGTATTAGGTCCGATATTAGCACAAGTAAATTCTGTCTTATCTAACTCTCTTACTGCGATTTCGCAATTATCAGTTGAATTATCATCAACATCAGAAGCCTGGATTGTAGCAACACCAGAAGCATCAAGAAGAATGGTGATATTTTTTGTAATTACGATTGGTTTGATATTGTCTTCAACTATTACAGTTGCCTCCTTAGTATCAAAATTCCCGTTCTTATCTGTTACCGTAAGTTTTACAATATTTGATCCAATATTAGTACAAGTAAATGATGTTTTATCAATTTCGATTGTATCGATTGTACAATTATCAGATGAATTATTATCAACTTCAGAAGCGTGAATTATAGCATTTCCTGTTGCATCAAGTTGCACTGTTATGTTTTTTGTAATTACTGTTGGTACAATATTATCTACAACTGCTACTGTTTGAATTACCTCAACTGCATCATTTCCGTTAACATCTTTTACATTCCATTTGATTTCTGTAATTCCTACAGGATAAACATCTGTAAGTAATTTTGCGTCATTTCTCACTCCTATTGGAGTTCCAACTGTGCAATTATCTGTAGCCGTTGCCGAAACTGTTACGTTTGCACCACAGACATCTGTGTCGGCATTTACATTTTGATTTCCATTTGCAGTAATTACCGGAATTTGGTTATCGATTACTGTTACGGTTTGAATTACCTCAACAGCATCATTACTATTTACGTCTTTTACATTCCATTTGATTTCTGTACTTCCAACTGGATAAACATCTGAAAGTAATTTTCCATCATTTCTTACTCCTGTTGGTGTTCCAACTGTACAATTATCCGTTGCTGTTGCCGAAACCGTTATGTTTGCACCACAAGTAGCGGCATCAACATTTACGTTTTGATCACCATTTGAAGCAATTACCGGAATTTGGTTATCTACAACTGCTACTGTTTGAATAACTTCAGCAGCAGCATTTCTATTCACATCTACTACATTCCAAGTGATTGTTGTAGTTCCTACAGGATAAACATCTGTAAGCAATTTTGCATCGCTTCGTACTCCTGTTGGATTTGCAACTGTACAATTATCAGTAGCCGTTGCTGAAACTGAAACAACTGCGCCACAAATACCTGAATCAGAATTTACTGTTTGATCTCCGTTTGAAGCAATTACAGGAATTTCATTATCTGTTACTGTTACAGTTTGAGTTACTGTAACTGCAGCATTTCCATTAGCATCGTTTACATCCCATGTTATGGTTGTTGCTCCTAAAGGATAAACATCTGTCAATAATTTTGCATCACTTCTTATTCCTGTTGGAGTTCCAACTGTACAATTATCAGTAGCCGTTGCTGAAACTGAAACAACTGCGCCACAAATACCTGAATCAGAATTTACTGTTTGATCTCCGTTTGAAGCAATTACTGGAATTTCATTATCTGTTACTGTTACAGTTTGAGTTACTGTAACTGCAGCATTTCCATTAGCATCGTTTACATCCCAAGTTATTGTTGTTGTTCCTACAGGATAAAGAGCTGTAAGTGCTTTCGCATCACTTCTTACTCCCGTTGGAGTTCCTACTGAACAATTATCTGTAGCTGTTGCAGAAACGGTTACGTTTGCACCACAAACTCCTGAATCAGAATTTACTGTTTGATCTCCGTTTGAAGCAATTACTGGAATTTCATTATCGGTTACGGTTACGGTTTGAGTTACAGCAACTGCTGCATTTCCATTAGCATCGTTTACATCCCATGTTATGGTTGTTGCTCCTACAGGATAAACATCTGTAAGCAATTTTGCATCACTTCTTACTCCACTTGGAGTTCCAACTGTACAATTATCAGTAGCCGTTGCTGAAACTGAAACAACTGCGCCACAAATACCTAAATCAGAATTTACTGTTTGGTCTCCGTTTGAAGCAATTACAGGAATTTCATTATCTGTTACGGTTACGGTTTGAGTTACAGCAACTGCTGCATTTCCGCTTGCATCACTTACATTCCACGTTATGGTTGTAACTCCTATTGGATAAACATCTATAAGCAATTGGGCATCGCTTCTTACTCCTGTTAGAGTTCCAACTGTACAATTATCTGTAGCTGTTGCAGAAACGGTTACGTTTGCACCACAAACTCCTGAATCTGTATTTACATTATGATCTCCGTTTAAAGCAATTACTGGAATTTCATTATCTGTTACGGTTACGGTTTGAGTTACTGTAACTGCAGCATTTCCATTAGCATCGTTTACATCCCATGTTATGGTTGTTGCTCCTACAGGATAAACATCTGTAAGCAATTTTGCATCGCTTCGTACTCCTGTTGGAGTTGCAACTGTACAATTATCAGTAGCCGTTGCTGAAACTGAAACAACTGCGCCACAAATACCTAAATCAGAATTTACTGTTTGGTCTCCGTTTGAAGCAATTACTGGGATTTGATTATCTGTGACTGTTACAGTTTGAGTTACTGCAGTTGCTGCATTTCCGTTAACATCACTTACGTTCCACGTAATTGTTGTAGTTCCTACCGGATAAGGAGCCGTAAGCAATTTTGCATCACTTCTGACTCCACTTGGAGTTCCAACTGTACAATTATCCGTTGCTGTTGCTGAAACAGCAACGGTTGCGCCACAACTATTTGCACTAACATTTATAGTTTTATTTCCATTTGAAGCAATTACAGGAATTTGATTATCTGTGACTGTTACAGTTTGAGTTACTGCAGTTGCTGCATTTCCGTTAACATCACTTACGTTCCACGTAATTGTTGTTGTTCCTACAGGATAAATAGCCGTAAGTGCTTTCGCATCACTTCTTACTCCCGTTGGAGTTCCTACTGAACAATTATCTGTTGCAGATGCCGAAACTGTTATGTTAGCCCCACAAACTCCTGAATCTGCATTTACACTTTTATTTCCGTTCGAAGTGATTACAGGGACAATATTGTCCTGAATTGTTATTGTTGCATTTACTAACGAAACATTTCCACTATTATCAGTAACAAATAATACAACATTTTTTACGCCTACATCAGCACAAGAGTATGTTATTGAAGTCGTTTCTGCCGTTGCCGGAGCATAGTTAGCTTCTACGGCTAGTCGCTTTTGTGTTCCATTGCAAGGGTCTCCAAAAGTATCATTGCTAGAATAAATAATTCCGCTATTGTTATTAAGGAAAGCAGCTGTTACTAAACTTAAACTATTTGATGCACTACAACTACCATTAACAAAATTCCCACAAGTTCCTGTAGAGTTTCCATAATTAGCATAAACTATATTTTTAAAAACACTTCCCGCAGGTGCATTAAGTCTTAAAAAAGTTCCTTCACCGGCAACATTACAAACTGTGCCTACACTTCCGGCAGAGAATTTGTAATTATTAATTCCGCAATTATCGGTACTTCCATTACTTAGCTGACTCGCATTTACAGTTACACTTCCACTTGCGTTCAATTGCACTGTAATGTTTTTCGAGATTGCAGTTGGCTTTACATTATCTACTACGGTTACTGTTTGATTTACCGCAACTGCAGCATTTCCATTAGTATCTGTTACATTCCAAGTGATTGTTGTGGTTCCCAAAGGATAAGCATCTGAAAGTAATTTTGCATCACTTCGTAATCCCACTGGAGTTCCAACACTACAATTATCCGTAGCTGTTGCAGAAACTGTTACAGTTGCATCACAAACGCCTGGGCTTGTATTTACATTTTTATCTCCGTTTGTAGTAATAACTGGAGCCGTATTATCTGAAGGAACAATGGTAAAAGATGCAGTCGTTGTTAAACTATTTCCATCGGTTACTATTACACTATAAGTTCCTTTCCCAAGATTAGACGCAGTTGCACTGGTACTAACATTTGGTGACCACGCATATGTATAAGGAACAGTACCTCCATTTACAGCAACAGAAAGTGCCCCTGTTAAATCACCACTGCATACAACATTTGCAGTTTGAGATATAGATGCGGAGTATAGATTTGTTATTATAACAGATCCATTTCCTGAATTAACACCAGCAACATTGGTTTGATTTCTTCCAGAGTTGTATGAACCGCCGCCGCCGCCGGCCGTAGCATTGTTTGCTGCGCCATGTGTTCCCGCTGCGCCACCGGAATAGCCGCCACCGCCAGCACCGCCAAAGCCGCCGCCGCCGCCGCCGCCAAAGCCACCGTTTCCACCGGCATTAGAGTTAAAGGTCCCGCCTGTCCCTCCAGTACCATTATTTGAAAAACTCAATCCTCCTAAACAAGTCATTCCACTTGTCATATTACCACCGTTTGATAACCAGCCTGCGCCACCGCCACCGCCATAATAAGCGGAGGCTGTTCCGCCATTTCCGCCACTCCCTGGAGTACCGTTGGGCCTACCATTAGTCCCATTGGCCGTGTTCCCACTTGTTCCTGATAATGCTGGATTACCATTAAATCCGTTCAAATTACTCTCGCCTACACCCGCACCGCCGCCGCCGCCGGCTGCCATAAGAAGTGCAGAATTTAAAGTAATATAAGAGCCACCACCGCCGCCGCCGCCAAGATAATAGCCATCGTCGCTGCCGCCAGTAATACCAGCTTGTCCCACCAATACTTTAATTACATCCCCTGCTGTTAATGTAAACTCCCCGGTCATGTTGGCACCAAATCCACCAACATAAGTATTGGCGGATGAATTCCCTCCTCTTGCGCCGGAAGCATTGATACGGTAATTACCCGTCACCGGTACGATCCAGGACTGAATTCCTCCGGTCACTGTTACACTTCCGTTTAAATTAGTTGAAGCATAGGACGTATTTATTTGTGATTGAGTAGGTCCTGCAATTCCGGACGCCCCAGCAGCCGTAAATGTATAAACGGTTTGCGAAAAAGATATTAACGGAAATAGCAGCGCTAACATCGTAAGTATCAAATATTTTTTTATCGGTAAATGTTCTATAGAAATCTTTGACCAATAAGTTGTCTTTTTTTTCATTAATTGTTTGGTTAATTAATTATTATCACTTTATTTCAAACTTTTGATAAACAGCAATATTTATTTATTCCAAATTGTTAAAAACAATGGAATCTTTATTCATCAGGAGATAAATTATGTACTAAAAGGAAAATTAAAAACTGCTGAAATAATTATTCGCATCATTTAATATGCAAATTGGCAATAAAGAGTTTTTTGAAAATTGCGAAACACATTCGCGAAGTAAAGTAGTTTTGTTATCATTTGGCTGGTTTAGAATTACCAAACAAAATTATATCGAAATCCAAACGTCGAATAGCCCATTCGGACACATCTATAGCCCGAAACGACCAATACAATTTACTATGCAAAAAACAATGTTTAAAACTTGAAGAACAACACGATTAAAAAACTAAAAAACAACAAGTTAAAAACAAAAACAGGTATAAACACGGTGTTAATAAAAACATAAAAAAAACACAAAAAAGAAAACTTAAACAGCTGAAAAGAAAGAATTTTACACTGATTACAATCGAATTTCAGAAGGCATTTTTCCAAAACGTTTTTTGAAATTCGCCGTAAACTTGCTGGAACTTTTATAACCGGTTGCCAAGGCAATATTTTTTATCTGCATATCGGTATTTTGAAGCAGCTGCATGGCGAGAAGTAATTTTTTCTCTTTATGGTATTGCATCATCGAAATACCGTGAACCAATTTAAAAGTTAGTTTGAGTTTTGTTGGAGACATATCTACCTTTTTGGCAATATAGTCTACTCCTAAAAAAGGATTTGTTACTGTATCCAAAAGCAACTTTTCGGCTTCAGCTATTTTTTTATAATCAGGAGTTTCTTTTGGAGTATAATTACCAATAGGTTGCTCTATGTAAGCATTTTTAAAAAAGGTAGAAATCAATTGAAAAGTCTGCGTTTTTAAAATTGCTTTACTCAACAAATCGTGATTGTTCTTTTCTAAATTAATCAAAATTTCTTTAGATAATTCCGCTGCATTAGGCACAATATCCTGATAAGTAATAAAACCTTCATCAGAGGTAAGAACCTTTTTAATCTGATTCTCTACCGGTAAGCTTTCAAAAGAAAAATTGCGTTCTGCCCATTCTTTACTAAATCCGTACAAATAAAATTCGCACACAGAACCTTTATAAAAATAAGCACCAAGTTCTGTTCCCGGTCTTTTGAAACCCCAATATTTACTTAAAAAAGGACTTTTATTGGCAAATGTATTTTGAAGTTTTACGTTGCTTTCAAAAACCGAATATGTAAGCATATAATAGTCAAGTGGAAATTCCCGATCATAAATAGCTTTAAGCATAACATTTTTCTTAAAAGTGATACTTGTAGCAACAATCCAGAAACCTTCTTCGATTTCACGATATCGCATAACTCCATTAGAAAAAGGATTATTGATATAAACAGCCTGTTCTTCTTCGACATGTTTAGCAGAAGGAGAGTTCACGATACTTTGCACGACTATCTGAGGAGAATTGTACAAATAAGGCAATTCGAAAAAACCATCTTTATAAAAGGTACTATTTCCTTTTATAAAATCAATCCACCTACCTATATTCATACTATGCTGCTTCAATTTAATTCTCCCTAAAAACAGAAGGTAATAAAGCAAATCGTTTCTTAAAGGCAGCAGTAAATTTACTGGCACTTTCATAACCTGTAATTGCCGCAATAATCTGAATTTCGACTTCAGAGTTTTGAAGTAATTGTTTGGCAAGAAGCATATTTTTTTCTTTATGGTATTGCAGCATCGAGAAGCCAAATACAATTTTAAAATTAGTCTTTAATTTTGTTGGCGATGTATTTACCTCATACGCGATTTGATCTATACCTAAAAAAGAAGACTGGAGATTGTGCAGAATCATTTTCTCTGCTTTGGCTACATTATAGTAATCTAAATTACTCAACGAAATATTATCTGTAATACGACTGTCTTCAAAAGAGTTATTGAAAAATTCCGTAATCAATTTCACGCAGTTTTTTTTTAACTCCAAAGTATTAAACTGAATATCATCTTCAGCTTCTAATATTTTTGATATTTTTTTAGATAAAGCATGTGCATTTGGAGCAATATCCAGCCAGGTATAAAATCCTTTTTGAGCATTAAAAAAACTTTCCAACACTCCTTTCCCACAGAATTTACCAGACTTAATATTTTGATCTACCCATTCCTTATTTATGGCGATATTAAAAAATTTGCCCTCAGTTCCTTTATAAAAATAAGTAGCGACTTCAGTATCCGGTTTATAAAAAGTCCAACATGTACTTAGTAAAGTAATAGGTTCAGAATCCTTAAAAGGAAATTTATATTCAAAAACTGAAAACGATAAAATATAATAGTCTCTTAGATGGTCTTTTGTATAAGTTGCTTTTGCAAGAACATTTTCTTTTAGATGAATGTTCGTTTCTAAAATCCAGAAACCCTCCTCTATTTTTCTGTAACGCATTTTACCTTTCCAAAAAGCATTGTCTGAAGAAATTACTTGCTTCAGAGCATTATGTTTTATTATAGGGATTTTTATAAGACTGTCTAACATCACCTGAGGAGAATTAGACAGGTATGGTAATTCGAAAAAGTCATCTTTTAACAGAAAAAGAAACTTTTGAATATGTTTTGCCCAATCGTTTGTGGTCATGTACCTTATTAAAATGTATGGATGTTAAAATTCTGGTCAAACCTACGCAATTCATATCCACAAAACAAAATTTTAAAACTAGTTATTTTAAAAATTTTAACATTTGAATCAATCCTTTTTTTCAACCTTACTTATATGAAAAAATAGCAATTCAATAGACAATAAATTGGCATTTCTATTTTATCAAGTATCTTTGCAAAAACACATCTACAATGAACTATTTTTCTTCTGATTTTAAATTGGGAATATTAGGTGGCGGACAATTAGGCAAAATGCTATTGTCTGACACTCGAAAATTTGACATACAAACTTATGTTTTAGATCCAAGCGACGAAGCTCCCAGTAAAATTGCATGCAATAAATTCTTCAAAGGCGATTTGATGGATTATGAAACAGTTTATAATTTTGGGAAACAAGTCGACGTTCTGACTTTCGAAATCGAATTGGTCAATCTTGAAGCTTTAACGCAGCTTGAAAAAGAAGGTCTAAAAGTATATCCTTCTCCAAAAACCCTAAAGGGAATTCAGAATAAAGGAGTTCAGAAAGATTTTTATACAGAAAGTAAGATTCCAACAGCCGCTTATTTAAGATTTGACAGTCCTGCACATTTGCAAAAATCTGTTGGAGATAATGAAATCACCATTCCGTTTGTATGGAAATGTACCGAATTTGGTTATGACGGAAATGGCGTAAAAGTTATTCGTCAGATTTCAGACATGGATGATTTACCAAACGTAGAATGTATCGCTGAAACAATGGTTCCGTTCAAGAATGAATTGGCCGTTATTGTAGTAAGAAACCCTTCAGGAGAGATTAAAACTTATCCGGTTGTCGAAATGGAATTTCATCCTGAAGCCAATCAGGTAGAATACGTAATTTGCCCAGCCAGAATCGATGAAAAAGTTGCCGAAAAAGCCAGAGCTATTGCCTTGAATGTTTCGGAAAAATTTAATCATGTTGGTCTTCTTGCCGTTGAAATGTTTCAAACCCATGAAGATGAAATCTTGGTAAACGAAGTCGCTCCTCGCCCACACAATTCTGGTCATTATTCTATCGAAGCCAGTTATACCTCACAATTCGAAAATCATTTACGCGCTATTCTTGATCTTCCGTTAGGAAATACAGATAGTAAAGCAGCCGGAGTTATGGTAAATTTAGTAGGCGCCGAAGGATTCTCGGGAGATGTTGTTTACGAAAATATCGAAACCATTTTAGGCTGGAACGGTGTTACACCACATATTTACGGTAAAAAACAAACACGTCCGTTTAGAAAAATGGGTCACGTTACGATTGTTAATGAAGACATGACCGAAGCAAGACGAATTGCTGAGGATGTTAAGAATACAATTAGAGTGATTAGTATATAGTTTTCAGTCGCAATCACAGTTACAATTTAAAACCTGAAACAAAATAAACAGTCGCAGTTTTCAGTCTCACCAAAAACCTGAAACCTCAAACTTGAAACAAAAACAAACAAAAACCTATGAGCAAAGTAGCCATTATAATGGGAAGTATCTCAGACATGCCAGTCATGCAGGATGCCATCGACATACTAAAACAATTTAATATCGAAACCGAAGTTGATATCGTTTCGGCACACAGAACACCTGAAAAATTATTCGATTTCAGTAAAAATGCACATACTCGCGGTATTTCTGTAATTATTGCCGGAGCCGGAGGCGCTGCACATTTACCTGGAATGGTCGCGTCGATGTCACCGCTTCCTGTAATTGGAGTTCCTGTAAAATCAAGTAATTCTATAGATGGCTGGGATTCAGTTTTATCGATTCTGCAAATGCCAGGCGGAGTTCCGGTTGCCACTGTAGCTTTAAACGGAGCGAAAAATGCGGGTATTTTAGCCGCACAAATCATCGGAAGCCATGACAAAAAAGTACTAGATACTATTATTTCTTATAAAGAAGAGTTGAAAGCAGCGGTCAACAAAGCGGCAGAAAGTTTGAAATAGTTTTCAGTTTTCAGTCGCAGTTTTCAGTATAAGCTGCAACTGAATAGAATACAAAACAAGAAAGGCTTCCCATTACAGAAGCCTTTCTTGTTTTTATAGCTTTTTAAAATTACGCTTCCTCTTCGATATCCTCCAGAACAGCTTCAAATTCAGAATCCGTAATATCATCGTTATTTATCCAGTTTTCTGAAGTAACCAGATCATAATTTATATTATCTTTTGTTGTTAATTCCCAAACAATTCCTTCGGCTTCAGGAAATGGAATATTTCCTGAAATCTGATTTTCAAACAATCTCTTAATAAGATTTCTGTCAGATAAGCCATTGTTCAATAATTTTAGCACGTTTTCAGCTGACAGCTTCTGTACCTCACCATTTGTTGGCGTCATTGAAAAATGAACGATAGACGCTTTTGCGTTTGGAAATTTTCCGTTGTATGCTTTAAAAAGCAATTGATTGATATGAAACAAAGTTCCCTGCATATCTATTTCAGGATATTCCTCGCAAACCTTATCAATTAACATATTGTGTGCTATTTGCTCTATTTGCCCATCGCCTAATCGATCAGCAAATTTATATTTCAAAACGATTTCTGCAGCTTCATTAGGCTCATAATCAGAAATAGCCATTTCCAGTAATTCCGGTAAACTCGATTTGTCTGCTGTTGCTCCGTCAGGATAATTGAATTTTTCTAATAATTGAACAAAATCTTCATCAGACCAATATCCTTCAACTTCATTCACAGTATCAATACGTTTTATTATAACTTGGTAGTTCATCCTATTTTTATTTTACAATTATTTTTGATTAGTTTTCTTTCAGTTGTAATCCTGTTTTTCACAATTTAAGATTATTAAATCTCCTGCACCAATAAATAACATATCTATAACACATTTTAAGAAGGTTTTAATACTGAGAACCAACCTTGTTTAGGTCGTTGGATTTTTATAAATTGCTATCTTTGGGATTCGAAAATATCGACTTCAATTAATAAAAATAAATTACATCATAATGAACGTTTTACTTTCAAAATTCACAACCAAACATAATACTGCTCCTTTTTCTCAAATTAAAATCGAAGATTATCTTCCTGCTTTTCAGGAGGGAATTACTTTGGCTAAAGCTGAAATCGATGCTATCGCAAACAATCCTGAAGCACCAACTTTTGAAAATACCGTTGTAGCTATGGATTTTTCAGGAGATGTTTTAGATCGTCTGTCAAGTGTTTTCTTCAATTTGAATTCAGCAGAAACAAGTGACGAAATGCAAAAGATCGCTCAGGAAGTTTCGCCTTTATTATCAGAATTCGGGAATGATATTACGCTAAACGCTGCTTTATTTGCTAAAATAAAAACTGTTTACGATCAAAAAGAAACATTAAATCTAAATCCGGAGCAGACTACTCTTTTAGATAGAAAATACAAAAGCTTCTCTCGAAATGGTGCCAATTTACCAGAAGACAAAAAAGATAAATTACGCGAAATAGACAAGGAATTATCGAAGATAAAGTTACAATTTGAAGAGAATATTTTGGCAGAAACCAATGCCTTCGAATTGCATTTGACTGACGAGAAAGATTTAGCAGGTTTGCCGGAAGGAACCATCGAAGCTGCAAGGTTATTGGCTAAAAACCAGGAAAAAGAAGGTTGGATTTTTACTTTAGATCATCCAAGTTATCTTCCGTTTTTGACTTATGCCGATAATCGCGAATTGCGTAAAAAGATGGCAATCGCTTTTGGAGCAAGATCGTTTCAGAATAATGAATTCGACAATCAGGAAAATGTCTTGAAAATTGCCAAATTACGTTTCGAAAGAGCCAACTTGTTAGGATATAAAACCCATGCAAATTTTGTGTTAGAAGAAAGAATGGCCGAAAGCCCGGAGAAAGTTTTCTCTTTCCTGAATGATTTATTAGCAAAAGCAAAACCGGCAGCTCAAAAAGAATTTGCCCAATTAACTGCTTTCGCAAAAGAACTAGACGGAATCGAACAATTAGAAAAATGGGATGGTGCATATTATTCTGAAAAACTAAAACAACAGCTTTTTAATTTAGACGATGAAAAACTGAAACCTTATTTTCAATTAGAAAAAGTATTAAATGGCGCTTTTACAGTGGCCAAAAAATTATACGGATTAACGTTTACTGAAGTTTTTGATATCGAAAAATACCACGATGAAGTAACAACTTATGAAGTAACAGATTCTGAGAACAATCTAGTTTCAGTTTTCTACGCAGATTTTTTCCCAAGAAAAGGAAAAAGAAACGGCGCCTGGATGACTTCATTCAAACATCAATATAAAAAAGACGGCGTTAACGAAAGACCACACATTTCGAACGTTTGTAATTTTACCAAACCAACAGAAACGAAACCATCGTTATTGACTTTTAATGAAGTAACTACTTTGTTTCACGAATTTGGTCACGGATTACACGGTATGTTAGCCAATACGGTTTACCCAAGTTTATCAGGAACTTCAGTATTTTGGGATTTCGTAGAATTACCAAGTCAGATTATGGAAAACTGGTGTTACGAGCCTGAAGCTTTGGCTTTGTTTGCGAATCATTACGAAACCGGAGAAATTATCCCAATTGAGTATGTTCAGAAAATTAAAGAAAGTGCGAGTTTCCAGGAAGGTTTGGCCACTTTGCGCCAGTTGAGTTTTGGATTATTAGATATGGCGTGGCACGGACAAGATCCAACAAATATTACGGATCTAAAAACTTTCGAAACAGAACAATTTGCCAATACGCAATTGTATCCTGATGTAAAAGAAAATGCAATGAGTACGGCTTTTTCTCATATTTTTCAAGGCGGATATTCTTCCGGATATTACAGTTACAAATGGGCTGAAGTTCTGGACGCTGATGCTTTTGAATATTTTCAGGAAAAGGGAATTTTCAATCACGAAGTGGCAACAAAATTCAAAGACAATGTACTTTCAAAAGGAGGAACAGAACATCCTATGATTTTATACAAACGTTTTAGAGGCCAGGAACCTAAACCGGAGGCTTTATTGAAAAGAGCTGGACTTCTTTAATTATTTGATACCTTTGTTTAATATTTAAATCTATTGAAAGATAAAAATCTATATATTATTGCAGGTTGTAATGGAGCTGGTAAAACAACAGCTTCATATACAATTCTACCCGAAATTTTAGACTGTAAAGAGTTCGTAAATGCCGATGAAATTGCTAAAGGGCTATCACCTTTTCAACCTGAAAAAGTAAGTTTTGAAGCTGGTAGAATAATGCTTCATCGTATTGATGAATTATTACAGAAAGAAGCTGATTTTGCTTTTGAAACAACTCTTTCTGCAAAAAGTTATATTTCGATTGTAAAAAAAGCTCAAAGTCAGGGTTATTTTGTAACATTGGTTTTCTTTTGGTTAAACTCTATTGAACTTGCAAAACAAAGGGTCCTAATAAGAGTAAGTGAAGGTGGTCATAATATTCCTGAGGATGTGATTGAAAGAAGATATATCAGAGGAATTAAAAATTTTTTCAAAATTTATTTAAACGAATGTAACAATGTGATGTTATTTGATAATTCAAACAAGTTACCTGTTCTTATCTTAGAAAAAGAAATTAATGAAGAACCAATAATTATAGATGAAACTTTATTTAATAAGATAAATAATTTACAACATGACAAAAGATAAAATAAAAGAATTACAACATAAAATAATTGAAGGTCTTAAAGTTTCATCAAAGAAAATGATTGAAAATAAAAAGAAAATCAATGGAAAAATTGTTGTTTATGCTGATGGAAAAATTCAGACAATAAACGCAGTTGACATAAAAGATTAATCCTACACTATCTTGAAAAAATATCTTAAAATATTCCTTTGCCTTTCACTTTTTGGATTACTAGCAATTATTTCAGTAAACTATTACGTGAAGTCTTCTACCAAAAAAAACATATATTATTCCCTGAAAAAATTCCCTAAAAACGATGTGGGAATTATTTTTGGTGCCGGAATAAATGGAGATCAGCCAAGCAAATATTTAAAAGACCGTTTGGATGCTGGTATTTCTTTATACAAAGCAAACCGTATTAATAAAATTTTACTTTCGGGAGATAACGGCCGTGATGAATATGATGAACTAACGGTAATGAAAAACTATTGTTATAAACACGGAGTTGATACTACAAAGATTTTTATTGATTATGCCGGATTCGACACCTATTCAACCATGTATCGCGCCAAACATATTTTCAACATCAAAAAAGCGACATTAATCTCTCAGGAATACCATTTAAACCGAGCCATTTATATCGGGCAAAAACTTGGAATAAAATCTGCCGGATACTCTGCTAATAAGGGTGAGTATTTGGGATACCAATATGTTACTTTTAGAGAATATGGTTCTATTTTTAAATCGTTCTTTGATGTTTTAAGAAATAGAGAACCTCGTTTTTTAGGAACTCCCATTGATATCAACGGTCCTTCTAACTATTCTAAAGAAGACAAACGATAAAAAAAGCCTGCAAAAATATTTTTGCAGGCTTTTTTTCTTCCGGTCAAATAATTTTAAAGATAAAAAATCTTCATTTTTCACTCTTTATTCTATTCTTTTTATTCTATTTTCTACTCTTTCTCTAAAACCTTTTTCGCTAATTTCCCAACGGTCAGTCCTTGTACCACAATTGAAAATAGTACGACAATATAAGTTACTTCCAGCAACAGGTTTTTATATTCTCCTTCTGGCATAGAAAGCACTAATGCAATAGAAACTCCTCCTCGAATTCCTCCCCAAACCAACACCATCAAAGAACCTTTGCTATAGGCAGATTTTATACCGAAAATCTTAAATATATCGAAGAATTTCCAAGGTAAAACTATAGACGCAATTCTTGCAAACAACACTATAAAAATAGCCACAAAACCAGTTAGCAATTGTTTGTTTAAATCTGGCAATAATAACAACTCAAAGCCGATAAACAAGAATAAAATAGCATTTAATATCTCATCGATAAGTTCCCAGAATTTACCTAAATAATCTTTTGTTACTTCACTCATCGCTACTTTTTTGCCATAATTACCTATAATCAATCCTGCAACTACCATTGCCAACGGACTTGAAACATGTAAACTCTGTGCAATCAGAAATCCTCCCATAACGATAGAAAGCGTTATTAGAACAGAAACTTTATAATCGTCAATTTTCTTCATAACCCTTGATGCAGTATATCCTAAAACAGCTCCTAATAAAAGTCCGCCTAATCCTTCTTCTGCAAATAACAAGGCGATAGAACCAAAAGTCATATCAAATGTTGGATCTGTAGCCATTTTTAAAACAACAGCAAACATTACTACTGCAACCCCATCATTAAACAAGGATTCACCAACAATTTTGGTTTCAATTCTTTTAGGAACTTTTGCCTGTTTCAAAACACCCAACACCACAATAGGATCGGTTGGAGAAATTAATGTACCAAAAACCAAGCAGAATATATAAGGAATCTTTATTCCCATCATTGGTGCTATATAATAAAGAAGTACAGAAATGATTAATGCTGACAACACCACACTAACCGTAGAATAAATCATAATAGGAACTTTTTGCTCTTTAAGATCAGACATATTAACATGCAGAGCACCTGCGAACAAAAGAAAATTTAACATCGCTCCCATTAAGATTTCGTTGAAGTCAAATTCTTTAATCAATTCAAAAAAATGTTTGGTTGTATCTGGAAAATAAGAATCACCCAACAGACGAATACCTACTGAAACCAACATTGCAATAATCATGATCCCAATAGTTCCCGGGAGTTTTAAAAATCTTAAATTTAAATAAGCGAAGAAAGAGGCCAGTACAATTAGTACCGAAAAAGTATAGTATAATTCCATAAAAAGTGATTTTTACAAAAATATATTTCCATTATCTAATACAAAATTTCATTTCCTAAATTAACATAACTTTACAATTCCTAAAAACAACTCTTTGAATTATTCTTAAAATTTCACACTTTATTCAACAATAAACTCAAAGAATCAAATTTTCACACTTTATTGATGATTTGTAAATTGAAAAATGGTTTATTTCTTTTTTATAGTTTTTAATTATTTAGGTAACGAATATTTCCAACAAAAAAGACCGCCTAACCAGACGATCTTTTTAAGTCAAAACTCTAATTGAGTCAGGAAATTTTTATTATCCTGTTGAATTTGTTTTTGGGGAGAAATTAATTTCTAAACTAACTCTTCTTTTAGATTTTTTATTGCTGCTACAGGCACTTTTTCAATCTGATGTTTGTAGTATGAAAAACCTCCAGTTCCATTCCAGGAATCATTGATCGCTAAGTTAGCGTCAAAATCAGCTAAAAAAGAACCAATTGCCGGCGGAGGAACAGAGTGAATGTATTGCCCGTGCAGACTAACTACTTTAGTAAATTCTCCAAATCCGGTCGAATGAATTCTTCCTTTAACCTGAACAACAATATGGCTATCGGGACCTTGTATTGCCTGAGTAACTACTACCGTACCAGACACTGAATTTTGTGATGGTACTACTACTAAACTAAATGTTGCTATTGGAGCACCTGGTATTCCAACATTTCCAATTGTGCCTTTCGCTAAATAAGCACCTGCTAATAAATCTGACATAACTTTTTGATTTAGGTTTCCTACTCATAAGGCTTTTCGGGAACGCCTCGTTTTTTTAGGTGGTTTCTGCTCCACATGTTTGATTTCTTCACTGTGTTATTTAACATCTAAAAAAACATCTTAAATAATACATTAAAATTTATTTCTATTTCAAAACTATATCAAATACATAGGCATTATGAATAAAATGTTATAAAACGGAAATTACTAGTTATGAACAAGATAAAAGAATGCTACAAGAAAATCAGACACGTAAAAACACCTATTGCTAATAATTATGAAGAATATAAATGTTAAATAAAAACTTTGATATCGTTTTAAAAATAATATGTTTGTACGCTTTTACTTAAAACCACTATTATGAAATCAATTTTTAGCGAAACTCAAAATAATGTGATTAATAAAATTTGGGTTTTCGGAATTATACTTTTCTCTCTAAGTATGATTCTCTATTACATCGAAGTTTTTACACCGAACACTTTTATATTTACACAGCTTTGGCGTGTACTTTTTTGGTTTTTCAACACATTAATTCTTTCATGGTATTTTTATAAAAACAATAAAATAAAAACCGGTATCATCCTGCAATTATTGAGTCTGCCATATTTTTTCAAAAATGACATTTCATTTTTTTTAGATTATAATTTCACACACTACCTTTATAATTTCACTTGGTATGAAAGCATCTATATCAACAAAATCATCAGTTTTTTGACGCTTATAATTCCTTTTTTTTATTTTGTTAAATACTATTTTGCACTGGAAAACTTTAATATTTCAAAAAAAACAAAATGGTTCTTTCCGGTACTAATTTCTATAGTTTTACTCATTGTTATTGATATAGAAGCCAGGGATACATTTGGAAATTTTGCATTTTTAAATTTCAGCGAACCTTATATGCAGGATATATTGATAACGATTATTGAGTTTATCAATACGTTTAAAATTTTATTTGGTCTGATTGGTTTCTTCTACATTACCAATAGATTTGGAGGAATTAAAAGTATCCGCAAGCCTATAGACGAGCAATTTATTGATAAAAATTTCTTCAAGTGGGGATTTATAATCAGCTTTTTTATTTTGATTCTGACAGTTTTAGATCTGGCTCAATCAATACTTACAATTTCGATTTTTTCTTCAAAATTTGATTTTGCTGAAATCTGCAAGTTAATATCAAGCTATTTTTTATTACTCTACTCAGGAAGATTTTTAGGCAATCTAATCCAGTTTCGAGGTTATTCCTTAAAAAAATATTTTGGAGTTATAAATGTTTTTGCACTTGCTCCTATATTAAATATTTTTACTTTTTTTGTTTTACTTCTAACAAAAAAAAACAGAAAACGCAACTCAATATTTTCTTAATCTAAAGAAAAACAAAAAACTTCACTTAGCTATTTATTGCCTTTTACTAACCGCTTTTCTGGTATATGAATATTTTACAAATGAAGTAAAAACCATAAATGATCTCATAAAAATTCCCGTTTTTATACTAGCAATACTTTTGGTTGCCTATTATAAGATCATGACCAAAATTGTTCCTTTTGCAGTAGTTCTGTTTTTATATTTTAAACACATAAAATTCTTTTTTGATTTTACCGATGGTTATCTCGTTTTTTTCAAAGACAAGATTTTCTCCTTTCTATGGCTCTCTAGCTTTGGCGTTTTTATTCTTTATTATGTTCTTTATTATGTCTTGCATAAATCATTTTATGTTGAGTACTCAGACATTGAAAACGAAGAAGACTTAGCGGTAAATATTGATAAGTTTAATTAACAAATAAATGCTCCTTATGAAAAATATCAAAATAATATATTTACTGGTATTGCTTTTATCAATATCAAGTTGCAAAAGATATAATGTCGAAGAAAATAAAGACAATACAGAATTAATTGCACAAGAAACAAAAATCAACAAACAAGAAGCTCAAAAGATTTTCAATTCAAAAGTAAACCTGACTCCTTTATCTGAAGCAGGTAAATACAACATTTCTATTCCGGACAATTATATGTATCAAGTTACAGTCTATGAAGAAGGCAATATTGATTTGGTGTTTGGAAAAATAGATTTTGCAAATCGAAAAGATGTAGTAGCAATTGAGTTAACCACCGCTTTGTTTCCCCGTGAAAGGCTTTGCTCACAAAGCGTTTATGTCATCAAGGAAGAAAACCCTAACCTGATTAGCATCCCGGAAATCAAGAAACAGCTTGTAAAAGAAAATTATATTTACTTTGAAGATTCTAATAGTATTATTTACGGCGAAAATTTTACTGTCATACATTATGAGTACGATGCTGCCGCAAAAAGCTATATTATTTACAATGGAGAAATCGATCACTTTGCAAAATTTCCTGAAAAAGAAAATCTTGCTCTTCACATGCTTAAAAATGGTAAAAATTTATTAAAAAAGGATTTCATAAAAGTTCCATTCAACTCCTGGGAAGAATATGTTTTGAATTCTCCTAAAGCTGAAATTAATTTGTTCAGTTCTATTTTTAACAAATTAGATAAGGAAATACAAGCTTTCTTAGAGCCTAATCAATACGTTTCGCCAAGATCAGAAGGAAACTACGACTATGTAACCTTTTACAGAGCAAATGACGCGATAGAACGTACTTATCTTAATTTTCTAAATGCTGTAAAAACAAACACAATAGAAAGTTTCGAAATACCGGAGAAAATCAGCAAAGACTTTGAAAAGATTTTTTTTAGTTACAGATATTCACTAGCAAATAAATATAGCTATTCCCAAATAGATAATGTCACAGATTTAAAAATTACAGATTCAGGATATAATAATCGTGTTTTCGAAAAATTAATTTGTAAAGTACAATATGACGGGAAAATTTTTTACTTGACTACAAATGAGATCTCAGATCTTACAAGAGACTTTTACATTAAAATGTTCAATTATTATTCAAAAAATAAGACATTAGAAATTCCTGCCATAAAAAAATAAATATGAAAATTATACTAAAAATCATTGCATTAATAGCCCTACTAACATTTTACGGTTGCCATTCTGCTGGCGAAGATTTAATTGAAGTACCCGTAGCTAAAGATGAAATTACCTCTTCAGGCGAGATTAGTTTGAAAAAAGGAGAAACCATTGTATTCTGGACGAAAATAAATAGCAATTCCCCATATCCTGAATACACTATTAAATATCTTATTCAAGAAAACAAAAAAACGGTTGAATTTGACAGTATTACTAGATTTTCTTCTGGAACAAATCACATAATAAATGCTAAGGCAAGTTCTGAAATCATTACTGAAAAGACTTTTGAAGAAAAAGACACCATAATACACAAGAAAGATTTTGAATTTGAACTTGAAAACAAAAAATTTACTGCTCCAAAAGATGGCAAATACACATTTGATTTCAAGCTGACAAAATCCGATTCTGACTCCTTTTTTAATAGTGGTATATCGATCGTTTTAAGAAAGTAAGAATATCATTTTTTGAAACCATTTTTGTCAGTTCTTTTTTTACTCAAAATAAACTTTCATTTATTTTTGAAAGTTTAAAAACTTTTACTTACATTTGTTTCATGGAATTCAAAGAAGCAAAAAATAAGTTCGTACAAACCTGGGGAGCATTAGGTTCTCAATGGGGAATTAATAAAACCATGGCACAGATTCATGCTTTATTAATGATCTCGAACGAACCTGTTTCGATGGAAGACATTATGGACGAATTGCAAATTTCCCGTGGAAATACGAGCATGAATCTAAAAGCTTTAATGGATTGGGGAATTGTATATAAAGAATACAAAGCCGGAGAAAGAAGAGAGTTTTTTACTGCCGAAAAAGATTTAGATGAGTTGGCTGTAAAAATTGCAAAAGAAAGAAGTAAGAGAGAAATTAAACCCGCTCTTAAAATCTTAAAAGAAGTTTCTACAATCGAAGCAAAAGATTCGGCAGAAGAAAAACACTTTGTAGATCAGACCTCTAAATTGTATGATTTCGTATTAAAAGCAGATAATATGTTAGACAAAATGACTGAATTTAATGATAACTGGTTGGGACGTTTGGTCATGAAAATCATGAAGTAGATCTTCAAACTAAAAAAATTTAATTAAAACTTTCATTTTTTTCTGAAAGTTTAAAACAATCTATAACTATGAAAGCCATAAATTACCTTAATTATTTTTTTGTTGGTATGCCAATATTACTAGTTTTAATCGCAGCAGTGATACCTAATAATGGAGCAGAATTCGCTTTTTGTGGTGTTTTATCAACCATAGTTACCGGTTTATTTCAATTAATTTTTGGGATCAAAATGCTGCTGGATGAACCTGAAGATAAAGATCTTCAACATTATATAAGTGGCGTCATTTTCTTTTTCCTTTTATGGTTTGTTAATGGTCTAATACTCCATTTTGAGTTTATTTACTTCATCTTGTTTCCAATTCCAATAATTCTTGCAATCTACTTCTCTACTATAACTTATAAAAAAGCACAACAATGAATTTCTTAAAAGCAGAATGGAAAAACCTGGCACTTTTCAATTATGAAGTTGATGCCGGAATATTAGAAAAATATGTTCCCGCCGGAACTGAAATAGATACCTGGAACAACAAATGTTATGTGAGTCTGGTTGGTTTTATGTTCAAAAACACAAAAGTATTAGGAATTAAAGTTCCTTTTCATGTAGATTTTGAAGAAGTGAATTTAAGATTCTACGTAAAACGTTTTGAAAATGGCGAATGGAAACGCGGCGTTGTTTTCATCAAAGAAATTGTTCCTAAAAGTGCCATCACTTTTATTGCAAATACTTTGTATCAGGAACATTATGAAACTCAGAAAATGCGACATGAAATCATTGAAAATGAAAACACAAACATTTTTATATATCAATGGAAAAATGATAAAAAGTGGAATACTATTCAATTAGAAACAAAAAAAACTCCACTAGAAATTAAAGTTGATTCTGAAGCTGAATTCATTACAGAACATTATTTTGGTTATACTAAAATTGATGCCGGTAAAACTTTCGAATATGAAGTTCAGCATCCAAGATGGGAACAGTTAGAAGTTTTAAATCATAACGTTGATATTGATTTTAATAAAACTTACGGAAGTGATTTTGAATTTCTTCAAAACATAAAACCAACTTCAGTTTTTCTGGCAAAAGGTTCAAAAATTACAGTCAAGAATAAAAGAAAACTAGAATCTGTAAAAGCATTAGAGGAAATGGCATAATAAATTCGCAATCACTAATTTATAAATCGGCAATTATGAATCTAAATATTATAGGGTATTTTATTTACCTCAGCATTACAATTTTGATCATTCTAAAAGTTGGAAAAATCTGCTATAAAAACGGAAATATTTATGTCTCAGAACTAATTCCCAATCATGCTGATATATGTCAAAAAATCAATCAGGTTTTACTTTTAGGCTACTATCTTTTAAATATTGGGTATTGTGCAATGACTCTGATTTCCTGGCAAAAGATACTGTCATCAACTCAACTTATTGAAACCATTGGAATCAAAACAGCTATAATAATATTCATCATTTCTATTTTACATTACCTCAACATTATAATTCTAACCAAGTACATTCATAAATTAATTAAATAACACCTTAAATTAAATATCATGGAAACTACAAAAATCTTAATCGGTTACAGCGTTTATTTACCAATTGCCCTATTTCTTACTTATTATGTTTCTAAAACTCTTTTCAAAAACGGAAAAATATTTATGCTGGACATTTTTAAAGGCCGTGAAGATATTGCAGAAGCAACAAATAAGCTTTTTGAAACCGGATTTTATCTATTAAATATTGGTTTTGCGCTAATGATCCTAAAAATGCAAATCGGGCAAAATAGTTATCAGGAATTAATTGAAAGACTGAGTTACAAAATTGGAGGTTTTTCTATTTATCTTGGCATCATGCTATTCTTCAATTTATATTTCTTCTTTAGAGGGAAAAGAAAAGCAAAAGAAGCTCAGGAAGAAGAACGATTGGTTTTTAACGCCTAATTTTCAGCCTAAACCTAACAGGCTTTAAAAACCTGTTAGGTTTCAATACTCACAAAATCAAAAAAACAAAACCATGAAACTCATAATCGCAGCCGGAACAGGGTTTTTAGGACAAACTTTAATCCATCATTTCAAAGATAAGTTTGACGAAATTGTAATTCTTACGCGAGGAAAATCTCAAACAATTGACGGAATAAAATACGTAAACTGGAATGCAAAGACTTTTTCAGGCTGGGAAAATGAATTGGAAAATAGTACCGTTTTGATTAATCTGGCAGGAAAATCTGTCGATTGCCGTTATACTAAAGAAAACAAAAAAGAGATTCTTTTATCCAGAATTGAAAGTACTAAAGTTTTAAATAAAGCGATTTTAAATTGTCAGAATCCTCCAAAACATTGGCTTAATTCATCAACATCAACCATATATCGTTTTTCTTTAGACAAACAAATGGATGAAATTAATGGTGAAATAGGGAATGACTTTTCTATAAATGTCGCTTTATCTTGGGAAAAAGCATTTTTTAAAACCGAAACTCCAAATACTTTAAAAACGGCCTTACGAACTTCGATCGTTTTAGGTAAAAATGGCGGCGCTTTTATTCCTTTAAAGACTTTGGCAAAAATAGGTTTTGGAGGAAAACAAGGCAAAGGAAATCAGTTTATAAGCTGGATTCATGAAGATGATTTTGCCAATGCAGTTGGTCTTGTTATTGATAAAGAAATCACAGGAGTTATTAATGTCGTTTCTCCGAAACCCGCTCGTAATAATGATTTTATGAAAAAACTTCGAAAAGCAGTTGGTTGCCCATTCGGGATTCCGGTGAATAAATTTTTATTAGAAATCGGATCTTTCTTTATTCGAACAGAAACTGAATTAGTGTTGAAAAGTAGAAACGTAATTCCCAAAAGGCTTTTAGAAAATGGATTTACATTTAAGTTTGGAAATATTGATGAGGCCTTTAAAGATTTATTACACAAATGAAAGCACAAAATTCAGATTGGATTATTTTTTTAAGTTGAATTTTAAAGAGGAAGAGGAAAATGCATAATAAATTCTTTTGCAAAGCTCCTGCGGATTGAGATATTTATAGAAATTAATAATAGACCCTACTATTAAGCTCCAGAGGAGCGACATATTTATAGAAAACATACCATACATTCTTTCATTAGCTCCGGCGGAGCGACATATTTTTTATTATGATTTTATATCACCCCAATGGGGTTCAAACACTGTATAATTATAATTCTATAAATATAACATCCCTCCGGGATTTGAAATAAACTCCCTAATCATGACTAGAATTCAACTTACCACAAAAATAAAAGCGTCAAAACAAACCGTTTTCGACGCTTCAAGAAATATAGATATTCACCAACAATCTGCCAGTAAAACTAATGAAAAAGCAATTGCCGGAATAACATCCGGATTAATAAATTTAGACGAAACGGTAACCTGGCGAGGAAAACATTTCGGATTTTATCTCACACATAAAAGCCGAATCACCGCAATGACTTTTTTTGATTATTTTGTAGATGAAATGGAGCGCGGCAAATTCCAATCCTTCAGGCACGAACATTTTTTTGAAGAAGAAAATGGTCTTACTACCATGAAAGATAAATTGCAATATGAAACTCCGTTTGGAATATTTGGAAAAGTGTTTGATGTTTTATTTTTAAAAAGACATTTAACTAAATTCCTTTTAGAAAGAAATAAAATACTTAAAGAAGTATCTGAAAAACAGACTTAAAATATTTTTCTTACTTTTATTTAAATATTGTAACAATTGTAAATCACTAAAAATAAACTTATGACTTTAAAAACTAAAATTTTATCGATAGCATTTTTTACTATTTCTTTCATAGGATTTGCACAAAGTACTTGTGCTACTTTAAAAGGTTGCGAAAGAAAATTATGTGAGTTGAACACAAAATTAGTTGCAGCAAAAAAAGCCGGCAGTCAAAGTCAGATTAAAGGCGTTGAAGATGCCATAGCTAAAACTAAAAAGAATTGTACGACAGAAACAGTTAGTACTGATCTTAACAAAAAAGTAAAAGAAAAACAACAAAAGGTTAAGGAAAAAACAGACGATCTGAACAAAGCGATCAAAGACAATGAAAGCAAAGAAAAAATTGCTAAGAAAAGAAAGAAACTCGATGAGGCAAAAGCTGATTTGAATAAAGCACTGGCAGAACAAAAGACAAAATAGTTTTTTTTTAAGTTGACAGAAAATATGATGGATTTTTTCGCGCAGATTTAGCAGATTCGGCAGATTCGGCAGATTTTAAAATATCTTTTTTTTTTGAATAGAGATAAGGATGATTATCTAATCTGGCTTTAGCCAAACTTTATCATTTGGCTAAAGCCGGAAATATTCTATAACATTTTCTCCCCAGCTAAAGCTGGAGGCAATTCAATAATTAAACTGTTTCATTCACTTTCTTTTGAATAAAATCTCTCATTTTACGGTTTGCGTGAGGGATTGAGGTCAATGTCATTAAATTAAGGAAAAAAAGATAAAATATTTACTGTTTTTGACTAACGAATTTTGATTTCAGATGTCTGAAACAGCATAAAATCGACAATCCTATTATTTATGCCCATTAAGATTTGAAAGCATACAATTTGTGCCGTTAGGCACTAAATATCGGTAGTAGTTAATAGGAATCGGAATAAATGTAGCGTGCCGTAGGTACGCAATAATTATCGTTTTGTTGCGTACCTACGGCACGCCAATGTATTTCTAATCTATTTTAATTACTACCGATATTTAGTGCCAAACGGCACATTTAAACTCTTGATCCTAATATTCATAATTCTAAAAAAGCTTAACCTAGATGACACGCCTAAATAATTAAGCTTATTTTTATAAAAATACAATCATCAACCACCAAAATATCGGAACGCTTTCGACCCAAAAAGAAGTATAATATTTTGACCGATTGGGATTCGCAAACAAAATAAACAACATTAACATGACCACCATTATAAGATTTATAATAAGTTCATGAAAACTAAAAGTCAATATCCCAACAATCCAAAAAGGAACTAAAAGTGAAAATCCCAAAATTTTAGTACGCTTAACTCCTATTGTCTGAGGAACAGTCTTTAAATGCGGATCATCATTAGCCAAATCTAAAATCTCGAAAACAAGAATTAGTACAAAAACCAATACAAATCGTTGAATACATTTGATAAAAAAGTCAGGTATAAACGGAATTTCAGCATTGATATAAGGCAAAACCAATGTCGCTCCTACCCAACAAAGTGCTACGATATATATTTTTACACCAGCCCAATTTCTGGCATTCTTTCGATTAGGAAAAAAAGGCAAAGTATAAAGTGCGGTTATGGCAAAAATTATAACGGAAACAATCTGTGTAATTCGTTTGAGATGAAAAAAATAATAGCCTACTAAAACGAGTGAAACTAAACTTAAAATGGCGATAATTTTCAATTGATTTCCCACTGGTTTCCTCTTAACCCGAACCAATGCATCATATTTAACAAAATTATATCCCACAATTGTTCCAAAAAAAACGAACAACGCCATGGGTTCATCATATTGAATATGAAACACATGAAATGTAATTCGTACCAATGCATAACAAGATAAAGCCACATGAATACTGCTATTGAGGTAAAAATCGAATATCTGTTTTAGTAGTTTCATTTCTTAAATCTAATCAATTATTAACAAATCAACTCTTTAGTTGTAAATCTCATAAAAATTGAAGTTAAAAATACCTATTAAATTATTAATAATACTTAATTTTGCGCGACAAAAAAACAACACATTTACTATAAAATGTAATAAACCTTGTGTAACACCTGATTACGTCAAAGAAGATACATCGCGAATTGCATTGCCCTTAAAAAATTAGATAGCTACAAATGAAAACAGATGCTTTTGCTTTAAGACACATTGGCCCAAGAGAAACAGATCTTCAACACATGTTACAAACTATTGGAGTTGAATCGATCGAACAACTTGTTTACGAAACCCTTCCGGATGACATTCGTTTAAAAGCACCTTTGAAGTTGGATCCTGCAATGACGGAATACGAATTTGCAAATCATATTCAGGAATTAGGAAAGAAAAATAAAGTATTCAAATCCTATATTGGTTTGGGGTATCATCCCACAATCGTTCCGGCTCCAATTCAAAGAAACATCTTCGAAAATCCCGGATGGTATACGGCGTATACACCTTATCAGGCAGAAATTGCTCAAGGTCGTCTTGAAGCTATTTTAAATTTCCAGACTACTGTTATTGAACTGACAGGAATGGAAATTGCAAACGCTTCTTTGCTTGATGAAGGAACTGCTGCTGCCGAAGCTATGGCGTTATTATTTGACGTTCGTACACGTGACCAAAAGAAAAACAACATCAATAAATTCTTCGTTTCTGAAGAAATTTTACCTCAAACTTTATCAATCCTGCAAACACGTTCAACTCCTATCGGGATTGAGTTAGTTGTTGGAAACCATGAAACCTTTGATTTTTCGAATGAGTTCTTCGGAGCCATTTTACAATATCCGGGAAAATATGGTCAGGTAAACGATTACAGTGCTTTTGTTGCTAAAGCAAAAGAAAACGAAATTAAAGTAGCTTTTGCTGCTGATATTTTATCACTAGTTGCCTTAACTTCTCCGGGAGAAATGGGAGCGGCAGTAGTTGTTGGAACTTCACAACGTTTTGGTGTACCAATGGGTTATGGTGGTCCTCACGCTGCTTTTTTTGCTACCAAAGATGAATATAAACGATCTATGCCAGGTCGTATTATTGGAGTTTCGATTGATGTAAACGGTAATCGCGCTTTACGTATGGCGTTAGGAACTCGTGAGCAGCACATTAAACGTGAAAAAGCAACTTCAAATATTTGTACCGCTCAGGTTTTATTAGCGGTTATGGCCGGAATGTATGCAGTTTACCACGGACCAAAAGGATTACAATATATTGCAGGTAAAGTTCACGCATCGGCAGTTACTGCTTCTGAAGCTTTAAATAAACTAGGCGTTTTTCAAACCAATACGGCTTACTTTGATACTATTTTAGTAAAAGCAGATGCTCAAAAAGTAAAAGCTATAGCAGAGAAAAACGAAGTAAACTTCTACTATGTTAATGCCGATACGATTTCTATTTCGTTCAACGAAACAACTTCAATTACTGACATCAACCAAATTATTGCCATTTTTGCTGAAGCTTTAGGAAAAGAAACTTTTACTGTTGCTGAATTAGCTGCTACAAGCCAATTACCTGCTTCATTAGAAAGAACATCTTCTTTCTTAACGCATGATGTATTCAACAATCATCATTCAGAAAGTCAGATCATGCGTTACATCAAAAAATTAGAGCGTAAAGATTTATCGTTGAATCATTCGATGATTTCATTAGGTTCTTGTACAATGAAATTAAACGCAGCTTCAGAAATGTTGCCTTTATCAATGCCAAACTGGAACAGCATTCACCCTTTTGCACCAGTAGAACAAGCGGAAGGTTATATCACGATGCTTAAAAAATTAGAGCAGCAATTAAATGTAATTACGGGATTTGCCGGAACTACATTACAGCCTAACTCAGGAGCTCAGGGAGAATATGCCGGTTTAATGGCTATTCGTGCTTACCATTTATCGAGAAACGAAAGTCACCGTAATGTATGTTTAATTCCTTCATCTGCTCACGGAACCAATCCTGCTTCTGCAGCTATGGCAGGAATGAAAATTATCGTTACTAAAACTACTCCTGAAGGAAACATTGACGTAGAAGATTTAAGAGAAAAAGCGATTGAACATAAAGATGATTTATCTTGTTTAATGGTAACGTATCCTTCTACTCACGGAGTTTTTGAATCTTCGATTATTGAAATCACTAAATTAATCCACGACAATGGCGGATTAGTATATATGGATGGTGCAAACATGAACGCGCAAGTTGGATTAACAAATCCTGCTACAATTGGCGCTGACGTTTGTCACTTAAACTTACACAAAACTTTCGCTATTCCTCATGGTGGTGGCGGACCTGGTGTTGGACCAATTTGTGTAAACGAAAAACTGGTTCCTTTTTTACCAACAAACCCAATCTTAAAAGTAGGTGGTGAGCAGGCTATTACAGCAATTTCATCTGCACCTTACGGATCTGCTTTGGTATGCTTAATTTCTTACGGTTACATCACAATGATGGGCGCCGAAGGATTAAAAAGTGCTACAGAACATGCTATCCTGAATGCTAACTACATGAAATCCCGTTTCGAAGGGCACTACCCAATTCTTTATACAGGAGAATGCGGAAGAGCGGCTCACGAAATGATTTTAGATTGTCGTTCGTTTAAAGAAAACGGAATTGAAGTTGGTGATATCGCGAAGCGTTTGATGGATTACGGTTTCCACGCTCCAACGGTTTCTTTCCCGGTAGCAGGAACTTTAATGATTGAACCTACTGAATCTGAAGATTTAGCAGAGTTAGATCGTTTTTGTGACGCTCTTATTTCAATCAGAAAAGAGATCGAAGCTGCAACAGCAGATGATAAAAACAATGTATTAAAAAATGCACCGCACACATTAGCAATGTTAACTACAGATACTTGGAGTTTCCCTTATACTAGAGAAAAAGCCGCTTATCCATTGGAGTATATTGCTGAAAATAAATTCTGGCCATCAGTTCGTCGTGTAGATGATGCTTATGGTGACAGAAACTTAGTTTGCAGCTGTGCTCCTATCGAAGCTTATATGGAGAACTAAGAAATAAGTTTTCTTTAATAAATATTCAAACCCGACAGGTCTTAAAACTTGTCGGGTTTGTTTTTTTCTTTCAAGTTTCAGGTTTCAGGTTCAAGCGTAACGTGAAACTTGAAACAATTATAAAGTTTTCTGTTTTTTAACACTTTTTGAAACTTCGGTTTTATTTGTAACAAAACACAAAAAAACTTTACAATTTTTTCAAAAAAAAATAAATCAAAAAACAAAACTCAAACGTTTGAAATCTCGGTAAAACCTAAAATTCGTTAGAAAATTAACAATAAATCCCACAAATAATTATTATTTCATAATTATATGCATGCATAGTATTTTTTATGATAGTTATCATAAATTTATTTATAATTTAGCCATAAATTTATTGGCTAATTAAGGAATAATGAAAATAAAAATAATAGGTATAGGAAGTTATATTCCAAATAAAGAAGTAAGCAACACTGACTTTGGTGATCATGTTTTTTTAAATGAAGACGGAACTCCTTTTGCTTATCCTAACGAAGTTGTTATTAAAAAATTTAAAGGTATTACCGGAATCGAAAATCGCCGTTATGCCGAAGACCAACATACCTCATCTGATTTAGCTTTTTTCGCTGCCGAAAGAGCACTTGCAAATGCTAACATCGATCGTGAAACATTAGATTATATTATTTTCGCCCACAATTTTGGCGATGTAAAATCCGGAACGAATCAATCTGATATTTTACCAAGTTTAGCTACTCGCGTAAAAAACAAATTAGACATTAAAAATCCTAAGTGTGTCGCTTATGATATTCTTTTTGGATGTCCGGGCTGGATAGAAGGTGTTTTGCAAGCCAATGCATTTATAAAATCAGGCATGGCAAAACGCGTTTTGGTCATTGGGGCCGAAACTTTATCAAGAGTTGTTGATGATCACGATCGCGATTCAATGATTTACTCTGATGGTGCCGGTGCTTCAATTTTAGAAGCTTCTGATGACGAAGCTGGATTATTATCTTACGAAAGTGCTACTTATGCAAATGATGAAGCTAATTATCTATACTTTGGAAAATCATACAATCCAGATTTAGATCCGGATATCAAATACATTAAAATGTATGGCCGTAAGATTTACGAATTTGCATTAAGCCAGGTTCCTTGCGCAATGAAAAGCTGTCTTGATAAAAGCGGAATCGCAATTGATGACGTAAAGAAAATCCTGATTCACCAGGCTAATGAAAAAATGGACGAAGCAATTATCGCCCGTTTTTATAAACTGTACGATAAAACGCCACCTGAAAACATTATGCCAATGAGTATTCATGATTTAGGAAACTCAAGTGTTGCAACAGTTCCTACTCTATATGACTTATTAATTCAGGGCAAATTAGAAAATCATGAAATCAACAAAGGCGATGTTGTTATTTTTGCTTCTGTTGGAGCAGGAATGAATGTTAATGCATTTGTTTATAGATACTAAAATTAGTATACAGTCGCAGTCACAGTTTTCAGCTTCTGAATACTGTGACTGTAAACTGAGACTGAAAACTTAAAAAAAAGTCCGCATTTTAAAATGCGGACTTTTTAGTATATTTGCGACCTAATTATAAATCAAGAACGAAAGATTGTTTCGTTCTTCGCAACGACTATGTACGAAAAAACGTTTCCGAATAAAAGATTCAAACTTACTTTAGAGTTTTTACAAAAACACGTTAAAACATCTGAAGTTATTTTTGATTTTGGTGTACCAAATCCATTCTCTAAGATAATGGAAGAAAATGGCTTTACCGTAAAAAACACAAAAGGCGAAGATCTGGACAACGATCAGACTGCTTTACAAACCCAAGACTATACTGTTTTTACTGCATTTGAAATTTTCGAACACCTGCTAAATCCATACACAATTTTGCAAAACGTAAAATGTGACAAATTGCTGATTTCAATTCCGTTACGTTTGTGGTTTTCTCCGGCATATCGTTCTAAAACGGATATGTGGGACAGACATTATCATGAATTTGAAGATTGGCAGTTAGATTGGCTTTTAGAAAAAGCAGGCTGGAAAATAACGGATCGTCAAAAATTTACACATCCGGTAAAAAAGTTTGGTTTCAGACCATTATTAAGATATTTTACACCCAGATATTATATTGTTGTGGCTGAGAAAATAAAACAATAAAGAAATTCCAATATTCAAATTCCAAATTCCAATTTTAACCTTAACGGTAAGATTGGAATTTGGAATTTTAGAAAATTGGTATTTAATTTAAAATTTATGAAATATTACATTGTCATTCCTGCGCACAACGAACAAGATCTTATTGGTCTCACGCTGCAATCTCTAGTTTCTCAAACTATTTTACCATCAAAAGTTGTTGTTGTAAATGATAATTCGACTGATAAAACAGAAGAAATTGTTTTGGGATTCGCAATGGAACATCCGTTTATTTCTGTTGTAAACAAAACTTCAGATGCCATTCATATGCCAGGAAGCAAAGTAATTCAAGCTTTTCAGAAAGGTTTTGAAACACTGGATTCCGATTATGACATTATTGTAAAAATAGACGGTGATTTAATTTTTCCAGCTAATTATTTTGAAACTATCATCAAACATTTTCAATCGGACCCGAAAATTGGAATGGCAGGCGGATTTTGTTACATCGAAAAAAATGGCGAGTGGATCTTAGAAAACCTAACCGATAAAGATCATATTCGCGGAGCACTGAAAGCGTATCGTGCAGCAACTTTTAAGCAAATTGGAGGCTTAAAACCTGCTATGGGTTGGGATACCGTAGATGAATTACTTTGCAAATATTATGATTGGAAAATAGTTACTAATCCTTCTTTACACGTAAAACACCTTAAACCAACAGGCGCAAACTACAATAAAACAGCACGTTATAAACAAGGAGAAGCTTTTTACACATTAGGATACGGTTTTTGGATTACCGCAATTGCATCAGCAAAACTGGCGATGATGAAGAAAAAACCTTTTTTATTTTTTGACTATATTAGAGGTTTCTGGAAAGCTAAAAAAGCTAAAACACCACTGTTAGTCACCACAGAACAAGCTAAATTTATTAGAAACTATAGATTTAAGAAAATGAAACAAAAGTTAATTTGATCCGGAAAAGTACCGAAATCGCTTCACTCATAACCCAAAACTCATAACTTCTTTTTAACTTAGCCAATATTTCAAAACTTATGATGCTAATTCGTTATATATCTCAAATAGGAAGATATTTTTTAATGCTGAAAGAAATTTTTAACAAACAGACCAAATGGCCTGTTATGAAAAAATTGATTTTCAAAGAAATAGATGATTTAATAATCGACTCTCTTGGCATTGTTTGCTTTATCTCCTTTTTTATTGGAGGAGTTGTGGCCATTCAAACTGCACTAAATCTAACTAATCCTTTAATTCCAAAATATTTAATTGGTTTTGCTACACGTCAATCTGTAATTCTGGAGTTTGCCCCTACTTTTATTTCGGTGATTATGGCCGGAAAAATGGGATCTTACATCACTTCCAGTATTGGTACAATGCGTGTTACAGAGCAAATTGATGCTCTTGAAGTTATGGGTGTTAATTCATTAAACTATCTTGTTTTTCCAAAAATAGTAGCCCTTTTAATGTATCCTTTTGTAATTGGAATTAGTATGTTCCTGGGTATTTTTGGCGGATGGCTTGCTTGTGCATATGGAGGATTTTCGACTAGTGAAGATTTTATTCAGGGTGCTCAAATGGAATTTATCCCTTTTCACATTACATATGCGTTCATTAAGACTTTAATTTTTGCAATGTTATTAGCTACAATTCCATCTTTTCACGGATATTACATGAAAGGTGGCGCATTAGAAGTGGGTAAAGCAAGTACGGTATCCTTTGTATGGACATCTGTTTGTATTATTCTTTTTAATTATATATTAACTCAATTATTATTAGGATAATGATCGAAGTAAAAAACATAGAAAAATCATTTGGTGACAGTAAAGTTTTAAAAGGCGTTTCGACGGTTTTTGAAACTGGAAAAACCAACTTGATTATTGGACAAAGTGGATCAGGAAAAACGGTTTTATTAAAAACGTTATTAGGGATTCACACCCCTGATTCAGGAACAATTGAATTTGACGGAAGAGTGTATTCTGAATTAAATCCGGACGAAAAAAGAGAATTAAGAACTGAAATTGGAATGGTTTTTCAGGGAAGTGCTTTATTTGATTCGATGACTGTTGAAGAAAATGTAGCGTTCCCATTAAAAATGTTCACTAACGACAACAATGCTAAGATTAAAGAACGTGTTGATTTCGTCTTAGAAAGAGTAAATCTTGTTGATGCTCATAAAAAACTACCTTCTGAAATCTCCGGAGGTATGCAAAAACGTGTGGCGATTGCCCGTGCGATTGTAAATAATCCAAAATATTTGTTTTGCGATGAACCTAACTCAGGTTTAGACCCGAACACCTCAACTTTGATTGATAACTTGATTAAGGAAATTACAGAAGAATACAATATCACAACCGTAATCAATACGCACGATATGAACTCGGTAATGGAAATTGGCGAGAATATTGTTTTCTTAAAAAAAGGAGTAAAAGCGTGGCAGGGAACTAAAGAAGAAATTTTTAGAACAGACAATAAAGATATTGTGAAGTTTGTTTACTCTTCGAACCTGTTTAAAAAAGTAAGAGAAGCTTATTTAAAAGGTTAAAACCTTTTTTAAATTCCAAAACTGGATAAAACTCAATAAAAAAATTCCAAATTCCAAAGCTGATGAGCAATTGGAATTTGGAATTTTTTTATTGGAATTTTCATTATTTTTTAATTCGAATTAATCAATTCCACTTCAGCATTAGGATTAAAAAGATAAGTTCTTCCAGAGCTTATTTCGATACATTCGAATCGTTTGGTTCTAACAGCTAATTTCTTGAATACTTTTCCGTTTTTAATTCTGAATACGCTTCCGTAAGGAATTTCAAAAACATAGTTTTTATCGTTTTTCGCATCGTATTGCTTTAAAGCCAAAGACAAAGTAGTATCGGTATCACTACTCGCAGACGGGCTCTTAAAATGCCTCGCTAACAAGGGTAATAATTGCCCGGGGAAAATCTCCGGACGAATATAAGGAACCATCGTGCGCTGAAAAGTAAGTTTCCACTCAATTCCGTGTGGCTTTATATTACGTCCATATTTTTCAAAAGCCACTAAATGTGAAATCTCATGAATCAGCGTAATCAAAAAACGATATTTATTTAAACTGGCGTTCACCGTGATTTCATGTTTACCACTCGGCCCTCTCCTATAATCTCCATGACGCGTTTGGCGTTCATTGACGATTTTAAGATGAACCTGATTGTCAACAATCAATTCAAAGACAGGCTTTACGGCATGTTCCGGTATATATCTGGCTAAAGTTTCGATCAATTTCTTTTACGTTAAAAGTTATATGTTAGATGTCAAAAGTTTTAAAATTGGAATTTGGAATTTATTTTTTGAAATTTAAAAAATCTAAGGATTTGTTGACGAAACTTCCAACACCTTCCCATTAAAGTATTTATTTCCGTTAAGCGTAAAATCATAAATATAATTAGCCATTCCTTCAGCAGAAATAGGTGCCTGATAACCCGGGAAAGCTTCTCGTAACATTTCTGTTTGGACTGAGCCAAGGGCTAAAACATTAAACGAAATTCCTTGCTCCTTGTATTCTTCAGCTAATAACTCGGTTAACGTAATTACAGCACCTTTACTTGAACTATAAGCTGCCAATCCTGCAAATTTAAGACTTCCTCTTACGCCTCCAATTGAACTGATCGTTACCACATGACTTCCTTTTTGAAGATAGGGCAAACAAATTCTGGTAAGATTTGCTACAGCAAAAACATTCACTTTATAAATACTTTCAAAATCAGCCTGAGTGGTTTCGGCAAAAGGTTTTAATAATAAAGCACCGGCATTATGCACTACAGCATCCACTTTTTTCCAGGTTGAAGATAAAAAATTAGCGACTTCCGTCAAAGCAGCTTCATCTGATAAATCAACCGAAAGGCAAGTGACGTTTGGATGCTCTAAAAGAGTTTGAGGTATTTTTCTGGAAATGGCTAAAACCTGATTTCCGGCATTAGCAAATTGCAAAGCCAATTCGTAACCAATTCCCCTACTGGTTCCCGTAACAATAATATTTTTCATAAAGCAAAAATAAGCAAATCAAATAAAATGATAAATTATTTATTCATTGTAATTTCTTGTGTTGGCGAAACAGCAATTTTTGTTACAGCCGGTAAAAATTCCTGAATAAAAGAAGTCATATGCGGAATGTCCATCAGTTTAAATTCATCCGAAACATGATGATAAAAATCAAAATTCTCAAAATCAAAAGTACTTACAGATTGGCATGGTTTTCCAAAAACTTCAAAAAACGGATAATTATCAGATCTGAAAAATAGTTGATATTCTGCTTCTTTTGGCAAGAACCCAATAGTCTTTTTACCTGTATATTCATTTATTTTTTCAGCCATATTCGATTTGTCAAAACCTGTAATATAGGCAAGATAATCACGTTTCATTGGCACACCAATCATTTCGATATTTAACTGTGTATATAAATTGAAATTTTGTTTTTTTAGTTTTTGCACCAAACTTTTAGATCCTAAAAGACCTTTTTCTTCTCCGGCAAAAAACACAAAAAGAATACTTCTTTTATTTGCTTTAGTCTCACTAAAATATTTTGCTATTTGCGCAACAGCCGTAACTCCGGATGCATCATCATTTGCGCCATTATTAATAATATCAGCCTGCTGTTTTTTCTCCACACCAATATGATCGTAATGCGCACTTAAAACCACAAATTCTTTTTTCAGCACAGGATCAGTTCCCTCTAAAACTCCAACAATATTATATGCCGGCGATTTAAAATTAGTCAACGTATCGCGATACGAAGTAAAATATGGCTTCACTTTGTTATTTTTAAAGAAATCCTCCAAAAACACCGCTGCTTTTTCAATTCCTTTCGTTCCGGTTTCACGCCCTTCTAATTCATCTGAAGAAAGATACTTCAAGAAATCCGAAACCTCCGTTTCATTTACTTTATAGGTGATTTCGAGTGGTTTTGAAATTGCTTTTGAATCTTTTTCAGTAACTGCTAACGGATTCGATTTACAAGCTAACAAAACAAAAGGAAGTAGAAAGAGAATTTTTTTCATAAATGAAATTTTAGTCCAACTTCAGATCTTAAATGGCTAAAGCTGATGGTTTAAAATACTTTTTATATACTTTAAATACCTGAAAACTTCCTAAAATAATAAAAACTAACGGAATAAAAACAGGCATTAAATACTTTGAAAAATGATTTGTTTTTTGAAAAAGAGTCTGCAAAAGAACAATCAGACTGAACATCCCTAAAAAAACACCTATCAAAGTTCCTGCAATATAATAATATTTTAACTTTCTTTCTATTGCAATATACTTTCCGTTAAGTAAATATAGATTCCAACTGGTCCAGAAAGGGAGTTGCAAAAAATTAAAACAATTTAAAACCACACCAATTACAAATGGCGAATACATGAAATACTCTTGTAAATAATTATTTGATTTTGTGGTTTGCCTGAAATTAAAATAAAAAAAGAGTGCCAAACCAAACATAAAAACAATGGAAAAAAAATCAATTATCTTCATTAATCGCTTACTTTGTATCAGCCGTTTAGCAAAAATCAAAGTGAAGTAGATTACAAAAGTTTCAACAAAAACAACTCCAAATAAAAAGAAGATTAAATTATGAAGCCCTGATTTTGCATAGATTTCCAACCCCACTAAGTTTAAATATCCTAGAGGAATTGATCCCAGAAAGCTTACCAGAAATCCCACAGAGATATTTTTTATTCTTTTCATTTTTAAAAATTGACGATTTTACTATTTTGAACCAAATGCAATCTGTATTCACGCATTCCAACTTTATAATTTAAATACGGAACGCCCATTTTATGATTTTGAACACTAATTTCATACATATAAGTAATGTGTCGTGCCAACTCTTTCCAGGCAAACCACACAGAATGTTTAGGATCATAAATATGTGTGGGTTCACTTGCGGCTCCGTTAAGTTCTACGATTTGAAAATTTTCTCCACGTTCTAATTCTTCAAAAGAATTGTACATGATATCAAAACGCCCAAAGTAAAATTCAGGGATCTGAGTTGCAATTTCATTGATCATTGCAGTTAATTTTGGTGTTATCAAATCGCTGCCATCCAGAAATTTTGCACCGCGGGCATGGTTCCCAAACGGAACTAAATTTACCACTTCGCCTTTTCTTAAGATCTGATACAATTGATCTCCGTATTCTTCTTTTAAAGACTCAAGCTGAAACTGAAATCGGGGAGTTTTATAGATTAAATCTTCAATAGTCGAGATTCCGTCACCAATAACATTTAGAAATTCTTTAGAAACAATTCCTGTGATTTTCCCTTCTTTCTCAAGTGGATGACGCACATAAAAAACACCAACTTCTTTTTTGAACGGTATTAGATCTTGTATCAAAAAATCAAAGTTTGCTTTTTTAGCGTACTCTTTTAATTCAGAAACAGTTTTAATTTTTTTCACACCGGAACCACGTAAACCAATATCCGGCTTTGCGATTAAGGGAAAATAAATATTATTTTCGATTATACTATTTACTATCTTTTTTAAACCTGTATTCTCTTTAATTAAAATAGTTTTGGGATAATGTTTTTTAGGAAGCAAATCATAAATCTGTTTTTTACTTTCCATAAGAAATCCTCCGTTTTTAATTTTTGGATTAGATGCATTAAAGAAAAAAACAGATCTCGCTTTGCAGGCATAATACGCCCAAAGAAAATAAATAGGAACATACAAAACCTGAAACGGCCAATACTCCCAATTGGTGATTTTATGAAAAAGTAGTTTCATCTTAATTTTATTTAAATACTAATAAAAGAGGTCGAAAAATCTTGCGCCTTTACCAAATCATAATACTGCATTGTTCCTTTATTTTGTTCAATTATAACCTGTGTGACACTTAACGTTTTTAATGTATTTTCGCGATTAATAACCAAACCGTTTTCAGTATCTTCCTGTTTGGTGTTCTGATGAAAACTCAACATTTCTAAAGCTGAAACTTCATTTCGATCCTGCAAAAAATCAACAAACCAGGAAGCCCTTTCTTTTCGAACTTTTTCTGAATATAAAGTAACTGATGACCAAATATGGTTTTTACTTTCATCTAATTGTGTTGTTCTTTTTTCGGAACCATCCCAAATCAATTCATACAATTTTAATTTTTGATACAAAACCAATGTAAAAGGCTCAATGTTATCTAAATTAATCTGTTGCCAAAAATCTTTTGGCGAAGGATCCGAAATAATGTCTAAAGCAATTAACCCACGACTTTTTCGATAAGAAAACTGCGGATTGTGCTTTACAATTCCACCATTCAAAAGAACCAGAGCATTTCCAAACTCGTCTATCGCAAACCAGGTTCCTCCTGCTTTTGGATCTTTGGGATAGGTAATATTTTTACCGTTTAGATAATAATTTCTTGGTGCAATTGCCGCCGGACGAATTACTTTTTCATCCCGGTTTGAAGTCATAATTACAACTGCATTAGTATTGATATAACTTACTGTACACATTGTTTTCTATATTCTATTGTAGAGCGCGCTACGCCAAAATTCTCATTAATCGAAATATTGCCAAATTGCAAAACGGCCACTTTTATCAAAGCCTGATGATGAATGCAATGCTCCAGATTATACAATAATTCTCTATAGTAACTACTTTGAATCCTGATGGCAAGTCCGTCTATTATTTGTTCTAAATAAATAGTTTTGTTTTCGCTTTTTAATCCCGTTTTTACTTGAATTATGCATTGTTTTGCAAACTCGGTTTCTGTTTGAATTTGTATGTTTCTTTCTCGATTATCATAATTTAAAATACCATTTTCATAACCGTTTTCAAGACATTGAAACATTTCAAGAATATGTCTTGTGTGCTCTCCAATCGTTGCACCGCTTAAAGCTTCGCAAGATTTCGAATACTCTTTATCAGACAACTGATCCAGAAGATAAATTAATTCATCTAAACTGTAACGTATTGATTTTAGTAACATGGCTATTTGAATTTTAGAAGATTAAATAATTTATTTTTATTGAAGTAAAGCAATCCTAAGCAGCATAATAAGGTAATAACCGCCAGGGAGAATAAAAGTCCTCCGTCATTTTTGACCTGAATTCCTAACACAAACAAATGCGATAAAATAGCTCCGGTCATTATTCCGGATCCGCCCAAAGCACCGATCCAGGTTGTTCTGGGAATCAAAATTAAAATCGCTGCAATAAGCTCGGCTACTCCGGAACCAATTCTTCCGTAAGGTTCTATCCCGAGAGTCGAAAAAATATAAATACTTTCCGGTGCTCCGCTGAATTTAAAAAATAGTGTTTGTAATAAAATTGCTGCAGCTGTGATTCTTAAAACCCATGCTATTTTTTCAGTTTTCATGGCACCTTTATTTATATGTTTTTTTCCAGTTATTATCCGCTTTAGACTTCAAATTAGTTTCGTCTTTGTTCCAGCTTTTTAGCGTGTTATTGAAATAAGCATTGTAAAACAGATAAAGTTTACCGTCGATAATCTTGAAAGTCTCCGGATTTATCTCGACTTTTTCTCCTGCACTTCCCATTGCATAAGCGCACCATCCTCCGTATTGAGGTTCATATTTTGAAGGATTTTTTAAGAATGTCTCTTTATTTTGGCTTGATGAAAATTTATAAACCACGCCTTGATAAGATGTAGATAAATCTTTTTTTCCTTTAATTGCTTTTCCTTTGTTAAAATACCCAACCGGGTCATAACACTGAATTGCAACTTTATTTTCCAGATTGTATTGATCAAGTCGTTTTGCATCGTTCTGGGCAAATGAAATAGCTGAAATCAAAATCAATACAAATAATACTAGCATTTTCATCTTATTTTATTTGAAGGTTTTTAATACAGAAACAAGTAATTCGTTTGTAATACGATGCTTAAAATCAGGAGAAATATATTCGAATAAAATCTCACTTTCAGGGTTTACTACAAAAACTGAAGGAACAGGTAACAAACTCGTATTGACTCCATTAGAATGTACGTTAATTACGGATTTATAGTTTTCAGGGGCTTCAAAAGCAATACCTAAAGCTTTTATTAATTCTCCTTTTGAGTCAGAAAGCAAGGTATAGTTTACCTTATCCTTTTCTCCTGTAATTTTTAAGTTCTCGGGAGCATCAGGACTTATGCCAATAATTTGATATCCCAGATCAAGGATTTCTTTTTCGGCTTCGGCCAAAGCTTGCAAATGGGCATTACAATACGGACACCAGCCACCACGATAAAAAACAAGAACTGTCTTTTTCTTTTTAAGTAAATCTGAAATATTTACAGCTGTGTTTTCAGATGATTTTAAAGTAAGGCTTGGAATCTTCTCTCCTATCAATAAAGGAGCGATATCAGTCGCAGATTTAGCAATCGCGTTCTGAGAATTAGCAACGGAAGTTATTGCTGCTAAAACAATAAAAAGTAATTTTTTCATAATTTAATATTTTACATCTTTTTGATGATGTAAAATTATTGCACTATGAAAAAGCAAAATGTCGGCTAAGTTACACTTAGCTCAAAATAATTAAATTTTGGTAATATCCGGAATCATGATTTCTTTTCTGTTATAGCTTAAAAGATTTTTAGTTTCCATTTCATTCAACAATTGCGTAGCGGTTTGTCTTGAGGTGCAAATAATTTGAGCAATATCATTTTGGGTCAAATAGTTTTCTATGGTAACTGCATTTCCATCTCGAACACCTTCTTGCTCTGCCCAATCTTTTAGAAATTGACAGAGTCTGGTTTTGGCATCTTTAGAGATTAAGTTAGCATAACTGTTTTTGATGCGTTTCATTTTTAAACCCACAAACTTGGTATACGAAAGCGCCAAAGTTGGGTTTCTAAGCAATAAATCTTCAAAATCAGACATTAGAAAACTACAGATTGCAACATCATCTGAAAGTACTTTTGCGTACTCTTCATTTTTATTGTCAGATTCTAAAGTTAGTTCGCCAAACAAATCTCCCTTCTGGATAATATCTTTTATGGTTTCGTTTCCATCATCATCAATTGCAACAATCTTGATATTGCCTTTTTTAAGTAAAAATATACGAGGCACATCTGAAGTAGAGAAATAAATAATCTCACCTTTCGAAGCTTTTTTAAAACCTGTAATAATGCACAATTGTTTGATCTGAGAATAACTCAAAGTTCTGAACAATTTATGATCCCGCAAGTACCAGTATTTTAAATCTTCGTACATAAAGTAAATTTTCTATATGTAAATGTAGCAATTTTAGCCTCTAAACAATAAACCCTTTCAAAGCTAAAGGCCTGAAAGGGTTTAAAAAATATATTTTGTAAGGAAATTTATCCTGCAATAACTGATCTGGAAATTACTATTTTCTGAATTTCAGAAGTTCCTTCGTAGATCTGAGTAATTTTTGCATCACGCATAAAACGTTCTACATGATATTCTTTTACATAACCATTTCCTCCATGAATCTGAACCGCTTCAATAGAGGTGTCCATTGCTACTTGTGAAGCAAACAATTTTGCCATTGCACCACTTACATCATAGTTTTTATGTTGGTCTTTATCCCAGGCCGCTTTCATACACAAATGACGCGCTGCTTCGATATTTACTGCCATATCAGCCAATTTAAAAGCAATCGCCTGATGGTTACAGATTTCAGTTCCAAAAGATTTACGCTCTTTTGAATATTTTAAAGCTAACTCATAAGCTCCGGAAGCAATTCCTAAAGCCTGAGATGCAATCCCGATACGTCCGCCTGCAAGTGTTTTCATTGCAAACTTGAATCCGAAACCATCTTCTCCAATTCTGTTTTCTTTAGGAACCTTTACATCACTAAACATTAAAGAGTGCGTATCAGAACCACGAATTCCCATTTTTTGCTCTTTTGGTCCAATAGCAAAACCCGGCATATCTTTGGTCATGATCAAAGCATTGATTCCTTTATGCTTTAATTCCGGATGCGTTTGAGCAATCACCAAATAAACTGACGCTGTATTTCCGTTGGTAATCCAGTTTTTTGTTCCGTTTACAATATAGTGATCTCCCATGTCTACCGCAGTAGTTTTTTGAGAAGTTGCATCACTACCTGCTTCCGGCTCACTTAAGCAAAATGCTCCGTGAATTTCACCGGAGGCTAAACCCGGTAAATATTTTTGTTTTTGTTCTTCAGTTCCAAATTCCTGTAAACCCCAACAAACTAATGAGTTGTTTACAGACATCACTACAGAAGCAGATGCATCTACTTTAGAAATTTCTTCCATAGCAATTACGTACGAAATCGCATCTAAACCACTACCTCCGTATTTAGGATCAACCATCATTCCCATGAAACCTAATTGTCCCATTTTTTTTACTTGCTCAGTCGGAAAAATTTGTTTTTCGTCACGTTCAATAACACCTGGTAACAATTCGTTTTGAGCAAAATCTCTCGCGGCTTGTTGAATCATTAAATGTTCTTCGGTAAGATTGAAATCCATAGTTATATTATTTAATTATTCCTCTAAACCAAATTTCAGAATATTCCTGTTTAGACGATGGTTGTTTTTGTTTTTTGAATTGTTTTTATTTCCTTGAAAAAGGCTCTCAAAGATAATTTTTAAATGTGAAATTAACAATGCATGCATATAATTTTAAGGGATCAGCAACAATTGCGATATCGTTTTCGTAATTATTATGAAATTTAGCAATAGTGACGATAAGTTTGCAATGTTTTCTGTAAAATTTAAGAATATAAATACAGGTAAAAGTGACTCAAAACTTAAAGTACAGCAGGTCTGTAGCCTAAAAAGAAGTAAATAAATCGCAAAACAGGTAAAACTACGTAAACCAACTCTTACTAAATTGATTGTTAATACAATACGTTCTAAAAAAACAAGGCACAGAGTAAAAAAACATGTTTAATTTGAAAGATAAATTGATAATTTACTATTATTTTTACCTAAAAATTACAAAATTAACAGAACATGAAAAAAATTACACTTTTACTCACTCTACTTTTAAGCTTGCAATTTTCTACTACTTTTGCCCAAACCCAATTGGATGTAAACGGAGTTACAGTTCCAAGAAAAATTGAATTTCAAAACAAAACTTTACAGCTTAACGGAGCCGGAGGAAGATCTAAAATGTGGCTTGAAGTTTATGTGCAGGCATTATATTTATCTCAATTAAGTCAGGATCCGGAATTTATTATTGATAGCGATACCGAAATGGCGATTAGAATTGAAATCACATCATCGATGGTTTCATCAAATAAATTAACCAAAGCAATGAATAGTGGTTTCGAAAAATCAGCAGGAAGCAATCTCCAGGAATTAAGACCCAGAATAGAAGAGTTTAAAACATTTTTGAGCGATCCTATTACAGAAAAAGATGTGTTTATTTTAGGATACAATCCACTTGATCAAACTATCAATGTTTATAAAAATGAAGTTTTAAAAGGAAAAATTCCCGGATTTGATTTCAAAAAAGCATTATTCGGAATCTGGCTTTCCAACAAACCGGTAGATGAAACTTTGAAAAAACATTTACTGGGGATATAAATTCTCAGTCTTAAAAAATATATTTAAAGCCGAAAACGCACTGTTTTCGGCTTTCTTTTTTTGTTTAATAAAAATTGAGCTGAAATACATTATTCGCATTATTCTATTTCATACTTTTACACAAACTAAACATATCTCATTAAAATGAAAGATTTATTACAGCAATTTGAAAATAAACCACCTGAAATTGTTTTTAACTGGAAAGATTCTGAGACAGAAGCTGAAGGTTGGACTGTTATTAATTCACTTCGTGGAGGAGCTGCAGGTGGAGGAACAAGAATGAGAAAAGGCTTGGATATGAATGAAGTTTTATCATTGGCCAAAACTATGGAAGTAAAATTTTCAGTTTCGGGACCTGCAATTGGAGGTGCAAAATCCGGAATTAATTTTGATCCGAATGATCCTCGTAAAAAAGGAGTTTTACAACGTTGGTACAAAGCGGTTTCGCCATTATTAAAAAGTTACTACGGAACTGGTGGGGATTTGAATGTTGATGAAATTCACGAAGTTATTCCAATGACAGAAGAATGTGGTGTATGGCATCCGCAGGAAGGTGTTTTCAACGGACACTTTAAACCAACTGAAGCAGACAAAATCAATAGAATTGGTCAGTTACGCCAAGGTGTTATCAAGGTAATCGAAAACCCTAAATTCTCTCCTGATGTAACCAGAAAATATACTGTTGCCGATATGATTACCGGTTATGGCGTTGCCGAAGCGGTTCGTCATTTTTATGCAACATACGGCGGTGACATCAAAGGTAAAAAAGCTATCGTACAAGGTTTTGGAAACGTAGGTTCTGCAGCTGCTTTTTACTTAGCCGAAATGGGTGCAAAAGTGATCGGGATTATCGATCGTGATGGTGGATTAATCAAGGAAGAAGGTTTTTCTTTTGAAGAAATTAAAACTTTATTCCTTAATAAGGACGGAAACAAATTAGTTGCCGATAACATGATTCCTTTTGAAGAAATCAACTCAAAAATATGGACTATTGGTGCTGAAATTTTCACACCTTGTGCGGCTTCAAGATTGGTACAACAAACTCAAATCGATAGTTTAATCGCAAACGGACTAGAAGTAATTTCTTGTGGTGCGAATGTTCCTTTTGCTGACAAGGAAATTTTCTTTGGTTCGATCATGGAAGAAGTAGATCATAAGGTAAGTTTGATTCCGGATTTTATTTCAAATTGCGGAATGGCAAGGGTTTTTGCTTATTTTATGGAGAAAAAAGTTCAAATGACCGATGAGGCTATTTTTAATGATACGTCAGAAACTATAAAAAATGCGATTGTAAAAGCTCACGCTTTAAATCCATCAAAAACAAATATCAGTGCAACAGCTTTTGAGATTGCATTGAAACAATTAGTATAATTTTCTTTATACTTTTATTCTAAAACGAGCTAAATTATTTGGCTCGTTTTTTTGTTTAACCGCAAAGGAAGCAAGGGTTTACGCAAGGTTCGCAAAGCTTTTTTTTAATCACGAAAAGCCGTGAAGTCGCAAAGAAAAACTTAAAAAAGGAAAACTTTACGACTTCGCGGCTTTGCGACAAATAAATTAGCGCCCCTTGCGTAAACTCTTTGCGGGCTTTGCGGTTAAATTACCTCTTTGTTTCTAAACAATTTTTACTACTTTTAAACGTTTTTATTAAATACTATTACAAAACTCAGAATCAAAATGACTTTTACAGATTCTTCAGATAAAAAGAAATCTTTATTAATATCTACAGCAATATATGCTGTCTTATTATTGCTTTTATTTTTTATCCGTTTTTGGCCTCCATATAATCCGGAAAACAATGCTGCACTTGCTTCTGGCGGTGGCGGTGGTGGCGTAACGGTAAACTTTGGAGACAGCGATTTAGGCTCTGGAGCAAACTATAAAAGCGAAGTTTTGAATGTGAAAAACGAAACTAAACAAGCTCCTGCAAAATCGACTCCGGACGAAGCTATTATAACTCAGGAAAATACAGCAGACGATAATAACGATGTTGTTATTCCGACGAAAGAAAAACCTAAAAAAGCAACACCTGTCGTAAAACCTGAGGCTAAACCTGTTCCTGAAAAGCCTAAAGTTTCGAACTCTACAAACGATGCTTTATCAAGCATCTTAAAAGGATCTAACAAAGGCGGTGATGGAGATGATAAGGCAGCAGGAAATAAAGGAAAAGCAGGCGGAAGTCTAAGCTCGAACGGATATTATGGCACCGGAGGTTCCGGTGGCGGAACTGGTGGCGGAAACGGAACCGGAAATGGCATTGGCACAGGAAGCGGATACGGAGCCGGAAGCGGCGGAGGTTCTGGCGGCGGATCAGGATACTCTCTAGGAACACGAAAAGCATTATCTAAACCTGCACCAAAATATACTTGTGAAGAAGCCGGAAAAGTAGTTGTTGAAGTTACAGTAGATCAAAACGGAAAAACAATCAGCGCAACCCCTGGAATAAAAGGAACGACAAACACTGCAAGATGTTTGCTGGATCAGGCAAAAATTGCGGCCATGAATACCAAATGGGACGCTGATGCTGATGCACCTGCTAAACAAGTTGGTAAGATTATTTATAATTTTAGCCTGGATTAAAAACACAAATTTACTGATTCACACTAATTGTGATAATCATAAAAAAAGGCTTTCTGATGATTTTCAGAAAGCCTTTTTTTTTATGTTTTATTCGTGTAGTTTGTCATTTAAACCGCAGGGAGAAATCGCACTCATCGACAAAGATTGACCTTTTCTTTGCGGAGTTTCTTGTGTGATTTCTCCCTCCGGTCGAAATGACATACTCTATGGCTACTTTTTCTTTAATCCCTTCTCTTTACTCTTTCTTCTATACTCTTTATTCTATACTCTTTCCTCTATACTCTTTCCTCTATACTCTTTCTTCTATACTCTTTCCTCTATACTCTTTCCTCTATACTCTTTATTCTATACTCTTTATTCTATACTCTTTATTCTATACTCTTTATTCTATACTCTTTATTCTATACTCTTTCTTTTTGCGTGAGGGATAGGAGGAATCCGCCGCGGCGGACCGGATAGCCCGACCGCAATAAAAAAATGAGCGAATCAACGTTATGCTGATTAGCCCATTTTTTTATTGTGGTCACGCCCTAATGATCATTTTACTTGGGACTGGTAGCAATCACAAACTTTAAGTTATTCTTCACTCCTATTTGTAGTACATCAACTAAATCCTGTACCTGCAAATTAAACGGAATTCTAACTACAACGGTTTGCTCTTTGTCTGCTCCTATTTTTGACATTAAACTAGTTTCAAGATTTTCGAAGTCAACTGGTTCTTTGTCGATGTAGAATTTTTTATCTTCGGTAACGGACAAACTGATCAGTTGTTTATTCGTTTTTTCATTTGATTTCGCTTTAGGCAAAGTCATTTTGATAACATTAGGGTTTGCAAGCGTTGAGATAATAAGAAAAAACAACAGCAGGAAAAACATAATATCACTCAAGGATGAAGTTGCCACTTCGGCATGAAATCTTCTTTTTCTCTTAATAGACATACCTTATGATCTTTGAATTATATTGACAAATTCTAATATTTGTTTCTGAATTTTTAAAGCAAAATCATCAATTTTTCCGTTTAGTAAATGGTACGCACTATAAGCGATAATACCTACAATAAGCCCTGATCCTGAACTAATCATTTTTTCGTATAAGCCTCCGGAAATGTTTCCAATACTAATATTCTCTGTAACTGAGATACTGTAAAAAATCTTAATTACCCCGGAAATTGTCCCAATAAAACCCAGAGTTGGCGCAATACCGGCAATAAGACCTAAGTGACCTAAGCGTCGTTCCATTTCACCAATTTCAATATCGGCAGCACGGTCCATATTTGATTCAATCTCAGCAATTGGTCTTCCGATCACTAAAACACCTTCTTTCAGAATATTTGCGGCAGCAGTATTGCTTCTTTCTACAATAGTTCTGGCCAATTCGATATTTCCGTCGTTCAGTTTATCTCCTACATCCTGCATTAATCTTGCATCAATTTTCGAAGCTTTACTAATATATAGATAACGTTCTATAATAACGTAAAAAGTGTAGAATAATAATATAGCGATGGGGATCAGAAAAAAACCTCCTTTTAAGATAAATCCTAAAACCGAGATCTCAGTATTTGGTGCGATTTTTTCGATAACTACGTTAGATGCGGCATTTGCAATTGTATCTGTTTGTAATTGAATAAAACTAAACATATATTAATTCTTGTTTTTAATAATTAATTCTAAAAAATATTTGAAATTTGCAATAAAGATAATTTTCGCTGTAATATAAAACTAAAAAAATCGAAAATTATTTCAATCAACAACTATTTTATATAAAATACATGAACTATCAGGAAACTACCAATTGGATGTTCAATCAACTCCCGATGTATCAACTTCAAGGCGCCTCGGCATATAAAGAAGATTTGACCAATATTAAACTATTGGCAGCACATCTTGATAATCCGCAAAACCAGTTAAAATGCATTCATGTTGCGGGAACTAATGGCAAAGGATCAACTTCGCATATGTTGGCTTCGGTTTTGCAAGAGGCGGGATATAAAGTGGGGTTGTATACTTCGCCCCACTTAAAGGATTTCAGGGAAAGAATTAAAATCAATGGCCAAGAAATTTCAGAAGATTTTGTGTGTGAATTTGTCGCCAAACACAAAGACTTTTTTGAGGCCAATGACATGAGTTTTTTCGAAATGTCTGTAGGTCTTGCGTTTGATTATTTTGCAGCTGAAAAAGTAGATATTGCCATTATAGAAGTTGGTCTTGGCGGAAGATTAGATGCTACAAATATTATTACACCTTTGGTTGCTGTTATTACCAACATCGATTTAGATCATACTCAGTTTTTAGGTAATACTCCCGCACTTATTGCAGGCGAAAAAGCAGGTATTATAAAACCTAATGTTCCTGTTGTAATTGGTGAATATACGGATGAAACTCAGCCTGTATTTTTAGCCAAAGCTCAAGAAAACAATGCGCCTGTTTATTTTGCATCGGATTTGATTTCAGAAGTTTTTCCTTCTGATTTGATTGGGGATTATCAATTTCATAATAAAAAAACGGTTCAGCAAACTATCGCAGTTTTGAATTCTCAAAATGAATTTAAGGTTTCAGTCGAAAGTCTAAAATCTGGTTTATTGAATGTTGTAAAAAATACCGGCTTACAAGGAAGATGGCAGCAATTGGGCGAAAACCCAAAAATTATTTGTGATACGGCACATAATAAACACGGATTAGCGGTTGTAATGAACCAGATTCAGAAAGAAACTTTTGATACTCTACATATTGTTCTGGGAGTTGTCAATGACAAAGACCTGGATTCTATCTTGCCGCTTTTTCCTAAAAAAGCACAATACTATTTTTGCAGACCTGATTCGTCAAGAGGTTTAGATACTGAAATTCTAAAAGAAGCGGCTAAAAAATATGGTTTATTAGGTGAGAAATACAATTCTGTGTCAGAAGCTTTCGATGCTGCCAGACAAAATGCAACTCAAAACGATTTTATTTATGTTGGCGGAAGCACTTTTGTCGTTGCCGAATTGCCTTTGAACTAATAGAACTTGAAATTATTCTAAAAAGGACAAAAAAAATTCCTTTATAATAAATTCAATTACAACGAGATAGAAAAAACTTTAAAAAAACTTTAAATTTTTAGCTTGTTTTCTTTGCAGAACTGAAAAAGTGGCTTATATTTGCACTCGCAATCACAAACGATAGCAACCTAGTAAAATAGGGCGATTAGCTCAGCTGGTTCAGAGCACCTCGTTTACACCGAGGGGGTCGGGGGTTCGAACCCCTCATCGCCCACCAAGAAACTTCTTAAGAAATTAAGGAGTTTTTTTATGTCTTTATTTTTTTCTAAAATTATCGGACCAGGTGCAAAAGTTGAAATTTAGAAAATCTGAATAAGAAGAAATCTATATTTATTCGCTACTCTAAATTCACTACTAAAAACTTCTATTTTACTGGAATTATAAATTCATTCTTCTTTTGCTTGAAAAAATAATATTCTACATACATAAAAACGTACTTACCATATTGATATTTTTATGTAGTATTGTAAAAAACTTACCTGACCATTTTTAGCGGGTATCTTTAAGTTAACTGCAAACAATCCTAAAAAGAAATTATATTTTATAATTGATGAATATTAACAACTAAATATTATTATTTTTTAAGTGCTCTGGGTGTTTTTAATAGTGTTGTTTTGAGTTCTTATTTTTTATCATTCAAACGCAACAAAACTAAATCTGATTTATTTCTTGGACTTTTATTATTGTCATTAAGTATAAGAATAGGAAAATCAGTATTCTACAATTTTAATCCGCTGTTGTCAAAAACGTATTTACAAATAGGCTTGTCTGCTTGTTTTTTAATTGGTCCTTTACTATATTTTTATGTTAGATCAATACTGCAAAATCTTAATTACTCTTTTGCAAAATACAGTCTTACTTTATTAATTACAACTATAATCGTTTTTGGTTTTCTTTTTCCACATAAAGAGCACCCTGCAATATGGAGAGGAATAATTTATTACTTTATAAATATTCAATGGTTCTTTTTTATTGTATTATCCATCTATGAGGCCAAACAAATTTTTAAGAAACTAGCCACTAATCGCAACCAAATTAGCTATCATGAAACTTGGATACTCTCAGTTATTTTCGGCGTTTTTGCAATATGGCTTTCGTATTCTTTAGCTAAATATACTTCATATATTTCAGGCGCTTTGACTTTTTCCTTCAGTTTTTACATTTCCTTGCTTCTTATTTATTATGCAAAAAACAAATCATCAATTTCAGTGATTAACAAAGAAAAATACGTAAACAAGATAGATGAAAAGTTAGTAAAGGAAATTCAGGAACAAATCAATATACTTTTTGAAACTAGAAAAATTTACACTAATCCTGACCTCACTTTATCAATTTTTGCAAAAGAATTAAATATTCGCCCTCAATTACTATCTCAGTTTATTAATGACAATTTGAATAAAAACTTTACTCAATTCATCAACGAATACCGAATTGACGAAACATTCCTCCTAGCTCGCAATTATTTTGGTCAATAATTACAATTCTGCCTAAACTACATCTTTCACCTTTATGTTCCGAAATAGCAATAATTTCCTTTTCAAAATTAGAATGAACAAAATCAATTTGAGAATATTTAGAATTTATCCATTCCAGCTCCTCTTTCTTCGCTCTTCTGATTACAATACTTTCCATTTCATCTAATTTTTCTGCAATATAAACATATTTTCCTACAATTATATCTTTTTACATTTAATCATAAAAAACGGAAAACTCTCATCAAGCTCCATAATCTCAAACAATCCAAATTTACCAAATTCTTCGCGAACTGATTCTTTATCATAAAAAAACATTTTTACACCATCGAATATTTCGTATCGATCTTTGCTAATAAATTTACCTTTGCCATAAGTCTGAGCTTCTTTGGTAATAACTGTAAAAACCATAAAACCATCTTCCGATAATTGATTATAGCAATCCTGAATCAGTTTTTTTCTTTCATCACTATTCAATAAATGTATTAAAGCATAACAAAATATGCCATCATATTGATCATTATCAAATGGCATATCCGTTACAGAACCGTGGAAAATTTTCAAATCAGCTCCGTAATGCTTCCTTGCAAGTTCAATAGCTGTTCTTGATATTTCGATTCCCGTTACCGTTATTCCATTTTCCCTAAAAACTTGTGCATTTCTGCCATAGCCAATTCCAGGAATCAAAACATTCTTAACTGAATTTTCAACAAACAAATTCTTCGCCAATATCGCTGATTTTGCCGGATCAAGCCCCCACATTTCTTGTTTCTCTACAAAATTATCTTCCCAGAATTCTGCCATGTTATTTTTTATTTATTTCTGCGCGTTGTTCATACAACTTGTGTCAAAGTTAGCAATTATTCAAATTATCGCAACAATATTGCATTAATAATTATCGCAGAGAAAAAATCGCTGCCAAACGTTAAGTACTAATCAAATTTTCATAAATTTGAAAAAACAAAAACAATGAATAGAAAAGGTTGTCTTCCTCCGCCAAGAGTTTAATTTCTTTCTAAAATTAGATGAAGTTGCAAGTTGATATTACATCAACTGTTTTTTGCGTACTTCATATTTAACTAGTAATTAATTAAATCTTGTCCGATATCGGACAGACCATTTTCATGAATAAATCCTATCTAAAGTTACACTTAGCTGTATTACTTTCGGGTTTTACCGGCATTTTCGGTAAGCTCATTTCTCTTAATGAAGGACTTTTAGTCTGGTACAGAACCTTTTTTTCTGCAATAATTTTATTTTTCCTTATAAAACTGACGAGAACATTAGCTCAAATCAACATACGCGAAAAACTAAATATTGTCAAAATTGGTGTTTTTATAGCCATACATTGGGTCTTTTTTTATGCCAGTATCAAATATTCCAACATTTCTATTGGTGTCGTTTGTTATTGCTTAACCAGTTTTTTTACAGCAATTTTTGAACCGCTGCTCAATAAAAACAAACTTGTTTTTTCTCAATTGATCTTTAGTATAATAACACTGTTTGGGATAAGTCTTATCTTTCATTTTGACAGTTCTTATCAAACAGGAATTTTGCTGGGATGCATCTCTTCGGCATTTGCTGCACTTTATACGATCTTTAACGAAAGATTGGTAAAAACTTATGATAGCAAAATCATCAATTATTACCAAATGATTGGCGGCACGATCTGCCTGGGAATCTTAATGCCATTATACCTCATTTACTTTCCTGCTAAAAGTTTAATTCCAAGCGGAAGTGACTTCTTTTATCTGATATTACTTTCTTTATTTTGTACCGTGGGGCTTTATGTTTTATTTGCAGAAGCATTAAAAAAGATACCTGCTTTTACAACCAACCTTACTTTTAATCTGGAACCAATTTATGCTATTATTTTAGCTTTTCTATTTTTTAATGAAGGAAAAGAAATGAGTACCTCATTTTATCTTGGATTGTTTTTTGTAATGATTTCAGTCATTCTGCAAACAATTATTTCATTGAGAAAGAAGAAATAAATCGGATAGGAGCCTAGGGATTAATTCCCTAGGCGACCTTCCACACCACCCGGCATACGGATCCGTACCAAGGCGGTTCTTAATTTACGATACA